>JAANXG010000001.1 GCA_018263405.1 Gammaproteobacteria bacterium
GATCGCCGAATCGGTGGAAACCGAGTCGGAATGGGAGATGCTCGAGCGGCTTCACGTGGATGCCGGCCAGGGGTACTTCGTCGGCCGCCCGGCCGAGAATATTAATGATTAGGGCTCGACAACCCTACCCCCACATGATCGCCGGCATTGCACGGACTTTTTGAAATTACCGGTTGAGGTACACTGATGAAGCTGTTTGAAATACGCGGGTATGAACCATGGGCAAACCGATAGAGCAACCGATATCCACGGAGATTATTGCCGGTAGACGGGCGCGCGTCGGTATTGTCGGGATGGGATACGTCGGCCTCCCATTGGCAATGCTGTTCGTCCGCCAGGGTTTTCGGTTACTGGGCTTCGATATCGACTCGGAGAAAGTGACCGAGTTGAAGCATGGCCGGAGCTACCTGAGCCATATCGACGACGAGGAAATACAGTCGGTGCTGGACACGGGTCGATTGGACGTGACCTCCGATTTCTCCCGCATCGATGAAGCGCATGCGGTCTTGCTGTGCGTACCGACTCCGTTGACGGATAATCGACAACCCGATATGAGTTTTATCGAGGCGACCTGTCAAACGATCGTTTCGCACCTCGTGCCCGGACAGCTGGTGGCGCTCGAAAGCACGACGTATCCGGGCACAACCCGTGAAACGATGAAACCGTTGCTGGAGCAACACGGCCTGCGGGTGGGCGAAACGCTATTTCTGGGCTATTCGCCGGAGCGGGAAGATCCGGGCAACCGCGATTTCGGCGTCCACGATATTCCCAAGGTGGTGTCGGGCCTGACGGCGGAGTGCACCGAGTTGACGAGTGCCCTGTACAGCTCGGCTTTTAAGTCGGTGCGGGTCGTTTCCTCGTGCGAGACCGCCGAAGCCACCAAATTGCTGGAAAACATTTTTCGCTCCGTGAATATCGCCATGGTGAACGAACTGAAGATCTTGTTTGATCGGATGGGGATCGATGTTTGGGAAGTCATTGAAGCGGCCTCCAGCAAGCCGTTTGGATTCATGCCTTTTTACCCCGGGCCCGGGCTGGGCGGGCACTGCATTCCGATCGATCCTTTCTATCTCTCCTGGCGGGCGCGTCAGTATGAACTCACGACTCGCTTCATCGAGTTGGCCGGCGAAGTCAATACCGACATGCCGTATTACGTCGTGGGCCGCGCCATCGACGCCCTGAATGACGAGCGAAAATCCCTAAACGGCTCGAAAACGATGGTGATCGGCCTGGCCTACAAGCCGAATGTCGGCGATGTCCGGGAATCCCCCGCTTTGCGGATTCTGGAAATTCTCAAGGAAAAGGGGGCGGAACTGAGCTATCACGACCCGTACGTCCCCAGGACCGAACGCATGAGAAAGTATGATTTTCAGCTACGGTCCGAGCCGCTGACACGCGAAAACATCGGGTCGAAGGATCTGATAATCATTGTGACCGATCACGACAGCATCGACTACCACAGCCTGGCGGCTCACGGGCGATTAATCGTCGACACCCGAAACGCGCTGCGCAAACGCTCGCTCGCGGTGTCCGGCGGCCGGCTTATCCGGTCTTGAACCTTCCCTCCTGACACTCGCCGACGGACAACTCCGGGCGCTGGAACGCCCCGAGTTGTCGCTGCAACCGGCGCGGGCCGTCCGCGTGCGCTTTTATGACGGACTCGCCGGATCCTCAGGAGGAGGCGAACCGCCGCCCCCGCCAGGGGGCGTTTGAAAACTGGATCGTTGTACCGCACCCGCCGCGGCCGGATCGAGGCATACGTTAGGATCGCCGCCGGCGCAAACCAGGGCATCGCAGAGCCTGTCGAAGCAAGCCGCGGGCTCCCCGCAAGACGCGCGGTCCAGGCGATGGTAAAAAACCGCTGTCGGGAAGCGCTCGATGCCTTGATCCAGCGCTACGCGAACCCGGTCCGGCTCGGCAAGCCGGCGGTATCGGCCGCTTTGCAGCAATGTCGCCAGCAGCGGTTTCCTGGCGAAACCATTGGCGGCCAGGTCATCGGCGAGTTCTTGGTAGCGAACCGGGGTAATCTCGTTCGCTTCCGGCAGTTCGAACAATTCTTCCAGTTGCTCGCCCGGCACCACCAGGTGATAGTCGCCGACCGTAAACATGGGGACCGGCGTCAGTTCCTCGCCGCCGTCGAAGAACGCTTCCATAATGTCTTCGAGCGTTGCATCGTCCTCGAATCGGCTGATGGGGTGTTGGTAGTCGAAGTTGTAGAAAAACGTCACCGGCACGCGGTTTTTACCCTGCGCCTTCCACTGCCGTAGCCGCTCCGGCGTCGTGTCGATGACGATCCGGCCATTGCCCCCTTCGGAGCCATCGTCTTCATTGGAGTCATCGTTTTCATCGGAGCCCTTCTCCGGGTACAAAGAAATCAGCACGGTGTCGCGGGGGTGCGTCCCCGGACCCGCCTGATTCGGTCCCGGCCGATACCAGAACTCCGCGTCGGGTTGGGATAACAATTCCAGCAATTCATCCGTCGAGCATTTGCCGATCGAAGCGCGCGAAATCGCTTTGCAGCGGCTGATCGCTCAACGGCACCGAACTGCCCGGTAATATCCCGCAACCGAGCAGGTTTTCGCTAATGCCTGGTGTCGGCGTACGGTCATTGGTTGTAAGCGACGGGATCACATCGAGGTTTGTCGTCTCGTCATTGTCGGCCAAACCCGCTTGCCCCTTGGGGGCATCGGACGTTTGCGAGACCTTTTGAAGATAGGTTTCGCTTTCGGTCGTATGAGCGTACACACCGGGTGGTGCGCCGGCCCCTTGCTCGGCAGCCGGAAGGGGCGCACCGCTCAGCGCCAGGGCGCAGCCTACGGCCACTTTGCGTAAATGAATCAGGTTCATAGTCTTGTTTTGCTTAGTACCCTTGGGCATAAATACACACACGTTCAGAGCGTCTCCAAAGTGCCAATGCAAGGCGCGCTTCGCAGGGAATGGCGAGCCCTTTTCAAGAAGCGCAACGCCGCAGTGGCGCTTTGGAGGCGCT
>JAANXG010000010.1 GCA_018263405.1 Gammaproteobacteria bacterium
TCTGCGGTTTCACGCTCATCGCCTGGATCGCGGTGTTTGCAGCGCCACAACTTTATGTGGCGTCATGGTTGGTGGAAGATCGGCAGTTCGCGGCGATCTACGCGGCGGACTGGGTGGTCTGGGCGGTCGTCGCATACCTCGGCATCATTATGACCGCCGTGGGGTACGCTATCTGGTACCACCTGCTGGGCAAATACCCGGTCCACCAAGTCGCCCCGTTTCTACTGCTGTTGCCGGTTACAACGGTGCTGGGCGGCGTGTTGTTGCTGGACGAACCACTGACCCTCCGATTGACGATCGGGGGTCTGATAGCAATCGGCGGCGTGGCATTGATCAACCTGATCCGTCGCAAACCTGAAGCCGAGGCTACCTGAATTTCAGACGCAGCCGGTAGGTTTGGGCAGCCCAGCGTAACGGCACGCCTGCTTGGCCGGGCCATGGGGGAATAATCGATAGAGGTACCGGCTGCCACCCTTGTCACGACCCAGCCGGCGACCCATGACCTTGATCAGGATCCGTACGGCCGGGGCGATCCGGTAATCCTCGTAGTACTCTCGAATGTAGTTGATCACCTCCCAATGATCCTCGCCAAGCGCCAAGTCGTCCAGAGCGGCCATGTGTTCCGCGATTTCGGGGCTCCATTCCGACATGTCCTGCAGAAACCCGTCCTTGTCTGTTTCCAAGGTTCTGCCCTTGTATTCAAGTGACATATAGCCGCCGCTTATAACCAGGACTGCACAGTATCGTTTTTAACCGCCAGGTCGACAAATCCGGAGTAGTCCACTGCACGAACCCCGGATATCAAATCCCCCGAATCGATACCCCGGGCTTCAAGATCGGCTTTCAGTACAAACACGGAGTAGCGCGCCAGCGCCTCCGACATGGCCGGCTCGAAACACGACCCGGCGAGTGCCGCATAGACCGCATCCTCGATCAGCAATACGTCACTCCCCGGTCGCGCCAACCGGAAGCAGGTATTCAGGCTGTCTTTTTCAAACGGAGATTTGTTTACCGTGTGCAGCAATGCTAGTCGTTCAGGAGAACATCTTGTGAGTGAATGACATCCATTAACTCCACGCTTGACACTACTTTTACCAGGTTTCTCGTGCCTCCATCGGGGCCGGTAACGATTTCCATGAGATTTTCTTCTTTCATCCCGCGTACCTGGAGTGACTCACGCTCCACGTAAACACGGTGAATCTCGAAATCCCCAAGCGCACGGTAGGCCGCGGTGAACTGTTTCATCTGCAGCCCGACAGTGCTCTGCCCCGGTCGAAGCAGAAAAACGCCGTCGTCGATAAACGCCAAGGAAATTTTCTGATCGAATACCGCACCGACCAGGGCGACCTCCAGTGCCTCCTGCGCGTAAATGGTTCCGTAGGGGCCGCGCCGGTTGATGAACAGAATTTTCTTGCCATCGCCCATTGCCAATCAATCACCGAATACGAGCAGGCGTTCGGCATCGATCGATGCATCGATCAACTGGCCGAGGCCGGCGATTCGGAACCCCGGCGCAAGGTTGGGAGCGGACAGCTCATGGCGCTCCGCTTCTCGATGATCCATGATACCGCGCCGCTGAGCGGCTGCCACACAGACCACCAAGTCCAAGTCGCGATCTTGGGCTAATTGACACCACTGTTTTACAATTTGCGGTTCGTCTTGCGGCGGTACCGTGAGAGAGGTACCGTTGTTCACACCGTCGTGGTAGAAAAACACCCGCATAATCTTGTGACCCTTTTCAAGCGCCGAACGTGTGAAACGGTAAGCCGTGTAGGAGGCTTGATGCTGGTACGGGCCTTCGTTTACGACAACGACAAAGTTCATAAAGCGTTCGTATCGCGACAACGGTTCAATGTTTAAGAAGTTTACGCAATCCGAATGTGCGGAAGAAGTGCTCTTTATCGAAACGCCGAAGCGTATTTTTTGCAGGCGCTGTGACGCATTAATCACCGATACGACGCAAACGATCGCCGTAGGTGGAAGACAAGTACACCGTCGCACCAACCCCGCCAATATCGAGTTTTCTTTCCAGTGTTTCTCCGAGGCGCCGGGATGTCAACGGGAAGGTTCTTACACTTTTGAGCACACTTGGTTTCCCGGAAATGCCTGGTGCTTCCTCCTATGCGGACAATGCCAGACCCACCTTGGGTGGCATTTCGAGGGGTCCGGAAATTTCCGCGCCCTGATTATCGACCGTCTGCGCTACGAACGCCACAATTAGTCCGCATAGGCGTTTCGAAGCCTCATCACTTTGGATAAATAGCGCCGGGTTTCACTGTAGGGGGGCACCCCCCGGTAACGGCGTACCGCATTGGGGCCCGCGTTGTAGGCGGCCACCGCCATGGTAACATCGCCATCGAAACGCTCAAGCATTTGTTTGAGATACCTCACTCCGGCATTGAGGTTCTCGCGCGGATCTGAAAGATCGTCTATGGCAAAACGCGAAGCCGTTTCCGGCAGAACCTGCATCAATCCCTGAGCGCCCGAGCGCGAGACCGCCCAGGGATCGAACGCCGACTCGGCCTGCACGATCGCCTTGACCAGAGCCGACTCCACATCGTGGCGTCGCGCTACCGACTCGATGAGGAGATCGTAGCGCGAACGGACGGTCCGAAGCGTACTCCGAGGTTGTGCCGTCACCGGAACGTACGGAACCCGGCGATGCTCTGTTACCACGGTAAACCCATGACGTGGAGGGGGCTCACCCCAAGGTGCCGCCTGGGCCAGCCTTCCAGTGGGCGTCACTATCTCCATCGCCGGAACCAACGCGGCGAGGGCAACGAGCACGACGCTGTAAAGCCCCAGTACCCTGAAAGTGAATCGACGCGAGCTTTTCATGGTATACGTTCCCAGCATACAATATGTTGTGCTTACAAACAATACCAATCCCTACTTATAGGATGTCGACGATATCGCAATTTACGCCAATGAAGGCCGCCGAAGCGTGGAATTTCAAGCCCTCGGCCGGGGGATCGTCAAGATGCGTGGACTCTCGACACCATGGCAGACAGGAGTTCCGGAACGTCGCCCACGGCGCCGAAGTGCTCGGTTATTTCAATACTCGAATCGGGGTATTTTTCACGCGCCTCCGCGACGAGCCCCGGAATATCCTCCGAGACGTGCCGCCCCGCGGAAAGGAAATACGGAATCAATACAATGCGTTGTATCCCTTGGCGCGCGAGCGAATCGATGGCATCCGGGATAGACGGTAGCGCCGGCTCCAAAAAGGCGTAGGAGACCATTGTGTTGGGTGCCAGGCGCTCGGCAAGACGCGCCGCCAGGGATTCGACTTCTGAATTGGACTGGCGTACTCGACTACCGTGGGCAACCAGGAGCACCGCCGCATTAGTGGTTTCGGCCATCATCGATATCGAGTTCATGAACACGTCGAATAACCGCCCGGAGCGGAATCCGTTCAAACGATCGATATAGGGCCAAAGCTCGCCGCAGCAAGGCCGACACATCACTAACTCGTTTTGTGCCCGGATTCTCCAACAAGTCCCTCATCCCCAGCAGACTACCGCATTGTAGTTTCATGGCCGTGCGCCGGGGCAATGCCAATGGAGTTTTGGACGATCCGAACGTAAAGCGCGAGGCTTTCCTCGCGCGATCCAGCCACGCCACGCACATCATGTGACATTCGCTATTGCTGCAGTGAACCGTTCTTTGGTATTGGCGCGTCGACTTGAACGCCATGGTGCAGCCCGCGATGCGAGCGCCGACGGCGCCTGAAAAGCAACAGCGCGGCGACCTAAAAGTAACGTCGTGCATTTCTGGCTATGCCCTCGAGGGATGAGAGACGGCATCATCAGTGGCTTTCATCAATGCGAGCTCTTCCGTAAAACGAAACAATAATGATCCGGCAACTCCTCGAACTCAAGCAGTTCATTACCAGTTTGTCTGGAAAACGCCTCAAAATCCCCCACTGATCCAGGATCATCGGCGAGTACGCACAATACCTCTCCTGCATTGAGCTGATGAAGCCGTTTTTTAGCCTTGAGGATCGGCAATGGGCAATTCAAGCCCCTCGCGTCCAACTGTTCATCGTAGTGAGACATTGTTCAAGACCTCAAGCTCGACTCCGGGCCTATCTGAATATTTACGGATTCCCGGAGTCAACCATATCCGCGGCGTTTTGCCTCTACATTTGGAAGAGCGTCAACTACAATCAACACGATTCGTTACGAGACTAAGCGCTTACGGAACTCGAACTTTCAGAAACGGTCGACAACATTCGTGTCACCCAAGGATTGCTCAACCCGCCGCTTAGATCGATACTGCGCAACATGCTCAAGAGAATACCCCATACAGCTTACCTAGGAGCCTGTCGGACTTAGGATGAATCTACTGCGGCGGCGGGAGATCGGCCCACTTTCCCGATTTATTTCGTTAAATAGCTGGCTATTCGCCTCAATAAATCGAAAAATTGG
>JAANXG010000100.1 GCA_018263405.1 Gammaproteobacteria bacterium
ACGCTCTTCCGATCTCGAATATTGGTTCACGCAGGACCGCGAAACGCCACGCATTCACGCCCCGGGGCGCGGCCGACGGTTGTAAGTGGTTTCCTTCGGTGGCGGCATGGCATCGAGTTCGACCCGGTCCGAGCCGTTGTAAATCAGGAAATGCCGGCCCTTGGCCCGGGCAATCATGATCACGCCGACTTCTTCCGCCAACTCCAATCCCATGTGCGTGATGCCGGAACGCGACAACAGTACCGGGATTCCCATGAGTGCGGTTTTCATGACAATTTCGGATGTCAGGCGTCCGGTGGTGTAAAACACCTTGTCGCCACCCTCGATGCCGTCCAGCCACATCCGCCCGGCGATGGCGTCGGCGGCGTTGTGGCGGCCCACGTCTTCTACGAACATCAGCACCTCTTCGCCGGCGCACAACGCGCAGCCGTGCACGGCCCCCGCCTTCTTATACAGATCGTTGTAACCGCCCAACGTCTTCAGCAGTCCGTAAATCATCGACTGCTTGAGGACGACCTCCGGCAGTTGCACTTCGTACAGCGCCCCCAGCGTGCAGCTGAAAATGGTGCCCTGCCCGCAGCCCGTGGTGACGGTGCGATTGGCCATCTTTTCTTCCCGATCGACGATGCCTTCGCGGCGATAGGTGGCGATGTTCGCTTGTTCGCGTTCCCAGTTCACGGTCACCGACTCGATATCCTCGATCTTCTCCACCAGGCGCTGGTTTCGCAGATAGCCCAGCACCAGCTCTTCGGGGTGGGTGCCCAGCGTCATCAGAGTGACCACCTCCTGATCGTCTACTTTGAGAGTCAGCGGGGATTCCCCGGCAATGCTCATATCCCGTTGGTCGCCGAATTCGTCGATCGCGACCACCTCGTGGGTCGGTGACAGTCCGGCCTGTGTCATTCCGGGTCTATACAGCTTCTTCATAACTCCGTTACTCTCAGCTTGACCGATTCAAAGAATACTCTCTCGGATCAGCACCAGCCATACGTGAAGTCCTGCTAGGAGCCTGTCGGACTTAGGGGATCGTAGCGAGGTAGGTGGGAAATCGAGACCAATTTTTCGATTTATTGAGGCGAATAGCCAGCTATTTAACGAAATAAATCGGGAAAGTGGGCCGATCTCCCGCCGCCGCAGTAGATTCATCCTAAGTCCGACAGGCTCCTAGTACTGCGGTTTTGCTCCATCGGATCGTCCAAATCTAACCCAAATTCGGGCGCGAATTCTGTGAAGTTATTTTTGCGCGAGCCCTTACACGTAATCGAGGTAAATGCCGCGCTCGATTTCCTGGCGTTCCTCGTCGGTATTGACGTTAATAAAGTATTCCGGCCGGTCGGAGAAGTCTGCATAAACCCAATTATGCTTGTCGAACCAACGGTCTATCTTGCGTTCCCCGGATGCCAGGAAGTTATCGATGCTGGCCGAGAGGCCTCTACCCATGAGATTTACCACGGGATGGGCGCGCTCGCCGTCGTGGGCTACGGCGATATCCGCGCCGGAGTCCCGCAGCGACTCGTGCAAGCGTTGCACGATATCAGCCCCGATAAGCGGTGAATCGCAGGGTACAGTGACGCACAAGGGCGTCTCGGCCGCGTGTAACCCGCTGGACATGCCGGCGAGCGGGCCGGCATAGCTGTCGTCGTTATCGCGCACCACTCGGTATCCCATGTCCTGGTAGGTTTTCATGTTGCGATTGGCATTAATGAAGATTCCACCAACCTGCCCCTTGAGTTTATCCAGTATGTGTTCAATCATCGTTCGACCACACAACGGGACCAGTCCCTTGTCGATGCCACCCATTCTCTGAGCCCGGCCGCCGGCCAGCACGATGCCCGTGATTGACGCTTTGTCGAATGCCATGAAGGGTCTGATTATAACTACCCCAAACGCTCCATAATCTTAAGGGCACCTCTATAAATTCTCTCCCAATTCATGCTTGCTCTCTGAATATTCCAACCGGACAGCAGCGCGTTGACACACTGGTGGTCACAGTTCGCGGTATCGTTTAAACTGATACTCATGAAAGTTAAAGTAAGATTGTTCGCCGGTTTGCGCGAAGAAGTTGGCGTCACGGAAGCCGAAGTCGAAATAGAGTCCGGCGCCACGGCGCACGGCCTGTGGCGAAAAGTTGTCGAGGACGCGGATATGCCGGCGGAGGTCATGACCGCGGTTAACCTCGTCTATGCCGGACCGGATACGTCGTTGAACGACGGGGACGAGGTCGCCTTTTTCCCGCCTGTCACGGGCGGCTGACGGGGAAGCGATAGCATTTTCGGCGATTCATTTGTATCCGACCCAGGAATACGTCACGTCATCCGTCGCGCCATCGTTGGTTTCCACGCAATGCAGATCGGAAAACCACTCGGTCAATTCTCCGTCCCTGAGCATATAATTTTCCGGAAAATGCGGATGCTTAACCAGATGATGGTCGTTAAAAGTCTTATAGAACAATAAACCATTTACTTTTAAGCAATCATAAATGTTCCCGATAAGGGCTCGGTTCAAATAGCGGAATACCAGTACTGCATCGAACGTGGATCGGGGCAGCATAAAACGATCGAGGTCCGCTGCCAGCAGCAACGGCGTTAATCCGTTTTCGCGGGCTTTATATCGGCATAGGCGCAGACCCGCCTCGCTGCCGTCGACAATGATGCTTCGATAACCGAGTTGACTCAGGTAGAGCCCGTTGTCACCGGTACCACCGGCGATATCGATGCACAAGCCCCGGGAGCCCAGGAGGCCGCGGTGTTGCAGGAGCAGAGTGTCGGGGTCAATCGATGCCGTTGGCTCACGGTTTTCGTATTTCACGTTCCAGAGATAGATGTCGGAACGCATGGATCAGTCGTGCGAATCACGTTCCCAGCCGCCGGACTGGCCGCCGGATTTTCTTACCAGCTGTATATCCGTGATGGTCATCTCTCGGTCGACAGCTTTGCACATGTCATACACCGTGAGCAGTGCGGTCTGCACGGCAGTCAGAGCTTCCATCTCAACGCCGGTTTGTGCATGGGTTTCAACGCCCGCCTCACATGACACGCAGTGGTTCGCCTCATCCGGCAACAACTGCATATCGATTCTGGTAATGGCGATGGGGTGGCACAAGGGGATCAGCTCCGACGTCCGTTTGGCGGCCATTATCCCCGCGACCCGTGCGATGCCCAGGACGTCGCCCTTTTTGTGTCCGCCCTCCTTGATCAGATTCAGGGTGTCCGCCCGCATGGCGATGCGGCCACGCGCGACGGCTACGCGCCGGGTCGTGTCCTTACCACCGACGTCCACCATGCGAGCGTCGCCGGTTTTATTGAAATGCGTCAGTTTGTCGGGCATGTCGGTCAGTGCTTAAGCTGTTTCGATGTCGGGATATTTGGGCTACGGGCCGGATTGTAACGTTTCACTCCGCCGGCACCGTCATAGCCGTAACAAATGTACATCGCTGCCACCGGTGTTGCCGGCCTGCGGCGTTTGGCACGGACGAGCCTCACGGGGGTGATACATCCGCTTGCCTTGGTTCAAACCATTCGAGCCGATCCTTGAGTTTCACCACATGGCCGATAATCACCAGGGTCGGTGCTTGGACCTGCGCCTTGTCGACGAGCGTCGCCAAATCGGCGAGGGTAGCGGCGATCACCCGCTGCTCGGGGGTGGTGCCGCGCTCGACCAGGGCGGCGGGTGTTTGACCCGGCACACCTCGGGCCGTGAGTTCGCGGCATAAAATGTCCAGGCCGGTCAGGCCCATGTACACCACGATGGTTTGCCGGGGCTGTACCAGCGCCTCCCAGTTGAGGTCCAGTGTGTTGTTGCGGGTATGCCCGGTGACGAAAATGCAGGACTGAGCGTAATCCCGGTGGGTTAAAGGAATGCCGGCATAGGCGGCACATCCGCTGGCCGCCGTGATGCCCGGGACCACCTGGAAAGGGACGTCATGCATTGCCAGTCCGTCGATCTCCTCGCCGCCGCGCCCGAATATGAACGGGTCTCCGCCTTTCAGCCGCACAACGCGCCGGCCTTGTCTTGCATACTCGACCAGGGTTTGATTGATCTTATCCTGCGGTACGCTGTGGTCGGACCGGGCTTTCCCGACGTAAATCAGCTCCGTGCCACGCGGTACGAGATCGAGAATAGACCGGCTGACTAATCGGTCATACAGAACTATGTCGGCCTGCTGAATGAGGCGTAGTGCACGAAAGGTGAGCAGGTCCGGGTCGCCGGGTCCGGCACCCACCAGATAGACCTCGCCAACCGGTGTTTCATCCAAACCCAATTGCAGGTGTTGGTCGAGAATTTCGGCGGCTTTTCGGGGTTGATTGTGGAACAAGAACTCGGAGAGCCGGCCATGCAGCGCCCGTTCCCAGAAGCGCATTCGTTGGCTCACGGTTGGATATTTGCGTTTCACGGTTTCCCGGTAGCAGGCTATCAACCTGGCCAGTTCACCGAATCGATCCGGGATTATCGTTTCCAGATGCCCGCGCAGCCATCGCGCCAGTGCCGGAGAGCTGCCACCGGTGGATACGGCGATCGTCACCGGCTCCCGGTCTATCACGGAGGGAAAAATGAAAGTTCCCAGCTCGGGTTGATTCGCTACGTTCACTGGGATCCCTTTACCCTTGGCGAGGCCGGCGATACGTTCGTTGATGGTGAGCGAGTCGGTGGCGGCGACCACCAGGGCGTAATCGGAAACGTCGCTGTCCTCGAACTCCCTGGAGATGTGGGTCACCGCGAGAGCATCGACACTACGGGCCAACACGGTGTCTAGTTGCGGTGCGACAAGTGTGATGTTCGCACCCGCGCGAGCCAGGGTGCGCAGTTTCCGCGCGGCAACCCGGCCACCACCTACCACGAGACAGCGTCGATTATGTATGTGGATGAAAATGGGCAACAATGACGGGTGATTCATGACGAAGGGCGCCGGAATTCTTTTACAATCCCGGCGATAAATTAATAAATTGTCCGAAACCAGGGCCCGGAGGCCCGAGAATCGATTCTCGTATGTCTCATAGGCTCGATTATAGAGCGTATCGCTACCGGGCTTGACAAGCGACAGCCCGATTTTCGCAGGGCTCTTCTTACAATCCGGATTGGGCTTGGCTATGCTTAGTACCCTTGGGCATAAATACACACACGTTCAGAGCGTCTCCAAAGTGCCAATGCAAGGCGCGCTTCGCAGGGAATGGCGAGCCCTTTTCAAGAAGCGCAACGCCGCAGTGGCGCTTTGGAGNNNCT
>JAANXG010000101.1 GCA_018263405.1 Gammaproteobacteria bacterium
TCCTTAGCTCCGTAAACGGCACTTCCCTATGCCACTTCTTACAGCGTCCCTGAAAGACAACCCTACCCCCACATGATCGCCGACATTGCACGGACTTTTTGAGAAATTACAATCGCTCTTGTAAGGAGTACCGGTGCTAGTGTACCCCGTCACCATAGATATAGCTGTTTGCGCTATACTGGTATAAACCAGAACTTATAGCGATGAACGATCCGATCGTACTTCCCGATCCGAAAACGGAAGAATCCGCAGTCCTTGTCAAGGGTAATACCCGAGAAGTCCGTGATCACGTTGTCGAGGTGGTCAGCGATTCCGGCGAAGGCGCACAGAAATGCGGCCAGTCTTTCGCGAGTATCGCGGCCAAGATGGGTCACGACATCTGGACCGTTGAAATTATACCCGCCGAGATAGAACCCCCCGCCCGCAGCATCGAGGGCGCCAGTGGTAACCGAGTTCGACTAGGATCTTTCCATGTGACCAATGGCGGTGACGAAGCCGACCTGGTTATCGCCTTCAACGAACAAGTACTGCTGGGCCGCGTGCGTTCCGGCGCGCTCAGGCGCGGCTGCATCATTCTGCTGGAAAACAAGTGGCGGCAACACCGGGACCCGGCCATTGTGGCGGCGTATAAGGCAACTTACCAGAAGATCGTAGCTGACGGTTATCAGATTCACGAGATCCCGATGGAACAAGTGTGTTTGCAATACACCAGTAGCCCCCAGCGCGGCAAGAATATGTTCGTCCTCGGCATGTTGAACAGGCTGTACCGGCAAGATCTAGATCTTGCCCGCGAACAGATCGCGTTCACATTTCGCAGCAAAAGCGAAGACATTGTTAAACGCAATTTGCAGCTCCTGGAAGCGGGGTACGAATGGGTCGGTGAGAACATCGACTTCGAATTCGAAATCCCCTATATAAAGAGAAAGGAGACGCAAATCGTGGTGAGCGGAAACACTGCATTGGCGCTGGGGGTCATGGCGTCCGGTATGGAAATCTGTGCGATGTACCCGATTACCCCGGCAACCTCGGCGTCTCACTACCTGAGCGAGATATTCGAGATCGTGGGTGGCATGGTGCACCAGGCCGAAGATGAACTTGCCGCTTGCGCCTTCGCGATCGGAGCCTCCTATGCCGGGAAGTGTGCTGTGACGATTACTTCGGGGCCCGGCATGGCCCTCAAGCAGGAACTCATCGGTCTCGCGGCTATGGCTGAGATTCCGCTGGTAATAGTCAATGTGCAACGTGGCGGACCGAGCACCGGCCTGCCCACGAAAGTGGAGCAGGGTGACCTAATGCAGGCGATCTTTGGTACCCACGGTGATGCCCCCAGGGTGGTAATGGCAGCCGCCACCATCGACGACTGCTTCTACCTACCGATTACCGCGCGCAAGATCGCCGAGTCTTTTAACATTCCCGTAATAATACTCACTGACGCCAACCTGGCGACGGCGCAACAGCAGTTCCCGCGCCCGCAATTGCAAGAAGAGTGGTTCGCGGCGCCGGTAGATCAAAGCACAATTCCCGAGGATGAGTTGCCCTACGACTGGGATAGCGTCACCGGGCTTCACCGGCGTTTCACACCCGGGCAGCCCGGCGGTATGCATACCGTTACCGGGCTCGCCCATGATCGCAAAAGTCGGGTTGCCTATAATCCGGCTACCAATGAGGAGGGTCTCAGGCATCGAAGCCTGAAACTCGCGGCTTTTCAGAAGACATTGACTCTACCCAAGGTCTTGGGCGATGAACAGGGCGACTTGCTGGTGGTTGGCTGGGGCAGTACCAAGGGCGTCATAGAGGAGGCGATAGACGACGTGCGCAACGATGGCACAACCGTCGGGTTGCTGCACTTTACATATATACAACCCATGCCCTCGGGCGTCGGGGAGATTCTCAAGCGCTATCGGCAAGTCCTGGCGATAGAGATGAATTGGGGAGATTCCCCGAATAATCAGGTCATCGATGCTGAAAATCGTCGCTACTCCAGTCTCGCATTATTACTCAGAGCCCGTTACCTGGTCGATATAGACTGCTGGACTGAGGTGCAGGGTCAACCACTGAAGCCCCGGTCGGTGGCTCAGGCAATTCGCAACAAACTTGCGAGGGCGTAATTTGTGTTAAATCCCATTGAAGTTCTATCGCCGAGCATCTCGGATATCGAAGATGATGCGTATTCCCTGGATGATTTTGAAGGCGTCGATTCCCGCTGGTGTCATCGTTGCGGAAACAACGCGATCCTAACGGCCGCGCAAAAACTGTGCGCGGAGGAGCAACTCGCACCGGAAAAAACCGTGTTTGTATCCGGGATCGGCTGCTCATCACGCCTGCCCCACTATATGGGGACCTATGGCTTCCATGCCCTGCACGGGCGAGCGCTGCCGGTTGCCGAAGGCATAAAGATTAGGCGGCCGGACCTTCATGTGTTTGTGACTACCGGGGACGGCGATTGCTGCAGCATTGGCGCTGGGCATTGGCTGCATGCTATTCGATACAACATGAATATCACCGTGCTGTTGCACGATAACCAGATTTACGGCTTGACAAAGAAGCAGGCATCGCCGACATCGCCTCGTGGTCTGATCAGTAACACAAGTCCACACGGGGCATACCTTGAGCCGCTTAACCCTCTGGCGGCGACACTCGGGATGTCGAATATTTCATTCGTCGCCCATGCCGTGGACTGGGTGCCGAGCGTACTGTTCGACATCATAAAGCAGGCATACCACCATCGAGGACTGGCGTTTGTGTGCATTATGCAGCGCTGCCCCAACTATCTGCCCGATCACTTTGAAGCGTACATCAAGGATCGGGATCGAACGGTACTGCTAACCCATCCTCAGGGTTTGCAGGTCGAGGAGGCGGTGGCAGGCCGCTTCAAACACCGCGAAGAACACGACCCTCGAGACGTCGACCGGGCTCGCGAATTGGCAAATAACCGGGACCGCGTTCCTCTGGGTATCCTGTACCGCAACCCGGACGTCCTTTGCTATGAAGATGTCCGTGCCAGCGACGAGCATATGACAGTCGCTGACAAGATCGCCGCGTTGGAAGGGGAATTGGACAAATTCACGATAAAGCCCCCAACCAAACAGTAATCTGTCTGGCTCTCGGATCTTCGACATCGGCAAGAAAGTGGAATTGTCCGTGAACAGATTAGAGGAACGTGGAGAAGAACTGGCAGCGGTCCGTCAGGACGGCCTATTGAAACAGCTGCTGCGTATTTATCTCAGCCCGCCACAGCCTGCCGAGGAGGCGGGGGCTGCCGACGTCTCCAATCTGACTCCAGCTCTGTTCAGCGCCTACCGCGATTTGGACGCGTTGCGATATGACTTCCCGGTAGTGTTGCTGGATGGACCTGACGAACGAGTCGGAGTTCCGCTGTCCAGCCTGATGGATGAACTGGTCGCAAGGAAGGTCGCGGACGGCACCGGAGATGGGCGTCAGCGTCGGGATCTTTACAAGTTAGAGCGGTCTATCAAGACCCTGACCGCGCAAACGAAGGAGCAGCGACTTGGGCCGCTGTGGCGGTCGGCGACGAAACGTTGTCTGGCTGAAATCGATGGCGGCAAGCGCCGCGAGGCGCTCCGAAATTACCTTCGTTCGGCCCGCTCCACGCTCTCTCAGGACGGTCTGGTTGTAGACTGCGACGAGCAGATTGGCCACAAATTCTTTAGCCACGCGTGGACCCGGATCGAGTCCGAACGGGGGCTCCAGACCCGCGAGACCCTGGACGAGCTGATCGCCGACCTCTCGGCCATTATCGACGCCGACCGCATGCGCTCCGCGCGCGCGACCTCATCTGACGCATTGCGCACTGCGATGGGCGCCGAACATGCGGGGGGCATTGACTTTGATCGGTTGTCTTGGACTCTACGCAGTAGCGGGCACTATAGGCCGCTCAAAGCGAGCCGCCGCAAACGCCTGCGGAGGGTCCTCAAGGTGTTGAAGACGGAACGCAAAAGGCTCGGTTCAAACGCGGGCAACGGAAAGTCACCAAGGCGTCCGTACCAACCGAAAAATATTGCCGACAGCTGCGTCGATGCGCTAGAGCTTTTCAACGCTGAGTTAGAACGCGCCGTCGAACTGTTCCGCGCGGTGCGTATCGCCCGGCTCGAAGTGGAGAACCGGTACGATGAGGCCAGGCACGACCCATTTTTCGCCGGCTTTGACCAGGCGCAGCTTACGACGGAAGAGCTACGCGCTCTGCCCACGGTGTTGGTGTTCGTCGCCAACGACAGCCTGGACGGAGACAACAAGGCTGCACTGATTGATATTCTGTCATCGGATCTTCCGATAAAAGTTGTACTGGAGTTTCGTGACTTACCGGACTCACTTCCGCTGGGGGCGGGCTCGGTCGGCTACGGAGGCTGGGCCGCTAGTCTGGGAAGTATGACCATGGGTCTGCGCACAGCGCTGGTCATACAGACCGCCGCTTCCCACCTGCCGCGTTTGACGGCAGAAATCGCGGATGGCCTGCGTCACAACGGCCCGGCTTTGTTCTGCGTTTACACGGGCCCCGAAGAACGCGACATTCAAGTGTCTCGCTACCTGCGCTGCGCGAGTGCCGTGGAGAGTCGTGCCTTTCCGTGCTTTGTGTACCATCCAGGGCGCGGCTCCGATTGGGCACAGCGTTTTTCTTTGCTTGGCAACCCAGAGCCGGAACAACCGCACCCGAAACACGTTTTTAACTTTGAGGACGCGGACGGACGCGAGCGATCGGAGGAAATTGCGTTTACGGTGGTCGATTTTCTCGCCATGGATACAAGGTTCTCAGCGCAGTTCGTGCCGATCGGGCCGGAGGAGTGGCATCCAAACATGATACCGCTGGGCAGTTATCTGGGAATTGAAGATTCCGAGACTTTTGGCAAAGTGCCTTATGTGCTCATGGTCGACCAAGAAAATACGCTGCATCGTGTGATCGTGCGCCGCGGGTTGGTGACAGCGGCGCGCCGTTGCGCCGACAAGTGGCACAGCCTGCAGGAACTCGGCGGAATCGAAAACTCACACGCGCTGAGGTTGCTGCAAACCGAAAGGCAGCGCATGATCGAACAGACCGGAACGGAGCCGCCGGTGGCGTCCGAGCCCGAGCCCGTTGCCGAGGATATACCGGTACCGGCGGCGGAGCCAACAACGGGCGATGAGCCTGAGCCCCAGGCGACCACGGCCGCCGGCGAGCAGGCCCACATTGAAACGGAGCTGTGTACGAGTTGCGACGACTGCACCGACCGTAATAGCATGATGTTCGCTTACAACGACGCCAAGCAGGCCTATATCAAGGACATCACCGCAGGAACCTTCCGCGAGTTGGTGGAGGCCAGTGAAAACTGTCCCGTCTGCATTATCCACCCTGGAGCGCCAAGCAACCCCGACGAATTGGGGCTTGAGGATCTGGTTCGACGCGCCAGTCAGTTCAACTAGTGTCCCCCGTCATCATGCGACCCGGTCCTGTTCCGGCAGCCGCACCCGGGCAAAACGTTTCTGGCGGGCATCTATGCCGAAGATACGCCGCTGGTTGGGATCCGATACCTCCATATCGACAGGATCGTTAATGCCGAGGTATTTTTTCATGCTTTGTGCCGCGCGGCGCCCCGCGCCCATGGCCAGGATCACCGTGGCCGAACCGGTCACGATGTCGCCGCCTGCAAACACACCTGCGAGGGAGGAGCACTGCTCATCATCGGTCTCGATGTATCCCCATTTATTCAGTTTGAGTTTCGATGTCTGACCAATTATAGGATTTGCATTTGTACCGATAGCGTAGATCACGGTAGCGCACTTAAACTCGAATTCACTGTTCGTGATCGGCACCGGACGCCGCCGCCCCGAAGTGTCGGGTTCCCCCAGCTCCATGCGGATACAGCGCAGTCCACGAACATTGTTCTCCTCGTCGCCTAGAATTTCGAGTGGCGCCGTCAACCACTGGAACATGACTCCTTCTTCCTTGGCGTGGTGCAGCTCTTCCACTCGCGCCGGGCTCTCGGCACTGGTGCGGCGATAGAGGCAATGCACTTCGTCAGCGCCTAGGCGCAAGGACACGCGCATGGCGTCCATCGCCGTATTACCGGCGCCGATCACGACGACCTTACGGCCCAGGCCGAGAGGTGTGTCCTTGGATGGAAACTCTCCTGCCTGCATCAGGTTACATCGGGTCAAGAACTCGTTAGCCGAAAGCACCCCGTTCAATGACTCACCCGGAATTCCCATGAAACTCGGGTACCCGGCACCGGTGCCGATAAACACCGCGTCAAACCCCATCTCGTTCCGCAACTGGTCGATCGTAAACAAACGCCCGACCAGCGTGTTGCATTCAACTTTGACTCCGAGCTCCAGCACTTTATTGAATTCCGCATCGATCACAGGGTTTGGTAGGCGGAATTCGGGAATGCCGTAGGTCAATACCCCACCCGGTCGGTGGAGCGCTTCGAAAATCGTAACATCGCAGCCCGCCTTTGCCATGTCCGCGGCACAGGCGATGCCCGCCGGGCCGGCGCCGACGATAGCGATTTTGTGCTCGTTGGGTTCGATCTCGGGCTCGCTCACCCAGCCCTCGGTAATTGCCATGTCACCGACATAACGCTCCAGGCGGCCGATGGCCACTGGTTCGAGATGACGAGCCACGACGCAAACGCCCTCGCACTGGTCTTCCTGCGGACAGACACGGCCACAAATGGCGGGTAACAGTGTTGACTCCGCGAGCACATCATAAGCCCCGCGAAAGTCCTGATCGCAAATCTTCTGAATAAATCCGGGAATATCGATGCTAACCGGGCAACCCGGTACGCACGGCTCTTGTGGGCACATCAAACAGCGCTCAGCTTCGATCAAGGTATCCTCAAGCGAGTAGCCAAGGGTTACCTCATTAAAGTTACCGATGCGCTCCTTGGAGCCCTGGGTTGCAATAGCTGTACGCTCTTGCGGGATGTTCCTGATAGTTTTTTTTGCCATCTTGCTCTGCCGCCGCCGGTGATGATTATTGCGAAGTACAGACTGAGGCGGCGAACCCCATATGCCGGTCACTCAGGTAAATGTTAACGGGCGCTGAACGTTACAATATCAGTGACGGGGTACACTAGTGTATATTGGGTTCCTCTTGTACGAGTCGACAATTGTCACTTTGTGCCCAGCGTTCGTATGCCTGTTTCTCTTCCGGCCTGAAGCGTGCCAAACGATTCATCAGATCGTCGAAGTCAACCTGATGCGCGTCAAATTCCGGGCCATCGACACAACAAAACTTCATCTCGCCACCAACCGCCACCCGGCAACCGCCACACATTCCAGTACCATCAACCATGATCGGATTCAGGCTCACTACCGTCTTGATGCCGTGTGGTCTGGTCGCTTCGGCGCAAAACTTCATCATTACAGGGGGGCCAATCGCTACAACTTCATCGATGTCCTGGTGCTGGTCGACGGCCCGCTTGATGCCATCGGTGACCAAGCCCTTCAAGCCCGCCGAGCCGTCGTCGGTGCAGATGATGAGTTCGTCACATACGTTCTCAAACTTCTCTTGCCAGAAAATCAGATCTTTGTTGCGAAAGCCAACTATCCCGATGACGTACGCACCGCGCTCCTTGAGTGCGCGTGCCTGGGGGTACACCGGCGCTACACCGAGCCCTCCCCCTACGCATATCACTTTGTTCAATTCTCCGATGTGGCTGGGGATCCCCATGGGGCCCACTACTGCATAGAGCCGGCTACCCACTTGGCAATTCTGCTGCATTTCGTTGGTGGTCTTGCCGACGGCTTGGACCACTAAAGTGAAGCTGCCACGCTCTACCGAGTAGTCGGCTATGGTTAAAGGGATGCGTTCTCCGTCAGCGTGTAACATGACGATAACGAACTGGCCGGGCCTTGCCGCCCTGGCGAGCAAGGGATAGTGCACCTCCAGCAAAAAGGTGACCTCAGAGAAATCCTCACGAGCCAAGATCTCATACATGTTATCTGTCCCCGTTTGGGTACGTAGCGGGCATTCTGCCTCAACGCGATTTATGGGTAAAGGCAATTAGGGTGACGCAATTAGGGTGACAGTTAACTTAATTCAGCCAATCGAGCATTTGCTGGGAGCGAATTAAGTGTCACCCTAATTGCCGGGGAGTGAATTAAGTTAACTGTCACCCTAATTTGTCGGATATTACTTCAATGGGAAAATCTCCTTGAATATCTGCAATTCCTCGTTGGTTGGCACGACCCAGATGGGCGCTGAATTGCCGGAGCTGATTTTCAGTTCCCTCACGGGCTTGCGCGCGCGGTCATTGATGCGGTTGTCTATCTTGATACCGAGCGGTGCGAGTGTGGCGCATACTCTTTTACGTACAGCGTTCGAACCGGCGCCGACCCCGGCCGTGAACGCCAGCACGTCCACCCCGCCAAGTATGGCCGCATAGGCGCCGATATAACGTTGTATGTCGTGGATATAAACGGCTAGTGCCAATGCGGCCTGCCGGTCGCCGGTAAGTTCCTTTTCGAGGAGGATCCGCATATCAGAAGTCTGTTTCGACAGACCCAGCAGACCGCTTTGCTTGTTGAGCATCTCTTTAGTCTGTTTCAGGCTAAACCCCAAATTCTCCATCAGATGGAAAACGACACCGACGTCCAGATCGCCTGATCTCGTTGCCATCGTTAGTCCTTCCAGCGGCGTAAATCCCATAGAAGTCTCAATGCTTTTACCGTCTTTCACCGCCGTGATGCTGGACCCTCCTCCCAAATGGCAAATAATCTGGTTACCAGCTTCCGGTTCCAGCTCCTTCAACCGGCTGCTTATGTACTGATGAGAGATGCCATGAAATCCGTACTTCCTGATCTGATGCTTTTCATACAGATTATAGGGAATTGAATAAAGAAACGCTTCTGCCGGCAGTGTGGAATGAAAAGCGGTATCGAACACCGCGTACAGCGGCGTATCGGGCAGCAGTTCGCGAAATTCCCGGATCTTTTCGACCGCCGGCGGATTGTGCAGCGGGGCCAGCTCGCCGAGCTCGTCGAGCTTGTCCGTAACGGCGTCGGTGATCCTGGTTGGCTCTGTGAAGAATTCCCCGCCGTGGACCACCCTGAAACCGATGCGCTCAATGCCGGATTCCTTTATCTCCTCAAGGATCAATTCACTGGAATTGTGAAACTCGTCTCTCGGAATCTCCCGGGTGCAGCTGTTGCCCTGCATATGCACTTGGGAGACGAACCCGCTCGTTCCAGCTTCAATCATGCCGGAAATCAATTCCGTGGAACAACCGTCGAACAGCTTATATTTAACGGAGGTGCTGCCGGCGTTGACGACAAGTACTGACATCGTTACGGAATGTGCGTACTTGCCTGGCGGGGTACATTAGACCTCCGGGGCTGCAAACCCTGGGACGAAATACGCATTACGCCGTCGAGCGCGTTGACAATGCGGTCGATGTCGTCGCGTATTGAGATCAGGAGGCCCCGTGTCCCCATGGGTTTGTGCTGCGTGATGTGATGCCAGATGTGTTCCCGGCGTCGCGGACCGCGTCAACGAAATTCCCGTTATCGGTCGGCATAGTACCTTCCTCGCCTAATCGTGCGTGTGGATGCGAATTACTGCGCGGAATACTGAGCGATTCTAGGAGCCTGTCGGACTTAGGGGATCGTAGCGAGGTAGGTGGGAAATCGAGACCAATTTTTCGATTTATTGAGGCGAATAGCCAGCTATTTAACGAAATAAATCGGGAAAGTGGGCCGATCTCCCGCC
>JAANXG010000102.1 GCA_018263405.1 Gammaproteobacteria bacterium
TTATGCCCAAGGGTACTAAGGATGCAATACCTCCCTGTACGCTCTGGCGAAAGCCTCCGTGCTTTCGACAGCCCTGAAAGACAACCCTACCCCCACATTCTTGCACGGGGTTATTGAGAACTTACGATGGTTTAAGCAACTGTCAGGTTAAGTTAACTGTCACCGGAATTAAAAAGAAGCAAACATCTCCCGCAAGCCATCGGCGTCCATCAACGGACGATTCAATACACCAGCCGCCTCGACAACCTGTTCAATCAATGCGGCGTTATGGGCCGCGATCGAGCCGTCCTTGAGGTAAATATTATTCTCGAACCCGACCCGCACGTGCCCGCCCAGGGACGCCGCAACCACCGCGCAGGCATGCTCGGCGCGCCCGAAGGCACACAGGCTCCAAGGCCGGTCGAGGGGCTGCTCGAGAAACGGCAGCAGATCCGCGGGCTGCGACTGTTGTCCGCGGACATAGCGTCCCAAGACGAACAGCAGCCAGTGCGGCGCGTCCGGGATAACACCACGCTCGCGCAGCGTTCCGTACCATTTCGCTTCCGCAGCCGAATAGATAATGTACTGCGGGACGCAAGCGTTTCCCGCCAGCCATCGAAAGCATTCCGACGCCGGTTTTTCATACGTTTCGCCGGGCACCCACTCCCGTAGCGCCAGGGAGACGGCTTCCGGCTTGACTTCGCGAATGGCCCGCATTTGTTCCTCGGGCCGGTAGATTCCGGCGGATTCGCTGGTCACCTGAATCACCAGTTTGTCGCCGACGGACCGGCGAACAGCCGCGATTGCCTGTCGATAGACCGCGGGATCCAGAGTGTGGCCGCCGTCGGCCTTGCGCACGTGCAGATGCATCATGGCGGCGCCGGCGTCGAGGGCGCCGGCGGCGGTGTCCGCCAACTCGCCCGGCGTCATCGGCAAGGCGGGATGGTCCGATTTCGTTTTATGCGCGCCGTTGGGCGCGGCGATCACGATTAAGGGTCTCCAGTCCGTCCGATTCAATGGCTCAAAGCACCCTGATCGCGTCGTTCAACGCCCCGTCGAGCTTGTCGACGATCTCTTCGACGTGGGAATCATTAATGGTATACGGCGGCGCCAATAGGATATGGTGCCCCTCCCTGCCGTCGATGGTGCCGCTCATGGGATAGCACATCAGGCCCCGCTGCATCGCGCTGTTCTTGACGGCTGCGTCGATTTGGGTTCCCGGCGCGAAAGGCCTCTTGGTCCCGCGGTCCTCGACGAGCTCCAGACCCCGGAACAAACCGCGGCCGCGGATATCCCCGACGTGGGAATGCTCCCCGAAGCGCTGTCGCAGGGCATCGTTTAGAAGATTCCCCATGCGCTTTGTATTGTCGAGCAATCCGTCCCGTTCGATAACCTGCTGCACCGCAAGCGCGGCGGCACAGGCCGTCGGATGCCCCATGTAAGTGTGCCCATGCTGGAAGAAACCGGTGCCACCGGCAATGGCATCGTAAATGCGCCCATTCACCATCAACGCACCGATAGGCTGATAGCCGGCGCCCAAGCCCTTGGCCACCGCCACCATGTCCGGCTCGATCCCTTCCTGCTCGTAGGCGAACAAGGTGCCGGTTCGGCCCATGCCGCACATCACCTCGTCCAGCAACAGCAGAATGTCGTACTCGGTGCAGATCTCGCGGATGCGCTGAAAATAACCCGGTACGGGCGGGACAGCCCCAGCGGTGGCCCCGACCACCGGTTCGGCGATGAATGCCAGAACGGTCTCCGGACCCAGTTCCCGGATCTTACCTTCCAGTTCATCAGCCACACGATGACCGTAGGCCTCAACGTCTTCGTCCGGCTGCCGGTCGCGGTAGGCGTAACAGGGGGAGATATGGTGGGACTCGATCAGAACAGGCTCGAATTGAGCCCGCCGCCACAAGTTGCCGCCGACAGACAGCGCGCCCAGCGTGTTGCCGTGATAACTCTGACGCCGGGCGATGAAATGCCGGCGCCCGGGCTCGCCCCGTTCCAGGTAGTATTGGCGGGCCAGTTTCAAGCCGGCTTCCACGGCTTCCGAGCCGCCGGATACGAAATACACGCGTTCCAGCCCGCGCGCGCGCTCGACGAGGAAATCCGCCAGGGACTCGGCGACCCCGGTGGTAAAGAACGCCGTGTGCGCGTACGGAATGGCGTCGACCTGGTCCTTGATGGCCTGAATTACATCAAGATGACTGTGTCCGAGGCAGGACACCGCGGCACCGCCCGAGGCGTCGAGATACCGCCGGCCTTCTTCGTCAATGATATACGGTCCGTCTCCAGCGACGGCCCGGCGCGGATGCATCTTGGAATGTCGATAAAAAACGTGGCTCATTAAAGCGCTTGTCGATGAATGGAACGTTCGCTGTACTTTACCACCAAGGTGATTTGCCTCAACATCCAACTCGATCCCGACACGGAAAAACGCAATGAGTGTACTGAAAATCCTGGCTGGACAAATCGAAATTCCGGCAACGCGCACGGGACGGGACAGGAACGTACATATCGAGCGTTGCGCGTGCAAGATTCGCCGGCGGCTCGAATCCGAACCCGCTGATCTGGTGGTCCTGCCGGAACTGTCGAGTATCGATTACTCGCGCGAGGCGTTCGGGCGTCTGGAGCGCCTGGCTGAACCGCTCGACGGTCCGTCGTTTCTGATTTACCGGGAAATCGCTTTACGCTTCGGCACAACAATCGTATATGGAATCGCCAGGGCAAGCGACGAGGGGTATTTCATCACCCAGGTTGTGGTGGGTCCGGACGCATTGATGCGCGGTTACTACGATAAGCTGCACATCGCGCAATTCGGCGCATCCATGGAAAAGGATTACTTTGTACCGGGTCGACACCTTCTCGTTGTCGAATTGAACGAATTTCGAATCGCGCCGATCGTCTGCTACGACGTTCGCGTGCCGGAGCTGAGCAGGACGCTCGTTCTCAAGCACGCGGCGGACTTGATTCTTCACTGCGGCGCCTATTACCGGGATGAATCGTTCACGAGTTGGCACGCGTTTGTCATGGCGCGCGCGATGGAAAACCAGTGCTTCGTGTTGAGCCTTAATCGCGCGGGTGAATGCTACGGCAACTCGATCCTCTGCCCGCCGTGGGTAAGCACGGGCCGACCCGTGGAGGCGTTTCCTCCCTGCGGCGAGGAGTTCAAAACCTGCGTAATCGACCACCGAGAGATTGAGCAAACGAGACAGCAGTATCCCTTCCTGCTCGACAAATTAGACGACTATCAGGACCTGAAGTGCCTTGAGATTAAAGTATGATAGCCGGCACCGCGGAACATCCATCACCTCCGACCGTAAAGGCGCACCCAACAGAAGGAACGGAATTCTGTTCGTCTCGTCTGTGCCCTCACCTTTGTATCTTGAGCGAGATACGAATTGCCTCGACCCGGCATTAGCTCCACGCGAAAAAAAGCGCCGCTTTAATAGCGGCGCTGACTGACTCATGGATGGATTGGTTCTTACTGTCAGGGTGCGATATTCGGATCACCAAGCAATGTCAATTCAAACGGCATGCTGACCATCGTGGCCACCGTTGACACGGCAACCACCACGAGCGCCACAACGACGATCAATGAAATCCAACCATCCCAGTGGATCTCATCCCAGTGCGATAAGTAGGCCGAATGTGTATGGGTTACCATCTCTGCCTCCTCGACGCATTTGCGCGCCGGTTGCAATTGAGATACTATAGACAGACTGTCTAATTGTAAAGACAATATGTCTAATACCAAAGATCCACAGATATCATCGTTCAATGCTGATATTGGTCGCGGGATCAGGTGCATACGGACGGGCTTGAATTACACGCAACAGCAAATGGCCCGCGCATTAGGGATCCAGGCGGCTCGTTACAGTAAGTACGAGATCGGTCGCTCGGCAGCACCATACGACGTGCTCGTCAAAATCGCCAAGCTCGGCCGCGTAACGCTCGATTTTCTGATTACCGGTGAGAACCAGGAAGGATACCGGAAACCCACACAACTGCTGCCGGATTTACTGTCCGCGATTCCGGTCCCCGCGGTTGTATACGATTGGCAGAACAGGCTGGTTCGCTGCAATCGTCTGTTTACCGGAATCCTATTCCGGGGTTACAGCGACCTGGTGAGCCCTGGAATGGCCCAGGAGGACATACAGCGTACTTGGGCTTACGTGCAGGGACACGGCCCGTTGGAGGCCGAGGATTTTGTTCGCAGGCGACAGCACCATGATTCCGAGCATCCTTTCTCCATAGAGCTCCGAATCGGCAAACAGGCACTCCATATCGCGGAGTCCCGGCGGGATAACCACAAGTTCGTGCTTGTTACAAACGCAACCAATCTACGGGGACGAGACTGAAAGCGAATTAAAACGAACCAATTTATTCGCGGCCGGGATGGGTCGTGCCTAATCAACAATCGTCCTGGTGTTGTCGCCCAACGCAATCGCACCGCTTCAGACCTCGTGCGTGGCTTCCGGCGTAGCGGTCACCAACAAGACTGCGGCACCTATTACCAGAACCTCGAGTGTCGGCTGTGTGAAGCTTGATTGCGGCGGCCATTCTTGCACGAGGTTATTGAACTTACGAAATTCACACGTAATAGCAAGCTATTGCGAAGGATTTCAACGCGGATATTGGATATTTTGTAAGTTCTCAATAACCCCGTGCAAGAATGTGGGGGTAGGGTTGTCTTTCAGGGCTGTCGAAAGCACGGAGGCTTTCGCCAGAGCGTACAGGGAGGTATTGCATCCTTAGCTCCGTAAACGGCACTT
>JAANXG010000103.1 GCA_018263405.1 Gammaproteobacteria bacterium
GTCATCCAGAGCGCCGGCGACGGCGGCGTTGTTCCGATGTGTCCGGTAATCCGCCAAGGATCGGAGGTATTCCTGGACCAAGGCAGGTTCCGGGCGCTCAAGGGGGCGGTACACGTCGTCTCCGGACTCGTACCGGTGGGCGTTGACGCCTACAATGGTTTCCCCGCCGTTTTCCACTTTGTGCTGAAACGCCATAGCGGATTCGCCGATCATGCGCTGCACGAGACCTCGTTCCACGGCGCGGAACATACCGCCCGCCTCGTCGATCTGCTCGATCACGGTCTCGACGCGTTGTTCCATCTCATGGGTAAGCGTTTCGACGTAGTAGGAGCCGCCCAGCGGATCGATCACGTCGGTGAGATGCGCTTCTTCCTTCAGGATATTCTGGGTATTGACAGCGATGCGCGCGGCGCCTTCCGTGGGCACGCTCAACACCTCGTCGAAGGCGTCCGTGTGCAGGGACTGCAGACCGCCGAACACCCCGGCCATAGCCTGAATCGCGACGCGTGCGATGTTATTGAGCGGCTGTTGGCGCGTGAGGTCGATCCCCGAAGTCTGGGCATGGAACTTGAAGCGCCAGGCTTTGGGATTCCGGACACCAAAACGTTCCCGCACGATGCGCTGCCAGATTTGCCGACCGGCCCGAAACTTGGCGATCTCCTCGAAAAAACTGATGGAAATGTCGAAGAAAAACGTAAACCGCTCCAGGAACTTCTCCGGGTCCAGCCCGCGGGCAATGCAATCCTCCGCGTACTGAATTGCTGTGGACAGGGTGAATCCCATCGCCTCGGCCGGCGTGGCGCCGGCCTGCTGCATGTGCTGACCCACCACCGACAATGGATTCCAGTTCGGCACGTGCTCTTGGGTAAACGCGATGTGGTCCACCAAAACCCGTCGCGCGCCGGGTAGCGCCAGGCGGAAGAACATGTGATTGGCGACAAAGTGAGAGATGTAATCGCTCTGGTTGGATGTACCCGTGACGCGGGTCCAAGGTATGCCGCGTCGCCTGGCCACGGCCAGGAGCATTGCCAGCAGCGTGAAGGGCGACGGATCGTTCTGTGCCGTGGATAAAGTCCCAATGTCGATATTGTCAAAACACTGGTCCATATCGTCCACCGTATTGAGCATGACCCCGCAGGTGCCGAGAAGCTCTCGATCCACCTCGTCAGCGTCGAAGCCGCGATAAACCGAGTTGCAGGGAATGAGGCTGACCGCGGTTGCACCGGCGTCAATCAAAGTGCGAAGCCGCCGGTTGTAGTCGCGGGGATGCGCGAAGCCGATAAGCTGGCGCTGGCTCCACGTACGCCCGCGGTGCATGCTCGGGTAGATTCCCCGGGTCATGGGTACTTGGCCCGGATAGCCGAGATCCTCAGCATAGCGTTCGTCGGACCAGTCTTCGGGCGTATACATCGGCTTGACTGCAATGCCTGACCGGTTTCGGACACCGGGATCGTCAGGCAGCAACGCCCGGTACTCGCGTTGCCACCGTGCGCGTGCGGTTTCTTCCGTGTGCGGGGGTGTTTTCTCGACAAGCTTGGGTGGGGTCACGGGCGGTCTCCCAGGTTATTCGCGGCCTCGCTACGCGCCTGGTGCGTAAGTTGGGCCACTGTTTCGGCGATATCCTCCAGTAAACTGCCGGGGTGGAATACTTCGCTGACGCCGGCCTCGGTCAGTTCCCGTTCATCGTCGTCCGGGACAATGCCGCCGACGATGACTTTGACGTGCGTGAGCCCCGCCCCCGACAATGCTGTCATAAGCCTGGGAACCAGCAGATGGTCAGTGGCCAGCGAGCTCACGCCCAGCACATCGATGTCCTCGTCCATGGCGAGCCGCACAACGGCCGGAATGTTTTGCCAGGGTGGCGTGTAGACTACATCCATACCCTGGTCCCGTAGATGGGCGGCGACCGCCCGGCTGCCTCGATCGTGACCGTCCAGGCCGATTTTGGTGATCATGACTTTGGGCGGCCGCGCATCGAACGTGTTATGCGCCGTGCCGCTCACGGTCCGGACTCCACGCAATCTATCAGACACCGTGCGATGACGCGGGGTGATTTTCCACGCGCAGGGGGTACACTAGGTTAGTGCTCCGCCGCAGCTCGAGCCGGCACCCGCGGTGCAGCCGAAGCAATGCCGGTTCACGCGGATATCCTGGTTTTCAACCGCGGTGAGGTCGACATCCCACAAGTATCGCGTGCCGTTTATGCCCATCGGCATATCCAGCATTTGGTTGAAGTCGCAGTCGTAGACACGGCCCTCCCAGTCCACCGAGATCAGGAAGCGGCACATCAAGCCTTTAACGGTGGCGGGATTGAAATTGCACGTCAACAGATGCTGGTACTCCTCCGATTTGCCCTGAGCCTCGAGAAAGTGCGCGAAACGATTAATGGGCAAATTGGCGAGCGTGAATAGCTGGTTGAAACGAATTCCGAAATCATTCCATAACCGCTCCTTGTAATCTTTCTCGAGTTCGTCCTGCGAGGGGGGCAGGTGCGGGCCGCCCGGATTGTATATCAGATCCAAGGGAAGGCCGGGATCGGTGCCGTAGCCGGCTTCGTTGAGACGCCGGAGCGCTTCAATGCTTTTACCAAACACACCTTTGCCCCGCTGTGTGTCCACGTTTTCGCGCGAGTAGCAGGGCAGCGAACACACGAGCCTTACCTGGCTAGCGGCGTACCATTGGGCGAGGTCTTCCTGGCCGGATTCCAGTAATACGGTGAGGTTGCATCTCGACGTTACCCGTGAACCATGGCTCCGGAGGTTCGATACAAATCGGCGGAAATGGGGATTCAACTCGGGGGCTCCACCGGTGATATCGACGTGTTCGATGCTGGTTTCGGTCAACCAGCCCAACACGCTCGACATAGTGTCCCAGTTCATAACCTCCGTCCTTTTTGGCCCGGCGTCCACGTGACAGTGGTTGCAGGCTTGATTGCACAACTTTCCAAGATTCACCTGTAATTCGGTCAATACCGTGCGTCTCAACGGGGCGAGGCCATGTTGGATAAGGGCTTCGGCGAAAGACGGTCCGGCCGTTGGAAGTTGTTGTTTCATAAATGTTCGTTCGAACCCGGTCAGTTACTGTTAAACAACCGTGAAGCCATGCACCGAATCGTCGGCGGGCTCCCGGTTGAGAGTGTACGCGATATTAAAAGTTCGATGCGCGTCAGCGATCCCGCCGGCCTGCCGGTCACTGGGTTTTGTCCTGGTACCCGCAAAGGTCGTGAATCGCGCACTCCAAGCACTTGGGCGATCGGGCGACGCAAACGTAGCGCCCGTGAAGGATCAGCCAGTGATGGGCGTCGCGTTTGAACTCGTCGGGCACCGCCTTCATGAGTTTCTCCTCCACCGCCAGCGTCGTGGAACCGGGCGCCACGCCGGTGCGGTTGGCCACGCGAAAAACATGTGTATCCACGGCGATGGTCGGCCGGCCGAATGCCGTATTGAGGATCACGTTGGCGGTTTTGCGTCCGACACCAGGCAAGGCTTCGAGCTCTTCACGTGTGTCCGGTACACATCCATTGTGTCGCTCGAGCAGATACTTGCAGGTTTGTACGATGTTATTGGTCTTGCTGTTGAACAAGCCGATGGATTGGATGAAAGGCTTTAAACCCTTTATCCCGAGTTTGACTATCGCCCGAGGTGTCCTGGCAGTCTCGAACAGTTTATCGGTGGCCTTATTGACGCTGACATCGGTGGCTTGGGCGGACAGCATCACGGCAATCAACAGCTCGAAAGGGGTCTTGTAGCGTAGCTCCGTCGCGGGTTTGGGATTTTCCCGGCGTAGCCGCGTGAATATCTCCTGCCGCTCGGCATTATTCATGGTCTATATGATGGCTGTGTTGCCGGCGTGCCCGGGCTCGCGACACGGCCGCCGCGATTTCGTTCTTGATCCGGTGGCGGCCTTTCCCCGAGCGTGCTTTCTTGTGCATTATTTCAAGACGGCGTTCCTGTTCTTGCCGGTTCAGTCGCTTGAGCCGGGACCGGCACCGCGCCCGCTCGACCTGTTCGAGCGAGTATTCCGGCCACGGGCTGTTGTCCGGTTCTTCAGGTGCAGAGGCCGGCAGAACGTCGATGCAGTCGATGGGGCAGGCCGGTAGACACAGTTCACAGCCGGTACACTCGACTTCGATAACGCTGTGCATCTGCTTGGCCGCGCCGACAATGGCGTCCACGGGACAGGCCTCGGTGCACAGGGTGCAGCCGATGCAGCGCGACTCGTCGATGCGGACCCGGGTTTTCGGCCGCTGAACGCCGTAGGCGATATTCAGCGGTTTGGGTGGCCGGCCGAGCAGCTCGGCGAGGCCGCGAATTGTGACATCGCCGCCGGGCGGGCACTGGTCGATGTCCGCGTCGCCGTTCGCCGCGGCCCGGGCGTAGTCCAGGCAACGGGGATAGCCGCACCGGGCGCACTGCGCTTGTGGCAGCCATTCGTCGATCGCGTCGACAAGCTCTACGGTTTGTCTTGCCGGATTCACAGCCAATGCTCGGTTACCGGACGTGCATGCCCGGTTGGGCCCCGTGGTCCGGTGCGAGCAGGAAGATCTCCTTGTCTCCCGGCCCGGCCGCCAGCACCATTCCTTCGGATACCCCGAATCGCATCGTACGCGGTTCGAGGTTGGCGACCATCACGGTGAGGCGGCCCTCGAGCTCGTCGGGCTGGTAGGCCGCCCGGATACCCGCGAAAACGGTTCGGGCTTCGTCGCCAATATCCAGGGTCAGGCGCAGCAGTTTATCCGCACCTTCCACGTACTCGGCCTTCACTATACGCGCCACGCGCAGGTCTATTTTCCCGAACTGATCGATATCGATGGTGTTTGTCGTCCGGTTCACGGTCCCCGTATTCGTGGTTTCCGGTTGCTTCGAAGATTCAATCATGGCGTCGATGGCTTTGGTGTCGACACGTTGTATCAGGTGGCTGTACGAACCGATGCGGTGGGAGACCAAAGGTTGGTCAAGGGCATCCCAGTCACCGCTTCCCGACACCGAGCAATTCAGGAACGATTCGGCGCCGTAAGCGGTTTGGGGTAAAACGGGACTAAGGTATGCGATCAGCACCCGGAACAAGTTCAGCCCCTGGCTGCATATTGACTGAAGTTCATCTCCCCGTGTGCCCTCTTTCGCAATTTCCCAGGGCCGATGTTCGGCGATAAACTGGTTGGCCTTGTCCGCAAGCGTCATGATGTCCCGCATGCAGCGGCTGAATTCGCGGTTTTCATACGATTTGCCGATACGGATCCGAGCGTCGATGAACTCCTTGTACAGGGCCTCGTCCATCAACCCGTCGGACAGCATGCCGGCAAAGCGCTTGGCAATGAATCCGGCGCAGCGGCTCGCTACATTTACCACCTTGCCGACAAGGTCCGAGTTCACACGCTGTGTAAAGTCGTCGAAATTCAGATCCAGATCTTCGATACGATCGTTAAGCTTGGCCGCGAAGTAATAGCGCAGATATTCCGGATTCAGGTGGTCCAGGTAGGTCCGGGCTTGGATAAATGTGCCGCGGGATTTAGACATCTTCTGGCCGTTGACGGTAAGGAAGCCGTGCGCAAACACCCCGCTGGGAGCACGAAATCCGGCGCCCGTCAGCATTGCGGGCCAGAACAATGCATGGAAGTACAGTATATCCTTGCCGATGAAATGATACATCTCGGCGCGGGAGTCCGCCTTCAGAAACTCATCGAAGTCAAGCCCCGTCCGCGCGCACAAGTTCCTAAAGCTTGCCAGGTAACCGATAGGCGCGTCCAGCCAGACGTAAAAATACTTGTCCGTCTCGTTGGGAATCCGGAATCCGAAATACGGCGCTTCCCTGGAAATATCCCAGTCCCGCAGTCCCGCGTCGAACCATTCCTGGAGCTTGTTACGGGCTTCTTCCTGAACATGCTTTCCCCGTGTCCATTCTTTCAACATGTCTTCGAAATCGTTGAGTTTGAAAAAAAGGTGCTCGGAGTTCTTCCGAACGGGGCGCGCCCCGGAAAGGACGGACACCGGATTAATCAGGTCATTCGGCGAGTAAGTGGCGCCGCAGTTTTCGCAGTTGTCGCCGTACTGCCCGGGCGCCCGGCAGCGAGGGCACTCGCCTTTGATGAAGCGATCCGGCAGGAAAATATTTTTCTCGGGGTCGAATGCCTGTTCGATCACCCGGCGGCTGATATGTCCGCCGCGCTCGAGCTGCGTGTAGATGAACTCCGCCAACTCGCGGTTTTCTTCGGAATGGGTGGTGTAGTAGTTGTCGAAATTGACACCGAAGTCCTTGAAATCCGCCCGATGCTGTTCGCCCACGGCTTCAATCAACTCTTCCGGCGCGATGCCTTCCGCCTGCGCCTTGAGCATGATCGGGGTGCCGTGGGCGTCGTCGGCGCAAACGAAATAGCATTCGTGGCTGCGTAAGCGCTGATACCGCGCCCAGATGTCCGTCTGGATGTACTCCACCATGTGCCCCAAGTGAATCGGACCGTTGGCATAGGGCAGGGCGCTTGTAACCAGAATCTTGCGTTTTTGGCTGCTCATTAATGGAATTGGAACTAGTCGATGATCGAAGGGCGTTAAGGGCTCGCGCAAAAATAACTTCCCATTTTCACATCCCGTCTTCGGGCCATCTTTGAACGATCCTCCATCGCAAAATCCTCATAGTAGCCCTGCTAGGAGCCTGTCGGACTTAGGATGAATCTACTGCGGCGGCGGGAGATCGGCCCACTTTCCCGATTTATTTCGTTAAATAGCTGGCTATTCGCCTCAATAAATCGAAAAATTGGTCTCGATTTCCCACCTACCTCGCTACGATCCCCTAAGTCCGACAGGCTCCTAGTACTGCGGTTTTGTTCCATCGGATCGTCCAAATCTAACCCAAATTCGGGCGCGAATTCTGTGAAGTTATTTTTGCGCGAGCCCTAAACCTACCAGAATTGCGCGGTGACGGGAAAATACTTTGCCGTCCCGGGCGGGGACATGTAACGGCAACCCTGGCGCTCCATGATCGCTAACATTGCAAGGGTTATGCAAAAGCGTGTGCGATGCCGTCATGACAATAGCTTGTCTTGCCGGTACTATTGGTGTTTTCCATCCAACCAGCGAAACGGGAGTATCCTTGGATCGAGCACACATTGAAAATGCGTTAAAACGGATCGAAGATCCCCATAACGGCCGCGATTTGATTTCCACCAAAAGTGTGCGCGGCATTGCCGTCGACGGAGGTGCCGTAGCGGTCGAAATCGTGCTCGGTTATCCCGCCCGAAGCTGGGTGGATGAGTTGTCTGCCACGGTTCGATCCGAATTGGAACGTCTCGAGGGCGTCGAGTCCGTCTCTGTAAAGATTAGTTGGGAAATCATTTCCCACACCGTGCAAAAAGGTGTCAAACCCCTTGAGGAGGTTAAGAACATGATCGCCGTGGCCTCCGGCAAGGGTGGTGTCGGAAAATCTACCGTGGCCGTGAACCTGGCTTTGGCGCTGGCCGCCGAGGGTGCGCGCGTGGGGGTGCTGGATGCCGATATCTATGGCCCCAGCCAGCCGCGAATGCTGGGAATCACCGGCAAACCGGAATCCAAGGACGGTAAATCGATGGAGCCTTTGACGAGCTATGGATTGCAGGCGATGTCGATCGGATTCCTGATCGACGAGGAAACGCCGATGATATGGCGCGGGCCCATGGTCACCCAGGCTCTGGAGCAGATGCTCACAGACACGCATTGGGTCAACCTTGACTACTTGATCATCGACCTGCCCCCCGGCACTGGGGATACGCAACTCACCTTGGCTCAGCGAGTGCCGGTAACCGGGGCGGTAATTGTCACGACGCCACAGGACATTGCACTATTGGATGCTCGCAAGGCCTACAAGATGTTCGAGAAAGTTGAAATTCCGATTTTGGGCGTGATCGAGAACATGAGCACGCACATCTGCAGCCAGTGCGGCCACGAGGAGCACATTTTCGGCGAAGGCGGCGGGCAGAGTATGTCTTCCCAGTACGATGTCGCCTTTCTCGGCGATATTCCCTTGGATGTCCGGATCCGCATCGATGCCGACGGCGGCAAACCCTCGGTTATCGCGGATCCGGAAGGGCGGGTCGCCCGGAGCTATAAAGCCATCGGTCGACGGGTTGCGGCGGCAGTTGCTATCCGGAAGAAAGACTACAGTGTGAAATTTCCGTCCATAGTGGTTGAGAATTCGTAGGTTCCCCGATGGCTGGCAATCAATTCGGCGCCCTCTTCACCGTTACAACTTTTGGTGAAAGCCACGGACCGGCGATAGGCTGTGTGATCGATGGCTGTCCGCCGGGGTTGTCGCTGTCCGAGGTGGATATTCAGCACGATCTGGATCGTCGTCGTCCGGGCACTTCAAAATACACCACGCAGCGCCGGGAGCCCGACCGGGTATCGATTCTGTCCGGCCTTTTCGAGGGGGTCACCACCGGTACGCCGATCGGCTTGTTGATCCACAACGAAGACCGGCGATCAAAGGACTATTCAGCAATTAAGGACATTTTTCGCCCGGGTCATGCCGATTACGTTTACGAGCGGAAATACGGGCGACGCGATTACCGCGGCGGCGGACGTGCGTCCGCGCGCGAGACCGCGATGCGGGTTGCCGCCGGGGCCATCGCCCGTAAGTATCTCGCCCAGTACCTGGGCATTCGAATTCGCGGGTATCTGGCTGCCATGGGAGACATCAAGATCGAGCGTGTGGACTGGGACGAGGTCGATAACAATCCGTTTTTCTGTCCCGATGTAGAAAAAGTGCCGGTGATGGAGCAACGCATCGAACAGCTTCGCCGCGACGGCGATTCCCTCGGGGCGCGTATCGACATTGTGGCGCAGGGCGTGCCGCCCGGATTGGGCGAACCGGTGTTCGACAGGCTGGATGCCGAGATCGGGCGCGCCATGTTGAGCATCAATGCGGTCAAGGGTGTGGAAATCGGGGATGGTTTCAGAAGTGCCGAGCAACACGGCAGCGAGCATCGCGACGAGATGACCCCGGATGGTTTCCTATCGAACCACGCCGGTGGGGTACTGGGCGGCATTTCCACGGGGCAGGATATCAAGGTGAGTATCGCTTTGAAGCCGACGTCCAGCATTCGCAGACCCGGCAAGTCCATCGATCGCAACGGCGAGCCCACCGAGGTCGTGACGACGGGACGCCACGATCCATGCGTCGGTGTGCGGGCGACGCCGATCGCCGAAGCTATGCTGGCGTTGGTGTTGATGGACCACGCCCTTCGACAGCGGGCGCAGAATGCGAACGTTGAATCCAGTGTGCCGATGATCCCCGGCGGCGCGTGATTTTCCTCGCCTCTTTGAATTAAACCCGGGGTCTATGCCTTACTGGCGCTTGTCGGCGTTCTATTTTTTCTATTTCGCCGTTTTAGGTGTGCTGGCCCCGTACTGGGGGCCTTATCTTGAATCGCTGGGCTTCGGGCCGCGGGACATCGGTGTCCTGATGGCGATTCCCTTGGCCACGAAAATCGTCGCGCCCAATATCTGGGGCTGGTTCGCCGATACGATGCCCGAAGGCAAGTCGCTGCTGCCGCTGGCGTCGGTGTTGGCTCTGGCTATTTTTGCAACCTTGTTCGTGGCCGAAAGTTTTGTCTGGCTGGCCCTGGCGATGGCCGGTTTCAGTTTCTTCTGGAATGCGACGTTGCCCAGCATGGAGGTCATTACCCTGAACCATCTCGGCGATCGCCGGCATCGATACGGGGTCGTGCGTTTATGGGGCTCGGTTGGCTTTATTGCCTTGGTATTGAGCATGGGAGGGGTCATCGAAGGCTACGGCGCGTCCATGGTGTTGCCGGCCATCGGCATTCTGTTGGCCGGGATGTGCTTGTCCATCGTTAGCGTACCGGGGCGCACGGCTGCGGTGGCAAGGCCGGTGTCAAGCGACGGCGGCGCCCGCCCCCTGCTGCAGCCCCACGTGATCGCGTTTTTGTTCTGCTGCCTGCTTATGCAGGCTTCGCATGCGCCGTTTTATGCGTTTTTTACGCTCTACCTGGAGCACTATGGTTATAACAAGCCCCTGATCGGTGGACTCTGGGCATTGGGCGTGGCCGCGGAAATAGTCGTGTTTATCTGCATGCACCGGCTTTTCCGGGCGTATCGGATTACATCGTTGCTGTTATTCAGTTTTGGGGCGACGGTTCTACGTTGGATCCTGGTGGCAGGTTTTCCTGAATACCTGACCGTGATCTTGCTGTCTCAGCTGCTACACGCCGTGACCTTCGGTGTGTACCACGCATCGGCCATCCAAATGATCCACCGTCTGTTCACGGCGAACCGTCAGCACCGGGGTCAGGCGCTGTATTCCAGTATGAGTTTTGGCGTAGGCGGGGCGTTGGGCAGCTTGTACAGTGGTTACCTTTGGGAACAAGCGGGTCCCGGTGCTATATATGTTGTAGCGGCCGTAGCGGCTTCGGTATCGGCTTTGGTGACCTGGTTCTATGTACGCCCGGCGGTGCGGGGAATCGGTTGAATCGTTACACAGCGGGATATTGCAGGATACCCGGTTAGCCATCGCTGCCGGCGTCACTTTCCGGTCGACAGGTTTCGCCGGAAGGCGGCGGTGCGGCGAAAAGAACGCGCGATGCCCAGCCCAGTTCCTCGAGCAGGTTGATTTGATCGATGTCGGTTTCACGCTCGGCCAGAAGTCGTCCACGGACACCTCCCAGCGAATTGAACACTGTTTCCGCCCGAACCTCGGCGTCTAGTGTATGACATCGGCCGGAGCGGTAGATCGCACGCACCACCTCGTGGACCAGGCCGTAGTGAACGGGGTCGCCGTCGAGGATATCGTTGATATCCGTAGCATCCGTTTTGACCGGAAGTTGATGACGGCCGACGGCTTCCGCGAGGCGGGTCATCAGTTGCCGGTATTCAATTCGGCGGCAGTCGTTAAATGTTTCGTTGCCATTCATAAAACAAAGTCGGGCTCGTTTGCACGGCCGTGTGATAGGATAGCCTTTGAACAACCCTGCCCCTCACATCATCACTAACATTGCACGGACTTTTTGAGAGAGAGTTACCTTACGGTTTCATAACGCCCTAACTATGGCTGGAAAAACGCTTTATGACAAACTCTGGGATGCCCACGTTGTACACGGGGGTAACGATGGGAACTGCCTGATCTACATTGACCGGCATCTCGTTCACGAGGTGACTTCGCCCCAGGCGTTCGATGGATTGGATGTGGCCGGCCGGACTCCGTGGCGTGTGGACGCCAATATCGCCGTGGCGGATCACAATATACCAACGACGGGCCGTGCCCGGGGCATTACGGACCCGATATCCAGACTGCAGGTCGACACCCTCGACGAGAACTGCGCCCGGTACGGCATCACGAAGTTCAACCTGGACGATATCCGCCAGGGCATCGTCCATATTATCGGGCCCGAGCAGGGGCTTACGCTGCCGGGGATGACGATCGTGTGCGGGGATTCTCATACGTCGACCCACGGTGCCCTTGCTACACTGGCCTTCGGCATCGGCACGTCCGAGGTAGAGCAGGTTCTGGCCACGCAGTGTCTCTGGCAGAAAAAAACGAAAAACATGCGTATCCGGATCGATGGCGAACTGCCTCCCGGCGTCGCGCCCAAGGACGTAATATTAGCCATTATCGGTCATATCGGTAGCGCGCGTGGAAGCGGTTACACAATCGAGTACGCGGGCGACGCGATCAGGGGCATGTCCATCGAGGGCAGGATGTCATTGTGTAATATGACCATCGAGGCGGGTGCGCGGGCCGGTATGGTGGCGTGCGACGATAAGACGGTCGAGTACCTCAGGGGTCGGCCATTTGCGCCTAAGGGCGAAATATGGGAGCGGGCCGTTGCCGCCTGGGGAAGCCTGGTAAGCGATCCAGACGCACATTTCGACAAGGAAATCGAGTTTGACGCCTCGCAATTTGAACCGTTTGTCACCTGGGGCACGTCGCCGGACATGACGGCACCCATCTCCGGAAGCGTGCCGGATCCGGAGTCGGCGGAAGATCCTACCCGCAAGGAAGGGTATCGGAGAGCCCTGGAATATATGGATTTGTTGCCGGGTACCCCGATTTCGGACATTAAGCTCGATAAGATTTTTATCGGTTCGTGCACGAACTCGCGCATCGAGGATCTGCGTGCGGCCGCCGATGTCGTCAAGGGGCGAAAACTCGCCGGCAATATTTCTTTGGCGATGGTTGTTCCAGGATCCGGGCTGATAAAAAAGCAGGCCGAGGACGAAGGTCTTGACGAGATTTTTATATCGGCGGGCTTTGAGTGGCGCGAGCCCGGTTGCTCCATGTGTCTCGCCATGAACGCGGATCGGTTGGAGCCCGGTGAACGGTGTGCCGCTACGTCCAATCGCAACTT
>JAANXG010000104.1 GCA_018263405.1 Gammaproteobacteria bacterium
CAATAACCTCGTGCAACCCTGCCCCACATGATCGCCGACATTGCACGGATTTTTTGGGAAATTACCGCATAAGCGGCAGCCACGAAAACTTATGGCCATGAAAAAAATGCTGGATCTGGACCTTGCCGGCAAACGGGTGTTGGTCCGCGAGGATCTCAATGTACCCCTCGTGAACGGCGCCGTCACCAGCGACCAACGGATCCGAGCCGCGTTGCCTACCCTTGAAGCAGCCCTGTCAAAGGGTGCCTCGGTAATGGTGATGTCGCATCTGGGTCGTCCCACGGAAGGCGAGTATTCGGAGGAGTTTTCCCTCGCTCCGGTGGCCGCTCTTCTCGGGAAAATGCTGCAACGCGATGTGCGGCTCGAGAAGAACTATCTAAACAGAGAATTCGCAGTGCCACCCGGAGAGCTCACACTGCTCGAGAATGTCCGTTTTAACCCGGGTGAAAAAGCCAACGACGAACAGCTCTCGCGGCAGTATGCGGCGTTATGCGATGTTTTTGCGATGGATGCTTTCGGTACGGCCCACCGGGCACAGGCCAGTACCCATGGCGTTGCCGGATTTGCGCCGCTGGTAAGCGCCGGCCCGTTGCTCACGGCGGAACTGGATGCACTGGGTCGGGCGCTGGAGTCGCCGGCCCGCCCGATGGTCGCGATTGTCGGTGGTTCGAAGGTGTCCACCAAACTCACCGTTCTGGACGCGTTATCGAATGTAGTGGATCGGCTGATTCCGGGAGGCGGCATTGCCAACACCTTCCTTGCCGCCGCCGGTTGCAACGTCGGCCGGTCCTTGCATGAGGAGGATTCGATCGGCGAGGCGGCCCGTTTGATGCAACACGCCCGTGCCCGAGGCGGATCGATTCCGGTGCCGGCGGATGTCGTTGTCGGTGCCGAAATGTCCGGTGAAGCGAAGGCGCGGATTAAACCGGTCTTCGAGGTAAGCGACGATGACGTGATCCTGGATATCGGGCCGGATACAGCGGAGTTATACGCGGATTTACTCCGGGGTGCGGGCACGGTAGTGTGGAACGGACCGGTGGGCGTGTTCGAATACGAGCAGTTCGGCAGGGGGACCGAATCCATCGCCCGGGCCGTGGCGTCGTCAACGGCGTTTTCCATTGCCGGTGGCGGGGATACAATTGCCGCCATCGATAAGTACGGAGTGTCGGACAGGATCTCCTATATCTCGACCGGCGGTGGGGCTTTTCTGGAGTTTCTCGAAGGAAAAACCTTGCCCGCGATAGCCGTGCTGGAGGAACGTGGTGGGTAATTCCATTGGAGGTGCCCTGGAGTCGAGTAATGCTTAGGAGAACCAAAATCGTCGCCACGCTGGGCCCGGCTTGTGACCGATCGGGGGAACTCGAACAGGCCATCGTTAATGGCCTGGACGTCGCCCGCGTCAACTTTTCCCACGGCCGGCGTGAAGACCATGAATCCCGTGTGCGGACGCTGCGGGAATTGGCGGAGCGTCATGGGCGGCACGTGGCGGTACTGGTGGACTTGCAGGGGCCGAAGATCCGCATCGAGCGCTTCAAGGACGGGCCGGTGACCTTGTCCGACGGTGTTGAATTCATTCTCGATCCCGGTCTGCCCCCCGACGCCGGCGACCAGCACCAGGTGGGAGTAACCTACAAGAATCTCGCCGGCGACATCAGTCCCGGTGACATACTATTGCTGGACGACGGTAACCTCACCATGGAGGTGCGGGCGGTACACGACGGCCGGATCGTTTGCCGGGTCAACAACGGCGGTGTTCTGTCGGATAACAAGGGACTGAATCGGCAGGGTGGCGGTATCTCGGCCGAGGCGCTGACAGACAAGGACATTCAGGACATCAGGTTCGCGGTCGAGTTGGATGCCGATTTTATCGCTGTCTCATTTGTCCGCGACGCGGAGGAAGTAGACCGCGCCCGGGCACTGGTCAAGGAAGCCGGAGGCCGTGGGCATATCATCGCCAAGATCGAAAGAGCCGAAGCGATCGATCATGTCGATGAAATTATTCAGGCATCCGATGGCGTAATGGTTGCCCGAGGCGATCTCGGTGTCGAGATCGGGGACGCTGAACTTGTGGGGATGCAAAAACGTATTATCCAGCGTTCGCGCGGTCAGAACCGTGTTGTAATCACCGCTACGCAGATGATGCAGTCAATGGTCGAAAATCCCCAACCAACCCGTGCCGAGGTAATGGACGTCGCCAACGCAGTGATCGACGGTACGGATGCGGTGATGCTGTCGGGTGAAACCGCGGTGGGCCGGCACCCGGCTAAAGTCATCGATGCCATGGACCGCATTTGCCGCGGCGCCGAACGCCAGCGCGTCACCATGATGTCGAATCATCGTCCCGACGCCGAATTCGAGACGATCGAGGAAGCGATCGCCATGGCGTCCATGTACGTTGCCAATCACTTCGACGTTAAGGTTATCGTCGCGATGACCGAATCCGGCACGACCGCTAGACTGATGTCCAGAATCAGTTCGGGTATTCCCATTGTAGCCATGTCCCGGCGCACCACGACGCTCCGTCGTGTGACCCTGTATCGCGGCGTTTATCCTGTGTATTTCGAAAGTACCGGGTTGAGTGTAGGGGAATCGGAACAGCACATGATCCGTGAACTACAGCGTTTGAATCTTGTGGATAAGGACGATAGCGTGGCCGTGACGATGGGAGATGTAACCGGCGTGGCGGGTGGCACCAACACGATGAAGGTTGTCAAGGTTTAACTTCCGCACCGGTTTGCCGCACTAACTCCTTCAGGATGATATTGTCGTATTCAGCGAGCCGAGAAGCGCCTATGCCCAAACAATGTAGTTACAATTATCAGGAGCTGCTCGCCTGCGCGAGGGGGGAATTATTTGGCCCCGGTAATGCTCAACTCCCGGCGCCTCCGATGTTAATGTTCGATCGGATTGTCTGGATCGACGATGCCGATGGGGTTTTTGGAAAGGGCGGGGTAATCGCGGAACTGGATGTACGTCCGGATTTGTGGTTTTTTCAATGCCATTTTCAAGGAGATCCGGTCATGCCGGGTTGCCTGGGTCTGGACGCATTGTGGCAGATGGTGGGATTCTATCTCGGCTGGCTTGGCGGTTCGGGACGGGGCCGGGCACTCGGAGCCGGGGAGGTCAAGTTCTCCGGGCAGATCGTGCCGGAGGCCCAACTGGTGCGGTATCGAATCGACCTGAAGCGCGTCGTGATGCGGAAGTTGCACATGGGGATCGCCGACGGCACTGTGGAGGCCGATGGACAAGTTATTTACGCCGCCAACAACATTCGTGTCGGACTGTTCAGCATGTCCGCGCCCGGTAAACCGGCCGGATAAAAGAGGTGAAGTGCACGTGCGATTGAAACAAATTCAATTCATTCGACCGGAGTCAATATGCGTCGTGTGGTAGTCACTGGAATGGGCGTCGTGTCCAGCATCGGCGCCGACGCCGGAGAGGTTTTGGACAGCCTGAAGACAGGTCGCTCGGGTATCGCTTACCAGCCCGTTTACGAAGAAATGGGGCTTCGCAGCCGGGTGGAGGGATCCATTAATCTCGATCTGGATGCGCTGATCGATAGAAAACTCAAGCGTTTTATGGGTGACGCCGCGGCCTATAACTATCTCGCCATGCGGCAGGCCATCGAGGACGCGGGTCTTGCCGAGTCAGAGATATCCGATCCACGGACCGGTTTGATTTGCGGCTCCGGGGGCGGCTCCCCGGAAAACATCGTGCGGGCCGCCGATACGCTCCGCAGCCGCGGTGTCCGCCGGGTGGGTCCGTATATGGTGCCGAGAACCATGTCCAGCACCATACCCGCCTGCCTGGCGACCGCGTTCAAGATCAAGGGGGTGAGCTACACCATCAGCTCCGCGTGCGCCACGAGTGCGCATTGCATCGGACATGCTG
>JAANXG010000105.1 GCA_018263405.1 Gammaproteobacteria bacterium
GCGCCTCCGATTACAGATGGAAAGCAATTTCTCCGTGAAATCCAGGCGATCCGACTTAATCGTTGTTAGTATGCCAACCGATGGGTTTGTTAGGCGAACCCGGTACCGTGGAAATCGAGGCCAGGATACTTACCGGGGTCCCGTCCCTCCCGGAAACAAAGATTCGTAATCGTGTAACGCTTGACGGATTATTCGGCGTTCGTTCGATTTGGGGCACGTGAAATCGCCCCCGATCCGGCAAGGATTAACAGGCCCCAGTGTACACTAGGATGATACATAATCCGTTCTTGCACGGTGTGCTGGCTTTTGTGTTGTGGGGTTCTTTCCCGGTTTATTTCAAACTCGTGCAAGATGCCTCCGCCGATGAAATACTTTGCCACCGGATTATCTGGTCGGTGGTAGTGCTGGTCGCTTTTCTTTTATTCACACGGCGCTTTGAAGTTCTAAAGTTGACACTGTTCAACGAAAAGCTTCGCAGTGGATTGCTGTTAACTTCTCTGATAATCGCTTTGAACTGGCTGGTGTACATCTGGGCGGTCAACAACCAGCATGCGCTCCAGGCCAGCCTCGGCTATTTTATCTGTCCGCTGATCAGTTGTTTGTTCGGCTATCTGTTCCATGGCGAGAGAATGAGGCCACTGCAGAAGTTCGCCCTGCTGTTCGCGATCGCCGGTGTTGCTGTACCGCTGCTCGCACTGGGCCGGGTTCCATGGATAGCCCTGTGCCTCGCGCTGAGCTTCGCCTCGTACGGAACCCTTCGAAAGCAATTTCAAGCAAATCCCATTGCCGGTTTGTGCGTGGAAGCTTTGGTTTTGACACCGTTCGCATTGCTGTGGCTGATCTGGCTCGCGCTCGATGGTCATATGGCTTTTATCTCCCTCGGGCCTGCTTTCAGTTTCTACCTGATGATGGCCGGCCTCATTACCGCGCTTCCGCTCGTGCTGTTTGCTTCCGCGGCTAACCAGATACCCTTGACGGCTGTAGGGTTCCTCCAGTACATCGCCCCCTCCCTGCAGTTCCTGCTGGCGGTATTCGCCTTCGGAGAGGCGTTTACGTTCAACGACGGCGTAAGCTTTGCCTTGATATGGACGGGCTTGCTGATCTACAGCATTGACCAGGTCCGTCGACGTACCGCGCCCCGGCAGTTGCGAAGCATGTAAGCGTCTATAGGGGGGGCGAGATGTTATCTCACTACCAGCACCGACCGCTTGCTGTGGCGCACTACCTTCGCGGCATTCGGGCCAAGCAGATAATCGCCGAGTTCCAGACGGTGGGAAGCCATGATAATGAGATCGGCATTGACTTTCTCAGCTGTTTTGTCGATCTCCTCATAAATCGTGCCATGAGCAATGACATGCTGCACGGGGATGTCGTTGGGTATTTTGTCGACCGTGAATTCATACAATTTGGTTTGCACGGATTCCATAAGCTCGTTTTCGTAATTGTCGGGGAAAAACTGCCTGACCATGCCGAACTCGGGCACCACGGTTACAACATGGACGCGAGACCCGAACGCCTTGGCGTATTCCACCGTTGTTGGCAGAGCCTTGCGCCAGGAATTTTCATCCTCGAGGTCTATGGATAAAAGGATCTCTTTATACATCGTGCATCACCTCCCCGCCGTCGTTGGGGCTCCGCCTTTTTCGCGGCGTATTCTCGACAGTTGTGACATTACGAGCAAACCTATAAGCAAGAAGGCGAAGGGATATATCCAACGTTTGGACGGTGCTCCGATCTGCTCGACTTGTATGCCGGTCACATAATCCTGGAACGACTTCATCCCGACTTCCGCCGCGGGCGTGCCGAAACGGACGGCCACGGCATAGCGGTCCGGATTGGCTTCATCGTGTTCCAGCACCAAACCGTATCCGTCCTCGATCGCCTGATCCGGAGGCGGCGCTTCCAGCCGGTACATCCGGTAGCGGTCCCCGTAAGCTGTCTCCTGGGTAACCTGGAAACGCACGATACGGCCTTCGGGGATATCGAGTTCGCCGGCGGTGAATTGATCGATATCGACTTTCTTCCAATTCGGATACATCTGGTCCATGAACAACCCGGGGCGAAACAGCATCAGGCAAATACCGGCCAGCATGACCCCTTCGTACCATCTCACCTTGGTCAGGAAATACCCCTGGGTCAATGAACTGAAGGCGAAAATCGCCAGCAGTGAGACGAACAACACCAACACTCCCACCGCCCAACTGTCGACGCCGATAAGCAGCAACTCGGTGTTGAATATAAACACCAGCGGCAACACGGCCGTGCGTATGTCATATGCGAAGGACTGTACGCCGGTGCGTAACGGGTCGGCCCGGGAAATCGCCGATGCCGCAAAAGCCGCGAGACATACCGGGGGCGTGGAGTCCGCCATGAGACCGTAATAAAAGACAAACAGGTGCACAGCGATCAACGGCATGGCGTAGCCCGCGGCAGAGCCCACCTCTACCAGGACCGGGGCCAGGATACCCGCCACCACGATGTAGTTTGCCGTGGTAGGCAGTCCCATACCCAACACCAGCGCCAGGACCGCGGTCATGAGCAGCAGTATGACAATATTCCCGCCGGCGATTCCCTGTACGAGGCCGCTGAGATTATTGCTCAGACCCGACGCGGCAACGGCGCCGACAATAATACCCGCCGCCGCGATGGCGATGCCTATGCCCACCATGTTGCGGGCTCCGGCGACCAGACCCGACACCACGGCGTTGAATCCCTCCTGGAGATCGCTCAGCGTTTCATTGCGATCATCCAGGCGGTAACGCTGAACGAATCGTGCCGCCAGCACGGCGACGCCCAGCAACAAGCTCCATCCCACCGCGCCGGCCACGCTCAGCGTGTCCGCGCCTTTGGCATCCGTAAACGCCCCGTTCGCCATGAGTATCACGAACATCAGGAACAGCGCCAACGGGGCGACGTAGCTAAGCAGCCGATCGCGCATCGACACCGATTGCGCGAAGGATCTCTCCATCAACATCGTCAGCATCATCCACAGGATGCACCAGAACACCGCGCTGCCGGCGGTCATGCGCTCGACGATCAACAGATAGACCAAAATGAAGATCGGCACGATGTAGTGCACACCGCCGAGGAACGTACTTTTCAAGGGCGGTATATCCTCCCTGGGCATACCCTGCAATCCCAGCTTCAACGCCTCCAGGTGCGATATGTAAAAAAGCGCCATGTAGCTGATAATCGCCGGGATCAACGCCGCCACGATTACGTCGAAGTAAGCGATACCGATAAATTCTGCCATCACGAAGGCCGCGGCACCCATCACCGGCGGCATAATCTGTCCATTGGTGGACGCCGCCACTTCGATGGCGCCCGCCTTGATCGCCGGGAAACCGGTTTTTCGCATAACCGGAATGGTGAACGTACCGGTGGTGACCACGTTGGCAATGGAGGAGCCCGATATCGAGCCCGTCATGCCGGAGGCCAGAATAGCCGCCTTGGCCGGCCCCCCGCGGAAACGGCCGACCATGGCGAAGGCGAGATCAAGAAAATATTTGCCGGCGCCCGCCTTGTCGAGCAACGCACCGAACAGCACGAACAGGAACACGAAGCTTACGGCGACATCGATAGGGATGCCGAAAATTGCCTCTTTTTCGAACCACATGTAATTGACCAGCGAATCGAAAGACCTGCCCTTGTGACTGATCTCCACCAGCGGCGCTTCGGTGGCAAGAGCGTGGAATACGATCACCCCGCCCAGCACCAGGAGAACCGCCGCGCCCACCATTCGCTGACGGACAAGCTGCACCACTCCCAGCGCCAGGAAAATACCGCCGAGAAAATACAGTACCGTACTCAAATCCTGACCGTAGCGCGTAAACACCAGGAACGTCAGCGCCACGATGACCAATGGAAAGCCGATGCTGCGGCGAGTGGCTTCCAGGAGCAGCAACACGCCCACGATGCCAATGAGAAGTTCATAAGGAATCGACATCCCGAACAGCTCCATGCCGAGCATCCGCCCGGGACGCAACGACAATTCCTCGTGCATCACGGCCAGATACAACGCCGATCCCACGGCCACAAGCGCCGTAACGATATCGTAGACGGGAATTCGCCGTTCCCCGAGTTTTTTACTGGCGGGGAACATCAAAAAGCACATCAGAAAAGCAAAAGCGAGAAAAATCGGCCGCTTGATGTTGACCACATCGGTGGCCAGGGGGAGGGGAGAAGCCAGGAAAATCTGGAACAGCGACCAGAGTATGGCGATTACCGCCACGATCCGGGCGAGTACCGGCCCCATCTGGCGCCCGGAGTACTCAATGTCTTCCAGGGTCTGTTGAAGTTTGGCGTCGTCGACACCTTCGGTTACGGATTCTCGTTGTTCTTCCGCCATAGCTTCCCCGATGGTATCCGGCAAGTGTTAGTTATTCAGCATGAAACCACCACCCCGCTCCCGCTATGCGCAGCATAGTAGAATCATGTCGATACTTCGGATCTTAAATTTCGTTGGCACGAAAAAAACGGGGCGGGATGTCCTCCCGCCCCGTTACTTGTCAGTCGCTTACAACCAACCTTTCTCCTTATAGTACTTTTTCGCGCCTGCATGCAGCGGTGCGGAAAGCGCGGCCGAGATCATCGTTTCCGGCTTGAGGTTCGCGAATGCCGGGTGCAACCTGCGGAAGGTGTCGATGTTCTCGAAAACGGCCTTAGTAACCGCGTAGACGACATCGTCCGGTACGTCGGCACTGGTAACGAAGGTCGCCCTGACGCCAAAGGTAGTCGTGTCCTTGTCAGTGGTCTTGTAGGTCCCTGCCGGTATGGTGGCCCAAGAGTAGTAGGCATGCTCGTCCACCAGCGCCTGTGCGGCCGAATCGTCACCGAGGTCCACGATGTAGGCATCGCAGCCGTCGGTCGCCACGGACACACCCGCGTTCGGCACCCCGACGGTATAACCGTAGGCATCGATCTTGCCGTCACACAGGGCGCTCGACTGCTCGGTGGAGGTCAGTTCCGTAGTCTGGCCGAACTTGTCCATGCTCCAGCCGTGACCGCTGATCAGCTCCTCGGTGGTTCCGCGTTGACCGGAACCCGGATTGCCGATGTTGAAGCGCTTGCCTTCAAGATCGTTCCAGGACTGAATGCCGGAACCCTCCGCGGCAATGACGTGGTACGGCTCGGGATGCACGGAGAACACCGCGCGCAGATCCTTGAAGCAGGTGACCTTGTCTTCCTTGGAGCAATTAACGGCGTGGAACTGCCAGTCGGCCTGGGCCACGCCAAAGTCCAGCTCGCCTTGGGCGATCTGGCCGATGTTGTAGGTGGAACCACCGGTCGACGGCGCGGAACAACGAATACCGTGTTTCATGCCCTCCTTTCGCCCTTCCGCCGCCTCGGCGTGCACCATCTGGCAAACCGCCTGGCCAACCTGGAAGTACACACCCGTAGGGCCACCGGTTCCGATAGCAATGAACTGTTTGTCTTGTGCCTGACTCAGCAACGACGCGCTCATAGCGGCCGCCGCGAATGCGGATATGGTGGCTGTTCTGAATAGTTTTCTCATCATTCGTTGTAATCCTCCGGTTTGAATTGAGTACATCTCTATCGCATCGGTAGCCGAGCGGCAAGATTCCGATGTGTCCGCCGACCCGCGGCCGACAACACGGACGCAGGCGCAAAGCGTTAAGATCATTATAACCGTATTTACCAAACAAAAGGGACCGCCCGCTTGACCGATAAACGGCATGCCAGCCCGGCTGTCCTTAACTCAACAAGAAAAGCCTTGACACACCGGCGAGAACGTAATTTCTCAAAAAGTCCGTGCAATGTCGGCGATCATGTGGGGGTAGGGGCTCGCGCCGTAGCGTCCCTCCAGCCTGCGCTCGAGCGCACAACGGGTTACCCGCGACACCGATGCTGGTATGGTCCGACTTCGTCGATCAGTGCTGTAAACTTGTCGTGCATTCCAGTTCACGTGAACGAATCGAGCGGTCCTGCCCATGAAGAACGAACCCGGTTACATCAATTTCGATACCTTGTCGCTGCATGCCGGTCAATACCCCGATCCGCAGCACGGCGCCCGCGCCGTACCCATTTACCAGACAACCTCCTATGTCTTCCGTGACACCGACCAGGCCGCGGCGATGTTCAATGGTGAACGGCCGGGCCATGTATACTCACGCATTACGAACCCCACGAATGCAGTACTCGAGGAACGCATCAGCTCGCTGGAAGGTGGGGTCGGCGCCATCGCTACCGCCAGCGGACAGGCCGCCATGCATCTGGGCATCACAACCCTTCTCGGCGCCGGATCGCATGTTGTGTCATCGCGGTCGCTGTACGGGGGTTCCCACAACCTGCTGAGCTATACCCTGCCCCGTTTCGGCATCGAAACAACCTTCGTCGACCCCCGTGAGCCGGACGCATTCACAGCGGCCATCCGCCCCGAAACGCGCTTGCTGTTCGGAGAGATTCTCGGCAATCCGGGACTCGACATACTCAACGTACCGGTGATCGCCGGCATTGCCGAAGATCACGGCATCCCGCTGCTGCTGGACTCGACGTTCGCAACGCCCTATTTGTTCAAGCCCTTCGACCATGGCGCGCACCTGGTTTTTCATTCCGCCACCAAGTTCCTCGGCGGCCACGGCGTTGCAATCGGCGGTCTGCTCATTGACGGCGGCATATTCGATTGGGAGGCCACCGATAAATTCCCTACTCTGACCGAACCCTACGCCGGATTCCATAATCTCGTTTTTACCGAGGAGTTCGGGCCTGCGGCATTCATTATGCGCGCGCGCAAGGAAGGCGCCCGGGACTTCGGTGCCTGTATGAGCCCGACTACGGCGTTTTACATACTGCAGGGGATGGAAACCCTGCCGCTTCGGATGCCGCGCCACATCGAAAACACCCGCGCCCTGGTTCGGTTTTTAAACGAACACGAGGCGGTCGAGTCAGTCGTTTATCCCGAACTGCCGGATCATCCGGACCACGAACTGGCTAAGCAGTTATTGCCCAAGGGCTGCGGCGCGGTCTTCAGTTTTGTCATCAAAGGCGGACGCTCCGCGGGCCGTAAGTTCATCGAATCGCTGACAATTTTTTCCCACTTGGCGAACGTCGGTGACGCTAAGTCCCTGGTGATCCACCCCGCCAGCACCACCCATCACCGCATGGACGCCGAGGCCCTGGCCGCGGCCGGTATTGCCGAAGGTACTATCAGATTGTCGGTGGGGTTGGAAGACCCGGACGATCTGATCCGGGATCTCGAGCGCGGCCTGCGCCGCTCGGGGAAAGTCTGACGCTTTATGATCATCACCGTCGATAAAAGAAAAACTTATACTTATACCGGCTCAAGGAAATTCGATCCGCGGCTGGAAACCATCGTTTTCGTACACGGCGGCGGTCTGGATCATACGGTCTGGCTGCTGCAAAGCCGGTACTTCGCGCACCACGGCCGGAACGTTCTGGCAGTCGACCTCCCCGGCCACGGCCGGACCGAAGGACCGTTGATCGACACCATCCCCGGCATGGCCGACTGGTTGTTTTCGCTCGTCGACGCGCTGGAAATCCCGAAGGTGATACTGGTGGGCCACAGCATGGGATCCCTGGTAACCCTCGAAGCCGCCGCGCGGTATGCGGACCGTACCCGTCGCCTGGCGCTTCTCGGCAGCGCGGCGCCCATGGCGGTGGCCGACTCGTTGCTGAACGCAGCCCGGGATAATCGCCACATGGGATTCGACATGATCAACATTTGGGGCCACAGTGCTCAAGCCCAAATCGGCGGCAGCGAGACACCGGGGATGTGGATGACCGGCTCGGCAATCCGGCTGCTGGAGCGCGCCGGGACTGACGTATTGTTCAACGACCTCAATGCCTGCAATGAATACGGACAAGGGATGGATAGCGCCGCGCGGATCACCTGCGCCACACTCCTGCTGGCGGGCCGGACCGATATCATGACGCCGATAAACGTGGCGCGCGATCTAGTCCAAACCATCCCCGACGCCCGATTGGAGGTGCTTGACTGCGGACACTTGTTGATGGACGAAAAGCCCAACGAGGTGCTAGATGAATTAATCGCGTTTATCGGCCCGCCGGCGGAAATTTGACAACGGGATTGAGTAGAACCTATCTCAAATTAAGGGCTCGCGCTAAAATAACTTCACAGAATTCGCGCCCGAATTTGGGTTAGATTTGGACGATCCGATGGAGCAAAACCGCAGTACTAGCAGGGCTGAAGCGGCTTCAGCGCAGGAACAAGCGCTTGTCGATTTCCAGAGTTTGCTTGTTAATCCAGTACTTGGTGGACAACCCGAACGTCACACGCATCGTACCTGCGACCTTCCCGTTATCCAGCCTCGGTAGCAGCAACCCCTGGTAAAGGATTATGTACTGGCTGTCATTCTCCGTAAAACCAATCTTGTAGTGCTTTAACTGCTTCTGTTGATCGGTCATCTCGTCGATGTGGAGAAAATCACGGTAGGAAACCGACCACGCTGCCAGGTAAGGCCCCGGCGTCCACGCGCGGTCGGGGTTCCGACTGATGAAGTCATCCTCGGATACTTCGAGACACCGGTACCCGTGATCGTAGGTACAGCTGTCGTCCAGTTCCGATACGTAATCCATGCTTTGCTTAACGGAATCCTGCATTGCCAACCCCGGAGTCGAAATCAACCATAACCCAACAGCTATCTTAGCGTAGTTTGCCACGGTCAATTGTTGATTCTTCCCACTACCGTAATGGAGCCGGATCTATAATCGTGCAGCTTCATGAATCCCGCGGGCGTGCCCAGATAACCATCCACTCGCCGCGCTCGATCCGTCTGGGTGTCCTGGGGTGAGAAATTCTCGTTGTCAAAGCGCGGGTCCGGCCCGCCGTGGGTATGATAGCTCGCACTCGCCGCGGTTCCCTGCGGTACCGAAGTCCCGGGATCACCGATATTCACGCTGGCCAACATGCCGGCAACCGGCTCGGTAAAACCGAATGTGTTATCGGCGTTACGAAATATCCACCCGCCGTGCTCACGATTTTCCTGAACCGATACGGGGTTGATGTCATTGAAAACAGCGAACGCGGCATCGTTGCGTACGGCAAACCGTTGCGCCGCGTCATTGTCGCTGCTGCCGGAACTCAGCGCGACCGCGGCTATGCCGACGCCAACACCGACACCCACGAGTTTTCCGAATCCCGTTTTATTCTCTTGCGTATCGGTGACACTGAACGACGATGTGCGGCCCAACTTCTTCCGGAACCGGAACATTACCCGCTGTTCGTCATCGCGGGAGAACAAGTCATTTTGTGCCTGTTCCAGCTCGACGGAGAAACCCCACCACGGACTTTTACTCCATCCCAAAGCGGCGCGCCGCAGATTCGCGCCGTATTCGCTCCGGATTTCCTGGTAGTCAAGACTGACGTTTCCGCGGCTATAGCCGAGGTTCAGACCCTGACCCACCCGCTCTCCACCACGGTCAAGTTGGAACACACCGGCTTCAAAATACCGATGGGCGATACCGGTGTAGTAACCATGACGGTCGTCCACATTTGGCGCCGTCACGGTGGAAACCGTAAACTGAGTGCTGAAGCCGTTCGCCAGTTCAATGTTTGCACCCGCTCCCCGGAACTTGAACGACGAGCGGCTTCCGCCGTGGAAAAAATACTGATTCAGATCGTTGAAAATCGGATTGGACGCTTTCGAAAACGATTCGGCTTCGCCCTGGAAGTAAGCCAGTGTTGCGGAACCGAAGGACAGGCCCCCGTAGTAGTGCTGCTCGTCCTCGGACAGGGTTCCTCCGTAATGGAACGTGCCGGCACCGTAACCCCGGTGGATGAAGAATTGGCTGAC
>JAANXG010000106.1 GCA_018263405.1 Gammaproteobacteria bacterium
GGCGGGAGATCGGCCCACTTTCCCGATTTATTTCGTTAAATAGCTGGCTATTCGCCTCAATAAATCGAAAAATTGGTCTCGATTTCCCACCTACCTCGCTACGATCCCCTAAGTCCGACAGGCTCCTAGATCACTTCAATGCCATAATCTTCGCCATGCAAGCCGCCTCCGTCGAACATAAGCCGGATCCAGGAACCGCCGAACTGCGTCATCGTTTCAGCGTCGCGCCAATGATGAACTGCACGGATCGCCATTACCGGTACCTGGCCCGCCTGATGGTCAAACGCGCGCTGCTCTATACGGAGATGCTTACCACCGGCGCGGCGATCTTCGGCGATTCCGGGAAGTTGTTCGCTTATCACGAGGCCGAACATCCGATTGCGCTGCAGCTGGGAGGCAGTGACCCGGTCGAAATGGCGCACAGCGCGCGCGTCGCGGATAGCTGGGGCTACGACGAGATTAACATCAACGTTGGCTGCCCGAGCGATCGGGTTCAGGCCGGCGCCTTCGGCGCGTGTCTTATGAAGCAACCGGTGCTCGTCTCTCATTGTGTCCAGGCCATGCACGATGCCACCGGATTGCCCGTTACGGTCAAGCACCGTATCGGCGTCGACGATCGGGATTCCATCGATGCATTGAAAAGGTTTGTCGAAACCATCGCTGAAGCCGGTTGCGACACCTTCATCATTCATGCCCGAAAAGCTTGGCTGCAGGGACTCAGTCCCAAGCAGAATCGCGATTTGCCCCCGCTACGTTATCCGGCAGTCCATGAAATCAAGCGAACATTCCCCGAGTTAACCGTCGTGATCAACGGCGGATTCGACGACCTCGGCGCGGCCCGGGACCAACTCCGCTGGGTCGACGGCGTCATGATCGGCCGCGCGGCCTATTCCGATCCCTATTTGTTGGCGGACGTCGATCAGTTGTTTTTTGGGGCGAAGTCTCCACCCATGACCCGGATGGAAATATTGAACCATTACACGGTGTATTGTGCCGCCCAACTCGAGCGGGGCGTGCCGCTGTGCCGTCTGACCCGGCACATCGTGGGGCTGTTTCAAGGTTGCCGGGGGGCGAGGGCCTGGCGTCGTTATCTCAGCGAGCACGCCCACCGTCCGGGTGCCGGGGTCGAAGTCATCGAGCAGGCAGCGAACCGCGTGACGGGGTGCGTTGCTTGAACCTTGATTCAAGCATGGCGGCGGAATTTTGGATACTCGACACCTGGCTCTCATCTTTTTTCTGATCGGCGTCGCGCCGGCGGCCCGGGCGGCGGAGATTCTTTACGCACGGGTGGACCGGGTCGAGGACCACTACACGGTTGATTTTGCCGTGAGGCTCCGCGGCAATTCCGACCGGTTGAGACGAATCATTACGGACTATCCGCGGTTTGCCATGCTTTCGCCGACGGTGACGCGAAGCCGGATAATCGACGGCCGGAGCGGCCGGGATGCGCGCATCGAGATAACGTTTCGCCCCTGCGTATTCGTGTTCTTTTGCCGGACGATCACCAAAGTCAGCGATGCGCACATCGATGAAGCGGCCGGCCGGATGGTGTACGTAGTCGTGCCGAATCTCAGTGATTTCCACGAAGCCCGCGAAACCATTACCCTTATCGACGAACCCGCGGGCGACCACTCCAGAGTACGCTTCGTGTATTTCGCGGTTTTGAAACCGAGCTTTTTCGTCCCGCCATTGGTGGGAGATTGGATCATTCGTCACCAGATCGTCACGGACTTGAAAAAAACCAGCGAGCGAGTGGAACGAATTTTGATACGGGAGCCGGATGCCGAGGATCGATAAGAACTTTATGCTACTTCGGTTTGTTGGAACACAGGTGGTTTTATGAGCGAGGAAAGAACGAAGACATTACTGAACGTTACGGTTTATTCCGATTATATTTGCCCGTTTTGCTATATTGGATATTTGCGATTGCGGCAATTAGAGGATGATTACGACCTCGACATCGATTGGCGCTTTCTGGAAATTCACCCCGACAATCCACCGGAAGGAAAACCAGTGGCGGAACTCGGCTATTCGCCGCGGCATTGGGGAATGCTGATGGCCAACCTTGCCCGCATGGCCGAGGAAGAGGGAGTGACCCTGGCCGAACGAACCTTCACCACCAACTCCCGCCTCGCCTTGCAACTTGCCCAGGCGGTCCGGGAACATCAACAGGCGGTTTTCGAACCGCTGAATCGAGAATTGTACGAAGCCTATTTCCTGCGTCAGGAAAACATCGGCGATCCGGAGGTATTGCGTGCCTTGGCGGACAAGTGCGGGGTCGAGCCGGAACTTGTTGAAGCAGCCTGGCGGGATTCCCGATACGAAGAAGTGCTGGATGCGAATCAACAAAGCGCGGCCCGGATGCGAATCACCGGTACGCCGACGTACGTTTTCGCGGACCAGGTGTACAGCGGTGCCATACCCGCACAGATGCTGCGCGAGGCAGCCGCGCACTCGCTTGAAAAACCACAGCCTTGACAACGGGTTCGCGTCAATTATTATCGCCCCCGCTTTCTGCCTACTTGACGATTTCCCCGCGGGAACCCTCGATCAATTCAGGAGTTCCACAGAATTAACCGTACGAATCTATCCGGTTAGGAGGTAATTTCTCAAAAAGTCCGTGCAATGTCGGTGATCATGTGGGGGTAGGGTTGTCTTTCAGGGACGCTGTAAGAAGTGGCATAGGGAAGTGCCGTTTACGGAGCTAAGGATGCAA
>JAANXG010000107.1 GCA_018263405.1 Gammaproteobacteria bacterium
GGAAATCGAGACCAATTTTTCGATTTATTGAGGCGAATAGCCAGCTATTTAACGAAATAAATCGGGAAAGTGGGCCGATCTCCCGCCGCCGCAGTAGATTCATCCTAAGTCCGACAGGCTCCTAGGAGCCCTAAGTCCGACAGGCTCCTAGAGTCGGCGGTTGTTAGAGTATTAAATAATAACGTAAGACCTCAATAACCCCGTGCAAGAATGTGGGGGTAGGGTTGTCTTTCAGGGCTGTCGAAAGCACGGAAGCTTTCGCCAGAGCGTACAAGGATGTATTCACAGCGCCCCTGAAAGACAACCCTATCCCCACATGATCGCCGACATTGCACGGACTTTTTGAGAAATTACATAATAACTAGAACCTGTCTCAAATCTTTTCCACGTATGCGTTGTTTTTGGGGCGCTCAAATGCTCATGTACTCTCGTGTACACTGCGCTTTTCGCGGCCCTCGGGCCTAGCCTACACGCAAAATCTACAATTTGAGATGGGTTCTAACTATTCCAAAAACAACGATCTCAATCCAGGAGAGTAAATGACGATGAAGATCGGAGTACCCAAAGAAATCCACTCGGGTGAAAAGCGCGTAGCAACAACACCCGAAGTCGCGGAAAAACTGCAAAAACTAGGGTTTTCAGTTGCAGTCGAAGCCGGCGCCGGTGAAGCAGCTAAATTCTCGGACGACGCCTACCGAAAAACCGGTGTAGAAATCACCGATGATGCCAAAACATTGTGGGAGTCGTCCGACCTGATACTCAAGGTCCATGCACCTGAGCATCACCCCAAAATTGGTATCGATGAGGTCGAACTATTAAGGGAAGGTAAAACGCTGACCAGTTTTATCTGGCCGGCGCAGAATGAAGAACTGATGCAGCGCCTCGCTGCCAAGAAGATTACCGTACTTGCCATGGACAGCGTACCTAGAATCTCCCGCGCCCAGAAACTCGATGCCCTGAGCTCCATGGCCAATATCGCGGGCTATCGTGCTGTGATTGAGGCATCCCAGCACTTTGGTCGGTTTTTCACCGGTCAGATGACGGCAGCCGGGAAGGTGCCCCCCGCCAAGATCATGGTGATCGGCGCTGGTGTCGCCGGACTGGCAGCAATCGGCACGGCAAATGGTTTGGGCGCTATCGTCAGGGCCTTTGATACAAGGCCTGAAGTGAAGGAACAGGTTCAAAGTATGGGCGCCGAATTTCTCGAACTCGATTTTCAAGAAGATGGTACAGGTGAAGGCGGCTATGCCAAGGTGATGAGTGATGAGTTTATCAAGGCTGAAATGGACCTCTTCACCCGCCAGGCCATGGAAGTCGATGTCATCATCACGACAGCCTTGATACCCGGGAAACCTGCCCCCGAATTGATTACGGAGGCCATGGTCGAGTCCATGCAGGACGGCAGTGTAATTGTCGACCTTGCCGCAGAACAGGGCGGCAACTGTAAACTAACCGAACCGGGCAAAGTCGTTGAGAAGCATGGTGTTAGCATCATCGGCTATACCGATATGCCCAGCAGACTGCCGACTCAAGCCAGCCAACTCTATGCAAACAATCTGCGTCACCTGCTGACCGATATGTGTCCGGAAAAGGATGGTGAACTCGTAGTTGACATGGAGGATGAGGTTATTCGCGGGACGACTGTTATTAAAGAAGGGGAGGTCACCTGGCCGCCCCCGGCACCCAAGGTTTCGGAAGCACCTTCTGCCCCTGTCGAAGAACCGAAAGCAGAGCCCGAAGAGGAAAAAAAACCACTGATTACGCCGGCCATCAGGACTGCCCTGACGATCCTGATCGGGGGCCTATGTTTTTATGGTATCGGCATCAGTGCGCCGGCTTCATTCATGCCGCACTTTACGGTTTTCGTATTGGCCTGCTTTGTCGGCTACATGGTGATCTGGAATGTAACCTATGCCCTGCATACCCCCCTGATGAGTGTCACCAATGCGATTAGCAGTATCATCATCATCGGCGCACTCATACAGGTCTCAACACCAAACACGTTGCTCGCGGGCATCGCCGCATTCGGGATGTTCATAACCAGTATTAATATCTTCGGCGGCTTTGCTGTTACCCAGCGTATGCTGCAGATGTTCAGGAAATAAGGAGGTAGCCATGTCGGAAGGATTAGTTACAGTTTCTTATATCGGTGCCACCATTCTGTTCATCCTGGCCCTGGGCGGGTTGAGCCATCCGGAAACGTCACGTCGTGGCAATGCCTACGGCATCACCGGCATGATTATCGCCATTCTGGCAACGGTGTTGGGACCGGAGGTCAGCGTCATCGGGATCGTCATTGCTTGCATGCTCATCGGCGGCACGATCGGTCTCATTCTCGCCCTGAAGGTGCAGATGACCCAGATGCCGGAACTGGTGGCCATTCTCCACAGCCTAGTAGGTATTGCTGCAGTGCTCGTTGGCTTTGTGAACTTCATGGATCCGGATGCGGCGCTACAATTCAGTGGTGCTGAAAAGACCATCCATGAAATCGAAATCTATCTCGGCGTATTGATCGGTGCCGTTACATTTTCCGGTTCGGTCATTGCCTTTGGCAAACTGAGCGGCAAGATCTCCGGTAATCCGCTCATCCTTCCGGCGCGCCACTGGATAAACCTGGGATTGCTTATTCTCTCAATTTGGCTTTGCTTCGAATTCATGGATCAGGCTCAAGCCGGTGGCGGCGTGATACCGCTCCTGATCATGACCGCGATCGCCCTCGCCTTTGGTGTGCATATGGTGATGGCGATTGGTGGCGCCGATATGCCTGTCGTGATCTCCATGTTGAACAGCTATTCGGGCTGGGCCGCGGCGGCCACCGGATTTATGTTGTCCAACGACCTGCTGATTGTCACCGGCGCCCTGGTGGGCAGCAGCGGCGCCATTCTGAGCTACATCATGTGCCGTGCCATGAACAGGAACTTTATTGGCGTGATTGCGGGCGGTTTTGGTACGGAATCCGCCGGAACTGCCGGCACTTCAAGCGATCAGGGTGAAGTCTTTCCAATCGAATTCGAAGAAGTATCTGACTTGTTGACGGCTGCCAGGGAAGTCATGATTATCCCCGGCTACGGTATGGCGGTGGCACAGGCACAACATACGGTTCGTGATATTACCAAGACCCTACGGGATAAGGGCGTTAATGTCCGCTTTGGCATTCACCCGGTAGCGGGTCGTATGCCTGGCCACATGAATGTGCTCTTGGCGGAAGCTCGCGTACCCTATGACATTGTCTTCGAGATGAGTGAAATCAACGACGATTTTCCGGCTATCGACGTGACTATCGTTGTCGGCGCGAATGATATCGTCAATCCGGATGCGCTGGAGGATCCCAACAGCCCGATCGCCGGTATGCCGGTGTTGGAATGCTGGAAAGGCAAGACCTCGATTGTACTGAAACGGAGTATGGCATCAGGCTATGCCGGGGTTCAGAACCCGTTGTTCTTTAAAGATAACACGAGAATGTTCTTTGGCGATGCGAAGAATAGCCTGGATTCCGTACTCGCAGAGATCGCCAAGTAGCTTACTGATTACGCCCCCTATTAGACTCCGCATTAACCGCGCTGACACCGCTTCGACAGTACCACCAATACCAACTCAATGCATATAAATGGAGGTCCGGGATTCTGCTATGGAATTTACCGCATTGGTTGATATCGTCAAAGATCTGAAAGAGCGCGAAGCCGCTCTTAGGGGGTATCTTTGACCTCGATGCAAAGGAGGAGAAACTCGAAGAAATAGATCGACAATTGGAGCAGTCCGATATTTGGGACAATCCTGAACGTGCTCAGGAACTGGGCCGGTTGCGCTCGCGTTTAGTCCGGGTGGTGCGGGGCCTGGACGATATCCGCCGTTCGATCGTCGATGCCGGGGATTTGATCGAATTGGCTCGCCATGAGTCCGATCCGGAGCTGTTGAGCTCGGTCGAAAGCGACCTGCGGAATGTGGACCGGGGCCTTGAGGAACTGGAGCTCGAAAGAATGTTCTCCGGGCCAATGGATGCCAATAACGCTTTTGTGGATATTCAATCCGGCTCGGGCGGCACGGAAGCCCAGGATTGGGCGGAAATGCTATTGCGCATGTACCTTCGATACTGCGAACACAAACAATTTCGAGCGGAGTTGGTGGAAGTGTCCGAGGGTGACGTGGCGGGGATTAAAAGCGCCACAATCAAAGTAAGCGGGGACTATGCGTTCGGTTATTTGCGCACCGAGACGGGTATTCATAGGCTGGTGCGAAAATCACCTTTTGATTCCGGCCACCGGCGTCATACATCCTTTGCCTCGGTGTACGGCTATCCGGAAATTGACGACAAAGTGGAAGTGGAGATTAACCCGACGGATCTGAGGGTGGATACTTACCGGGCGAGTGGCGCCGGTGGTCAGCACGTTAACCGGACAGATTCCGCAGTGCGGATCACCCATATGCCCACCGGTATCGTGGTTCAGTGCCAAAGTGACCGCTCGCAGCATCGTAACAAAGCGACCGCCATGCAAATGCTCAAGGCACGGCTGTACGAAGCGGAAATGCGCAAACGCCGGGCCGAGCAACAGCAAACGGAGGACAGCAAAGCCGATATCGGCTGGGGGCAGCAGATCCGCTCTTATGTGCTGGACCAGTCTCGCATCAAGGACCTCAGAACTTCCGTGGAGGTGGGCGACACACAGAGCGTTCTGGACGGCAATCTGGATCCGTTTATCGAGGCAAGCCTCAAAGCCGGGCTGTAGCAATATGAGACAATTCTACGGATAGCCGCGAATGAGCGACGAAAACGAACAGATCAAACAACGCCGAGAGAAGCTCGACGCCCTGCGGCGCGGTGGATTTGGTTTTCCGAACGATTTCAAGCCGACACATCTGGTTTCCGACATTGTCGGGTCATACGGCGAGTGGGATGGACAAAAACTGGACGTTGCGCCGATCAGCGTCAAAATCACCGGCAGGATGATGAGCCGCCGCACCATGGGCAAATCCACGTTTGCGGATGTCCAGGACCGAAGCGGGCGAATCCAGATATTCGTACAGCGCGATAATCTGGAAAACGGCTTTTACAACGAACAATTCAAGAAATGGGATATCGGCGACATCGTCGGCGTCGCGGGAACCTTGTTCCGGACCAGGACCGGCGAACTGAGTGTCCGGGTGGATGAGATCCGGCTGCTGACCAAGTCGCTGCGCCCCTTGCCGGAGAAGTTTCATGGCCTGAGCGACCAGGAGCTGCGTTACCGGCAGCGCTACGTGGATTTGATCGTCAATCCGGGCGCGCGACGAATTTTCCAGCTCCGGGCCAGAATCATCGAGTTTATAAGGTGGTTTTTCATCGAGCGCGGCTTCCTGGAAGTTGAAACTCCGATGATGCAGGCGATACCCGGCGGGGCGGTGGCCAGACCGTTTGTCACCCATCACAATGCGCTGGACATGGATTTGTACCTGCGAGTGGCACCGGAGCTCTTTCTGAAGCGACTTGTGGTGGGCGGTTTTGACCGGGTGTTTGAAATCAACCGGAACTTCCGGAACGAGGGCGTTAGTACACAGCACAACCCGGAATTCACCATGCTCGAGTTCTACCAGGCCTACGCCGATTACGCCGACCTGATGGATTTGACGGAAATACTGCTTCGCGAACTGACCGGGGAGGTGCTGGGAGGGGGTTCGTTTCAGTACCAGGACCAGGCAATCAGCCTCGAGGAACCGTTCAAAAGATTGAGCGTAACCGAAGCCGTATTGGAGCGAAATCCCGGGCTCGATGCCGCCGACACCGGTGACCGTCAACGATTGTCCGAGTACGGCCGTTCGTTGGAGATCGAGGCCCAAGGGCACTGGGGCGAAGGAAAGTGGCTGATGGAAATATTCGAAAAAACGGTCGAAGACCGGTTGATTCAACCGACGTTCGTTACACTCTTTCCCCTCGAAGTTTCACCTTTGTCCCGCGTTAACGATGACAATCCGGCGGTTACCGACCGGTTTGAGCTATTCATTGCCGGGCGGGAAATCGCCAACGGTTTCTCGGAACTTAATGACGCCGAGGATCAGGCCGAGCGCTTCCAGCGGCAGGTTGCGGACAAGCAAGCGGGCGACGAGGAGGCCATGCATTTCGACCACGACTATATTCGAGCGCTCGAGCATGGACTGCCGCCTACTGCCGGTGAGGGTATCGGGATCGATCGATTGGTGATGTTATTGGCGGATTGTCCTTCAATCCGTGACGTGCTGTTGTTTCCGCACATGCGCCCGGAAAGCACCGTTTCCTAACCGGCTGCAGCCCGAGTCGATATCACCGTGCTTCCCGTTTTCATCGGCCTGCGCTATACCCGCGCTAAACGCCGTAATCATTTCATTTCGTTTATTACTCTTATCGCGATGCTCGGGATCGCTCTCGGCGTATGGGCGCTGATCACTGTTTTATCGATTATGAACGGCTTCGAACAGGAACTGCGTGACCGGATTCTGGGTGTGGCCTCGCATGTCACGATCACGGGAACCAGCGGGAGCCTGGCGGGCTGGGGGCGGTTGGGAGAGCGCGTCGCACGAATGCCGGATGTTACCGGCGTAGCGCCCTATGTGCATGGACAGGGAATGCTGAGTAAGGGAAAGAACGTATCCGGCGCCATCATCAGGGGCGTGCTGCCCGCTGTGGAATCGGCGGTCTCCGACGTCGGGAAAAACATGGAAAAAGGCCGTGTCGGTACACTGGAGAGCGGCGAATACCGGATAATCGTTGGCAGCGCACTGGCGCGTTCCCTGGATTTGGATATCGGTTCGAAAGTTATTGTCGTTGCCCCCAAGGGCCAAATTACGCCGGCCGGCATGCTGCCGAGACTGCGGCGGTTCACGGTCAGCGGCATCTTCAAGATCGGTATGTACGAGTACGACAGCGGACTGGCTTTGATCCATCTTAACGACGCCCGCAAACTGTACCAGACCGGCCAAAGAGTAACGGGGCTGCGTCTGAAATTGGATGAGGTATTCGATGCACCGCTGGTCCGCAACGCTCTGGCTAACTCGCTGGAACCCGGATTCTATATCAGCGACTGGACCCGTAAACACCGAAATTTCTTTCGCGCGCTAAAAATCGAAAAGCGGGTGATGTTCATCATTCTGTTCTTAATTGTGGCCGTAGCGGCGTTCAATATTGTTTCCACGCTCGTAATGGTCGTGACCGACAAGCGATCGGACATCGCAATTCTGCGCACCCTTGGCCTGCGGCCACTGGGCGTAATGGGAATTTTTATTGTCCAGGGCATGATTATCGGCGTGATCGGAACACTGCTGGGCGGACTTACCGGTGTGATTACAGCGCTTAATATCGAAACGCTGGTTCCGTTTCTGGAAAGATTATTCGATGTGCAGTTTTTCCCGGCGGATGTCTACGTGATCAGTGATTTTCCAGCGGACATGCACTGGCAAGACGTGTTCGTCGTTATGCTGGCATCGCTGTCCATGAGCGCCGTAGCCACACTGTATCCCGCGTTCCGTGCGTCTCGGACCCACCCCGCGGAAGCGTTACGATACGAATGAGTGCTGAAACGGTATTGGATTGCCGGGATCTGGTAAAACGATTCGATCAGGGCCGCTTAAAAGTGGACGTTCTACTCGGCCTGGAACTGGATATTTACCAAGGCGAGCAACTGGCGATTGTCGGTGCTTCGGGATCCGGGAAAAGCACCTTGTTACATTTACTCGGCGGGTTGGATACGCCTTCCGCCGGTCGCGTCCGGGTAAAGGGTACGGATATTTTTGCGCTTTCCGACACGTTACGCGGAGATCTGCGCAACCGGTACTTGGGTTTTGTGTACCAGTTTCATCACCTGCTGCCGGAATTCACTGCATTAGAGAACGTAATGATGCCCTTGTTGGTACGGGGGGACCAGCGTCGTGTCTCTGCCGGTCGGGCCCGCTCCTGCCTCGAGGAAGTCGGCTTGGGCGATCGCCTGGACCACAAACCGGGCGAATTATCCGGCGGAGAACGCCAGCGCGCCGCCGTGGCGCGGGCCATCGTGACGCGTCCGGGCTGCATTCTCGCCGACGAACCGACCGGCAACCTGGACGGGAAAACCGCGGAGATAGTTTACGGATTGATGCTGGAATTGAACCGTGAACTCGGCACCAGCCTGGTCGTTGTCACCCACGATCGCGAACGCGCTTCCCGCATGGACCGCGTTCTGGAACTGCAGGACGGGCGGCTCATTCCTTTGCCGCGGTAGTTTCCGTCTACCCGGCGGGACGATGGTACGCTCGCACAATCCGACCCACCCGGGTCGAATGGTTTTGATGCGAATGCCTGCTAATTCTGTTTAAGTTTAGTGCGTCGTCTCCGATCCGCTCGCTCGGAGCGAATCTTCAGGCGCCACAATCCTTTGATGGTCATATAACCGCAGGCGCCGGCTATTACCCCGAAAATCAAGCACCCGATCCATAGAGCCGCCAGCGATTCGATCAGCACGCTCATGGTGACCTGATCGGCGGCCGCCGTTTCCTTGTCCAGTATCCATGAGCCCAGGAGGTAGGCGGGGGTATAGAGCGGTATCCAGCTGACCGGGTTGGAAATCCATACCCATGCAACGGCCAGTGGCAGGTTCCCGCTGAACCAGATCGCGCCCAGCGCCGCTGCCAGCATTTCGAAGGGCATGGGCAGAAACGCGCAGAACAATCCGATAGCGGTCGCGTTGGCGACGGATCTGCGGTTGAAGTGCCAGAGATTGGGATTGTGCAGGGCGTTGCCGAATATCTGCAGGTACCGGTGGGCGAGCACTTGTTTCTTCGTGAGCAGCCAGCTTGGCTTTCTTGTGTTCCGGGGCATGGGCTGATACTTTACGCGCAGCACGGCGGCGGGGTGCCGCGTAAACAGGGAGTATTTTGTGACAAGGATTGGTACATTTTATATTCAGGTAATACTGTTCGCGGTCGGAACAGGCGCTGCCCAGTTTTCACCCGTTCTCATTCCAGTCTGGTCGCTGATACTAGCGGCCATTTTTGTTGCCCCGTGCTTTTTGCTCTCCGGTCTCCGGCCCGTCGCCGTACTACTAATCGGCGTTTTGTGGGCCCTTTTGCGGGCCGATCTGGCGTTGGACGACGAGTGGCCGTCGGCACTCGAGGGCCGTGATGTCGTGTTAATTGGGACCATTGCCGGTCTCCCGGAGCGGGGCGAACGTTACCTGAAGTTTGACCTCGATGTCGAGCGAGCGCGTTTCGACAACCAGCCGGTGGGTTTCACCGGCCGGGTTCGTCTTCGCTGGTATGACGCACCTAAACGCGCGTATGCCCAATTGAAGTCGGCTTCGAAGTGGTCTTTGACGGCGCGTCTCAAGCAGCCTCATGGTTACTACAACCCGGGGGGTTTTGATTACGAGGCGTACCTTTATCGACAGAGCGTCCGCGCGACCGGGTACATTCGCGAAGCGAAAGCAAATACACGGCTGGTCGGGGCGGATGGGGGATCGCTTCAATCGCTCCGTCAGGTGTTGCGGGATGGCCTCGATAAATCCATGGAACACGTCCGCTACCGCGGGCTGTTGCGGGCGTTGGCACTGGGAGATCGGTCATCGATATCGAATTTCGAATGGAACACCCTGCGTGCTACCGGAACCAGTCACCTCATCGCTATATCGGGATTGCATGTCGG
>JAANXG010000108.1 GCA_018263405.1 Gammaproteobacteria bacterium
TTCTTGAAAAGGGCTCGCCATTCCCTGCGAAGCGCGCCTTGCATTGGCACTTTGGAGACGCTCTGAACGTGTGTGTATTTATGCCCAAGGGTACTAAGTCCGACAGGCTCCTAGCAGGGCTGATATGAGGATTTTGCGATTGAGGATCGTTCAAAGATGGCCCGAAGACGGGATGTGAAAATGGGAAGTTATTTTTGCGCGAGCCCTAAGATGCTGAGCGGGGCAACAATTAGTCAGTCTGGAACGATTCCGCGCTCAAGCTCGATCATCCGCGCTTCGATCCACTCCTCCGCTTCGGCATTGATTTGTTTCGGGCGCTTACCCGCAACATCGATCGGCGGACCGACCCGGACTTCAATGACGCCCGGAAGCTTTAGAAACCCGCGCCGGGGCCAGAAGCTTCCTGAATTGTGCGCCACCGGCACCACTGGTACATCGGCTTTCTTGGCCAGCATCGCCCCACCGGGGTTGTACCGGCCGCGCGCACCGGGAGGCATCCGGGTTCCTTCCGGGAACACCACGACGTAGCGACCGCCCGCCAATCGTTCCATGCCCTGTTTGACGACGTCGTCCAGGGCCCGGACCCCGGCGGACCGGTCAATGGCAATAGGACGGGTCGCCCCCAAGCCCCAGCCGAGCAAAGGAATCCACAACAACTCTCGCTTCAAGACCCATGCCTGGGGCGGGAAGATCTCCTGAAATGCGATAGTCTCCCAGGCGGACTGGTGCTTGGAAAGAATCACACACGGGGTCACCGGCAGATTCTCCAGGCCGCTGACCCGGTGGCGAAGCCCGCATGTCCAGCGAAGCCATTCCACCATCAATGTCGCCCAGTAACCGATGAGGCGGGAGCGGGTGACGGCCGGCAAGGGCGCGATCGCCACGGCAAAAAGCGAGTACAAGATGGCCGTCACGAGCATACCCGTGAAAAAAACGAACGACCGAACTCGCTGGATCATTCAAGCCGACGCTAGTGTACTCTTGAGAAGGGCGCGCCATTCCCGGCGAGACAGGCCTTGCGGCTCACCGCTTTGTGGGCCGCTGAACGTTACAATATCAGTGACGGGGTACACTAGTACCCGTTGGCGCGCATATGCCGATCGACGAAAGCCGCGAGGTCATCGTAAACGGAGACTTGCCGGATCCGCTCATCATCGCTCCTTTGGATGGCATCCAGCGTCTCTATTCCTTTGCCCGTACGCACCAGCACGGGCCGAGCCCCGGCAGCGACCGCCGCCTCGAGGTCACGGACTGAATCCCCCACCGCCGGGGTCCGTGCCAAGTTGACCTTCGAACGACGGGCTAACTCGTGGAACAATCCGGGCTTGGGCTTGCGGCATTCGCAGCCGGTGTCCGGTGCATGGGGACAAAACAACAGGGCGTCGACTTCACCCCCCTTCCGGCGAATGAGCTCGAACATGCGCATGTTGATTTTATTCATGGTGTCCAGGCTGTATAAACCGCGTCCGACGCCGGACTGGTTGGTAATAATCGCCACGCGGTACTCGGCACGGCACAACCGGGCGATGGCCTCCAGACTGCCCGGTATCGGATCCCATTGTTCGGGCGTTTTTATGTGGCGGCTCGAATCCTGATTAATGACCCCGTCGCGATCTAGTATGACCAGTCTCATCGCGGCCTCACCGATCCTCTGGGTTGTGACGCGTGGAAATCTGCAGCTGGGATATATCCGCCACCCGAAGGAAGAGCCGGCTCAGGCGGAACAATAATGCGAGTCGGTTGCCGCGAAGCACCGGGTCTTCGGACATGACCATGACGTCGACAAAAAATCGGTCCAAAGGGTCTTTTAATCCGGCCAGTAGTTTCAAGGCCGCCTCGTAATCTCCCGACTCCAACAATGGTTCGATCTGGCGCTCGAGCATCAGCGTTTGCTCGCTCAATTGCACTTCCGCCGGTTCGGACAACTGCGCCGCATCGACTTCGGCGTCGTCGTCATCAAAGTCCGCCTTACGCAGAATATTGCGTGCCCGCTTGTTTGCTTCCGCCAACGCCCCGGCCTCCGGAAGCGCCCGGAAGGCGGTAACGGCTTTGACCCGCCGATCGAACTCGACAACGGTAGACGGCTCGACTTCAAGCACCGCGCTAAACACGCTGCTGTCTATTTCCTCGTCCAGGTAAATGCCTTTCAGTCTTTCCATCATGAATGCGTAGACGTGCTCCACGGTCTCCTCGGTTCGAAGCGCCTCATCGAGCCGATGATTGGCGATTTCGAGCACCGCCCACAATGGTATCCTGAGCCGCTTTTCCTTGAGCATGCGCAGCGCCCCGAGTGCGGCCCGCCGCAACGCATAAGGATCCTTGTCGCCCGAGGGGCTTTCGCCGATGGCGAAGATGCCCACCAAGGTGTCCAACTTCTCGGCCAGGGAGATCGCCGTTCCCGTACGCGTCTCCGGCAGATCGCCGCCCGCGTGCCGTGGCATATAGAACTCATCCATGGCCCGAGCGAGCTCGGCATCGGCCTTTTCGTGGGTTAACAAGTGGCGGCCCGCAATGCCTTGCATTGCGGGGAATTCGAACACCGTCTCGGTTACCAGGTCGCACCGGGATAACCAGCCGGCACGGCCGGCCTTGTCGGTGTCCGCGGCAATCAGAAGCGCGATATCCGAGGCCAGGGCCGCCACGCGCGCCGATTTAACGTACATGGTTCCAAGGCGTTCCTGAAACACGACTTGCTTTAAATCTTCCAGACGGCTCTCCAGGGGTCTCTTGCGGTCCTGGTCCCAGAAAAATTTCGCATCGGCGAACCTTGGCCGTATTACCCGTTCGTTGCCTTGCCGGACGACGTCGGGATCGGAGCTGTCAATATTTGCGACCACGATGAATCGATTCGTCAGGGCGCCGGTTGAATCGAAAATCGGGAAGTAGCGCTGGTCCTGCTTCATCGTCATCACCAGCAGTTCAACCGGCACGGTCAAAAACGCTTCATCGAAACTGCCCTGTATCGCCACGGGCCACTCGGTAAGCGCCGTCACTTCGTCGAGCAAGTCATCATCCATGTCCGCCTGTCCGCCGGCCTCGCTGCCCAAACGTTCCACCTGACTTCGAATCACCTCTTTTCGTTCATCGAAGGGGGCGATGACGAAGCCATCGTGTTTGAGTCGCCGTTCGTAATCCGAAGGATGGTTCAACGCGATTGCGCCGGAGCCGTGGAACCGGTGCCCCATGCTTTGCCGGCCCGCATGCAAACCGAGCAATTCACAGGAAACCACCTGCTCCCCCATCAAAAACACCAGCCAATGAACCGGCCGGACGAACTGTACAGTCGACTCTCCCCAGCGCATGCGTTTGGGGATCGGCAGTCGATGCACGGCCTGTTCGGCGATCCGAGGCAATAGCTCGACCGACGGCTGTCCCGGTTCACGCCACCGGCAGGCCAGGCGCTCGCCCTTGTCCGTGGTCACACGCTCCAGGCTATCCACCGCGACACCACAGGAGCGGGCGAAACCCTCTGCGGCCGCCGTGGGCGAACCGGCGGCGTCGTAGGCGGCAGCCAGAGGCGGGCCCAGGCGCTCGGATTCCTTTTCGGGCTGATTGACGGGACACTCTTGTATCAGTACGGCAAGCCGGCGCGGGGTGGCGAATCCTCTCGCATCGGTATAGTCGATGTGCGCCTGCTCCAGGCCCTCGCGAAAGCCGGCCAGCAATGCTTCGCCAAGCCGGCGCAGCGCCCGGGGCGGCAGTTCCTCCGTGCCCAATTCAAACAGGACGTCGGCGCTATCGGCCATGCGCCGCGTCCTCGAGAGCCTGTAGCAGCGGGAATCCCAGCTTGTCCCGGGAATCGTAATAAGCCCGCGCCGCGGCCCGGGCCAGGGATCGGACACGCAGTATGTAGCGCTGCCGCTCGGTCACGGATAGTGCGTGGCGGGCGTCCAGCAAATTGAACGCATGCGAAGCTTTCAACACCTGTTCGTAAGCGGGCAACGGCAGCCCCATTTCGGCTAGATGCGCGGCCTGTTTTTCACTGTGGTCGAAGGCACCGAAAAGAAAATCCACATCGGCGTGCTCGAAGTTGAACGCGGACTGCTCCACTTCGTTCTGATGGTAGATGTCGCCGTAAGTCACAACGCCCCGCGGTCCCGCGGTCCAGACCAAGTCGAATACGCTGCCGACATCCTGCAGGTACATGGCGATGCGTTCGAGGCCGTAGGTGATCTCCCCCATCACCGGATTGCAGTCCAGGCCGCCGGCCTGCTGAAAGTAGGTGAATTGGGCGATTTCCATGCCATTCAGCCAGACTTCCCAACCGAGCCCCCAGGCGCCGAGCGTCGGCGACTCCCAATCGTCCTCGACGAAT
>JAANXG010000109.1 GCA_018263405.1 Gammaproteobacteria bacterium
GCGCGACCAGCAGGGGCCGTTCTTTGCCGGTGGGATACACGGCGGCAATGCCGTTGTCGACGGTTCCGGCCACGGTTGCGCGCGCTGCGCCGCCGCCACCCGTCGAGCTGCCACCGCCGCCGCAGGCATATAGCACCAAAGTGACGGCTACAATGCCGCCTGACCACAACAAACTGAAATTTTTGGGTAATTTAGTCATTTGACCATATCCTCCTAACTGTTAATGAAAAAGGTTTCCGGGAAATGAATGAACCGGGGCGTAAGCCATCCATGACACCTACGATCGGATACCGCGCCGCGCCGAAACCCTCCAGGACAGAAACGCCCAGACCACGTTCCCCGGTACGCCGGATAACGCGGATTGGGTATTCACGCTGCAATCCCCGCACGGCTTGAGCGGTTCCATAGGTAGCACTCACGCCAAATTTGGTTACTTTTCAAATCGTCTTATTTTTAATGCGCGTGGGAAATAATCCCACGCCATTGGATTGTACAGGGCGGAAAATGGTAAGTCAAGCGATTCGGATAAACGGCGCCGCGCTACGGACGGAAGGCATGACTACGATTTGCCGGCGACCGTCTACAGTGTGTAGCGACGCGGTAGGAGCGCTAAAACCCGATGGGCTGCAGCAATATGCCGTCAGCGTAGATATCCAGCAGGCATTCCACCAAGGGAATCAGCGAGGAATCCACCATGTTGCAGGTGTACGCGGGAGCATGCACGCTTGACCTCCCCGACGCGAAATACTCTAGGCTTTCCTGACATATCGGGTGCACCGGTTCGGGCACGGCACAGGCTAGTTGATCGAAGTCTAATTTCATTACCGCAGTATAGGCAGATCCGGTTTAACACACCAAGGAGCCACTTCCCGCGTTTGGGGATAAATACCACATGCTATGCATGGTTGCGGCAGGATTGCGGCTGATGCGCTCTTACACGACACGTTCGTTCCCGCCGTCGACCGGCACTTGCGCGCCGGTCGTCTTGGCGAACACCGGCCCCGCCATTTCGCAGACCATGCCGGCTACGTCGACGGCACGGACTTTAGTGCCTAGAACGTTGTTGGACTTATACTCCTCCACGGACAGGTTATAGCTGCGCGCCCGGGCCCGAATGACCGAGTCGTCCCACATATCGGTATCGAACACCGCGTTTGGATGGACAGTGTTCACGCGGATGCCGAATTTCCCGAGTTCCAGCGCCGCCACGCGGGCCAGTTGCGTCAACCCCGCCTTCGCGGCCGAGTAAGCGGAAGCTTTCGGGCCCGGTGCCGGTACGTTCTTGGAACCGACAATAACGATCGCCGGGTCAACGCCGTTTTTCAAATAAGGCACGCAATACTTGAGCAGCGTTTGATGGCTCGACAGGTTCACCGCAAGGCAGCGGTTCCAAGTGTCGTCGTCCATGTCCTCAATCAAGCGGCCGGCCGGGAACGTGCCGGCATTGCTGACAACGATATCGAGCCCCCCGAATTCTCGAATGCCCGTGTCTATCGCTTTCTTCATTTTCCCGGCATCGGTGACATCGCACTCGACAGTTTTGACTTCCGTCCGGGCGAATTCCGAAGTAACGAGCCCCCGGATATCCACGGCGACCACAACAGCACCCTGCTCCAACAGCGCTACAACGCAAGCCTTCCCGATACCACCTCCGGCCCCCGTCACCAGTGCGATCTTGCCATGAAACGGCGAGCGATCTTTTTTTGCTTTCAACTTGGCCTGTTCGAGCTCCCAGTACTCCACGTTGAAAACATCTTTCTCCGGCAATGCCCGCCAACCACCCAACGCTTCGGCCCACTGGATCGCACGGATGGTGTGACGGGCGGTATCCAAAACGATGCCGGCTTCTGCCGGCGAAGACCCGAATGTCACGATACCGTAGCCCGGCCATACCCCCCACCGCGGCGCGGGATCGAGGCATTGAAGCGTGCCGTCGGTATTATTTAGAAAGTAACGCTTGTATTCGTCGATAAAGTCCGCGACCGATCGATCGACATCCTCCTGGACGATAACCGGTACCCGTTTGGTGCGAATCACGTGATCCGGTGTCAACGGTCCGCGTGTCGCGATGGATTCAAGGCCGTCCAGTTCACTGAATCCGATCGCTTCGGGACTGTCATCGACGCGAACCAGCATCGGCGCGCCGGCAACGAACGATACGGCCTGGCGAAGCCGCGACAGCCTCTCGTGATTTATATCCCGGGAGGTATCGGCTCGCGCGAGGCGCGAGGCGCCGTTTGATTCGAGATGCCGTTCACCTTCGTCTACCAGGCGAATCATTCGTTCGTAGCTTTCCCTGGCGGTATCCGCGAAGGTGAAAATACCGTGGTTCATGAGCACCATGCCTTGCAGCGCCGACCAGTCCGTGGTCCGGGTCATTTCAACGATTTTTCGCGCCAGCGGGAATCCCGGCATCACGTAAGGCACGACGAGCACGCGATTCCCGTACACTTGTCTTATAAGTTGTTCGCCGTCCGGCGTGTTCGTCAACGCGACAACCGCGTCCGCGTGCGTATGGTCGACGTAACGACACGGAATAACTGCATGAAGAATAGCTTCTACCGACGGGTTGGGGGCCGCCGGATCGAGCATCGCCGCTCTTTGTTGCTTGACCATTTCGGTATCGGAAAGCGCTTCGAGCCGTGCCATGCGTTGGAGCACATCCAGGCGGACCGGGGCAAACCCCGCCGGCTCCATGGTTGCCAGGTCCCAGCCACTGCCCTTGACGTACAGCACCTGGTGCTCATCCCCGAACAAATCCGTCACGCTCGTTTTCACGGAGGTGTTGCCGCCGCCATGCAATACCAGATCCTCGTCGCTGCCGATGAGCCGCGAGGAGTAGGCTCGCAACGACAGATCGTTATCGAATTGTCCGGCTTCCTGTTCATCCCAACGGTTTCTCATCGATGTCTCCCGAAAGCGTATTGGGTCATGTGTGAGTCAAGCAGACTTGTCTCATTGTATACCGCGCAACCGATCGTTATTCAAAGGGGCTACCCGAAGCCGTCCATGCGGTGCTATGTCTATCGTCCTGTCGCACACGCCTTTAACCGCTCAGGGTGTCGACCACCGCAAACCCGACAAGTATTCCGCCAAAGCGGCAACCTCGGTTTCGTTCACATTGGCAAGGACACCAGTCATCTGGCTGGTAAGCCCGTTGTTCCGCGCGCCGCTTTTGATATCCATGAGTTGGCGGACAAGATACGTTTGGTTCTGCCCCGCGAGTTTTGGAATGTTTGCTCCAATGGGTGAGCGCCCTTTCGGGCCGTGGCACGTGATGCAAGCTTTCCGTTGAAACAGCGATTCGCCCTCCACGTCCGACTGGGACGTTCGGGTGGACCCGCCGGAATTCGAACGAGCGACTCCGCGCTTTTCATCATTGGTGTCCGGTGCCAGGGATTCGTCCGAAGAATCCGGCGCCGTGTCGAAATCTCCGCCGGCATAGGTTTCGGTTAGATAGTAAATAATTCCATACAGTTCCTTTTCCGAAGCGATTAAGCCATTACCCACCATGCGCTGTACCAGCACCACGACTTCATCGAAACTGGCAGGCGGCTTCACCTCTACCTGCTCTGAGCTGTGGCATTGCGAGCACGTGGCCTCGAATGTCTGCCGTGCGGATTCTAATTCGAATTGCCAATTGCCCCGCCTCATCGCTTCACGGGCCTTGCTGATCGCTCGTTGCGAGCGAACTCCCTCCATCTGCAATTCCCGGCGCTGCTTTAATGTCTTTTGCAACGTCGGGGACACAGCGATCAAATAGGCCGTCACGGCGAGCTGATCGCTCTCGGTTATTGGATTCAATACCGTTGAACGATTGGCCATTCGCGCTACTGTCTGTCTCCACGCGCTCGGTGGCCGGGGACGCGCCAGCACCGTACGCAGATCGTGGCATTGGGTGCATTTGCTCGTAAGCACCCTTCTGCCGACTTCCAGACCCGCGGCGCTGGCCAGACGTTGGATTAAACGTTCATCCTCGATACCGGCCTTGGGCAATTGCTCCCGTACGCGATCAATCCTTTCATTGGTCATGCTTTTCGTATCGAGCACCGACTCACTGAGATAAATCTCGCGCAGGGAAAAAGGCAAGGCCAAAAATGTCAACAGCATGGAACCTATTAACAGCGCCGTACCCAGAAACGGCACCAGCTTGGCTTCCAGATGTCTAAAGAAACGGACGACGGCAAGCTTGGTAACGAGAACAGCACCGAGTGCCATACCGACCGTTAAGTGCATCACCGTGCGCGCCGGCAATTCGATTTGGTAGTCCCACAACCGCGGAACCATCTGCCACATCAAATAAACGTAAATGAGCACGTACACGAAACCCAGCCACCTGTGGAGATGGACCATCCAGCGTGGCGCCTCGCTTCTGAGTTTCTGGTGATCGAACGGATACTTCCAGGCATTGAACATCAGAAACGTCAAAACGACCGCGATCGCCACGAATAAGAGGCCTAACGTGCTGTTGATCAGAGTGTCAGTCATCTAAGTTTTCGAAATCGGCGTCGGCACCGCATTCCGGCGGCGGATTCACAACGGCGGCGTTGCAAGTACATTCGACCGTATCGGCGGCGTAAAATTCTCCAAAAGCCGTGGGAAATCGTCACCATTTACATGGGGGTTGTCTGCCGCCGAATTATATATCCGGAGACTTCTATGCGACGGGTTATCTCGATTTTGACAATTCAACGCCAACACACTACGGTTCCCTTCAGATTGTCCCAACACAAGCGCCGGCGGCATCCCTGACCCTCAGTGGCTATTAAACGAATCAAAGCTGACAAACTGGAAATCGGTATGTTCGTCTCGCGGCTCGACCGGCCCTGGTGCGAGACACCGATGGAGCCCGAGGAGTTTCATATCGCAAACCAATCGGAAATTGAAGAGATCAAGGAACAAACACGGAACGTATACATTCTAGTCCCGGACGAGGAAATCGAGGTCGCCTCTGCTCCGTATGGAGATGGCGCGGCTAAAGACGTGCCCCAACACCACGAGAATACCCCCCGGCGGAACAGATCCGATACGAAGCAGGAACTGCCCGCGGCAAAGAATTCCATCCGGGAGATCGCCAATCTGGTTGAAGAAATCGAAGCCCGGTTGGAATCCGACAAGAAATTGGACATGCCGCGCGTCAAGCAGAGCATCAAACGTATGGTGCACGGCGTCGGTCGCAACCCGGACGCCTATGTCTGGATGACTCGCATCACCAGTTATGGCGCCCATGGCCACAGACAATCATTGAGCACGGCGGTATGGGCGGTCGCGTTCGGTCACCGACTGGGACTGGACGAACAGTCGCTGAACAACGTGGCACTGGGCACGCTACTAATGGACGCGGGTTTGACCAAAATACCTGCCGAGATTCTGCGCAAGACATCGCGTTTGGCCCACGATGAGTGGGACATCGTTAAAACCCACGTGAGACATAGTATGGACATGCTCTCTAACCGCTCCGGTTTTCCTCCCGCGGTTATGGGGTTAATCGCCACTCACCATGAGCGCCTGGACGGGAGCGGATATCCGAGTGGGCTGCGGGATAAAGACATTCCCTTGCTCGGCCAAATAGCGGGGATCGTGGACTTCTACACGGCAATCACACAGCCTCGCCCGTTTATGAAAGCCGTATCGCCCTTGGCCGCTTCGCAAATCCTATACAAACAGGCTGGCACGTATTTCAACCAGAACCCGGTCAACGGCTTCATCCACACGCTCAGCACCTATCCCACCGGCTCCCTCGTTGAGATGAACACCGGCGAAGTCGGTATCGTGTCATCACAAAACAGCGGCTGGCTTCTCCGGCCTAATATCGTTTTTTTACTGAATGCCGAAAAGAAACCGTATGACTCGCATCCCCTTGTGAACCTGTTGGAAGAGATGAACAACTCCCGGGGCCAACCCTTGTACATCGTCAGATCCGTCGCCGAGGGCGAGTACGACATCGATATCGAATTGACCAGGATTTAAACAGCATGAGCCATACCCGCTTCGCCCCCGTGACGGCGCATACTGGCCGAACTGGAGCAAGCCGAGACCGAAGGCCGCGGTGCCGCCCAGCTCGACGGTCGGATGATCGATGCCGCGTCGGCCCGCATGGCCGCCAACGTGGTGGCGATCCACGAACGAATCGAGTCCGAATAGATCCTGCTTTCAGCCCTGTATATATTGCTTCAGGAACCGATTTTCATTGCTGAGCGCCTCGTGCTGCACCTTGACGATGTCTCCAATCGAAATCACACCCACTAGTCGATCGGTTTCCATGATCGGCAAGTGACGTATGCGGTGATGGGTCAGCAGCCTCATCACTTTTTCAACGTCGTCGTCGGGAGTCGCGGTGACGAGGTCCGAGGTCATGCGGCTGCTTACGGTAGTTTGCAGGGGCTCCTTCAGTTCCGCACAGGCCCTGAGCACATCGCGTTCGCTGACAATACCGACCATTCGCTCTCCCTCCATCACGACCAGCGCTCCACAATTGTTCTTGACCAATGTATTGACGGCTTCACCCAGAGACTCGGTGGGCGATGCGCTGTATATCACCTGACTTTTACTACTGAGAATTTCGCGTATTTTCATGGACCAACCCTCCTGAATTTTTACACCGCGACGCAACAGATATCCGACCCCGATGAGACCGCGAGTCAACCCAACAATATCAGCTTGAAGGAGTAAAGGAGTATAAACTACTTGGCCCAGGATCTGCCTTTCGCCTGAATCGGGCAGCCAGCCGGGCCGCCGCTACCTCGCGCACCGGTGACCACCGTGCCGGCACCCGCGCGACGCGGGGGAGCAACACTATTCGTTGAAATCGTAGGACACTTCCAGCAACAACAGATTCAAGCTTTCGCCACCGCGAATCTCCACGTCGGACATGTGCCGATATCGGACACCGCGTTGAACCTCCCGGTGAGAGAAAAAGCGCGGGTTCCGTTGATTCGAATGTAACGCTCAATAACTCCGTCCGAGAATGTGGCAATACACTACCGGCAATACCGTGACCACCGGCGACAATCAGTCAGCGGACTCCATCCGCAACAGGCGGCCATGATCCTCGTCCGTTAATAAATAGAGACTACCGTCGGGCCCTTCTTCGACCGCCCGGATCCGACCGAATTCGTTTGCGAGCATTCTTTCTTCTTTCACCACGCGCCGGCCGTCCAGTTCCAGACGGACTAATAATTCAAACTTCAGCGCGCCGGCGAATACACTGTTCCGCCAGCGGGGAAACCGCTCACCGGTGTAGAAAGTCATCCCTGACGGCGCAATGGAAGGCACCCAGTGCCATAACGGCTGTTCCATGCCCGCCTTGTGGGTGCCCTCTCCGATCTTGGTGCCGGTGCCGTAGTTGACGCCGTAGGTAATAACAGGCCAGCCATAATTGTTGCCCGCTTCGATGACATTCAATTCATCTCCACCCTGCGGGCCGTGCTCGTGAGCCCAGAGCACGCCGGTTCGCGGGTGTAACGCTGCGCCTTGCACGTTGCGGTTGCCGTAACTGAAGATCTCGGGCCGCTTGCCGCCGGAGTACGGATTGTCATCAGGTACCGAGCCGTCGTCGCGAACACGGATAATCGAGCCGGTGTGGGTGTCGAACGCAGGCGTCCGCACGGTTCGGTAGCGGGCCGCCCGCCGTCAGTCGGGCACGGGATCGTATCCGCTGGTTCCCCAGGGATGACAGCGGCCCAGACGCCGGACAGCCAGCCAACACCCGCGCGGGAAACCATGCTTGCGTATCGCTTCTTCCGCGTAGTCCGCACAAGTCGGCAGATGTCGGCAACAGGGGCCAATCAGCGGTGAAAGGCAGTATCGATAGATTCGTATCGCCATCACCGCCGGCCGGACAAATAAACCCGCTGACCTCGTGTCACGCGGCGTCATTACGCGGAACC
>JAANXG010000011.1 GCA_018263405.1 Gammaproteobacteria bacterium
CAGGGACGCTGTAGATACCTCCCTGTACGCTCTGGCGAAAGCCTCCGTGCTTTCGACAGCCCTGAAAGACAACCCTACCCCCACATTCTTGCACGGGGTTATTGAGAATTTACGGTGAACGATCGCATGATACCAATGTTACAGAACAATTTCGCCGGTGAAAGTATTCTTCGGTGTTTCGGCTGTCGACGAGGCATCTCAAAAAGTCCGTGCAATGCCGGCGATCATGTGGGGGCAGGATTATTGAGCCACCAGACCGGTTGCTTACCCGGTAGCGGGGTATTGTTTCCGGGCAAGCCACAGCTCCACGAGATCGAGGACTAATACTACTTTGCCGTCGCCGGTAATGGTGGCGCCGCTGAATCCGGATTTTTTCCCTAGATAGTCGCCCAGTGGGCTGACCACTATTTCTTCGGTTCGAATCGGTTTGTCCACCCGAACGGCCACTTCGCTTTCACCCAGATGCGCCAGTATGACCGAGACGCGCGTATCTGAGTGTTCGGACTCCAGCCCCAGGGCCGCGTTCAAGTCCATCACGGGATAGGTGCGGTCATCGTGCCGGAACAACGGATTGCCGTCCTTGGACAGTTCCGTCAAATTATCCGGCTCAGTCGTTAATACGCTTTCGATACTCCCCAACGGAACGGCAAATTGTTGTGTGCCGCAACGGACAAACAACGCCTGAGTGACCGACAACGTCAGCGGTACACGCAACACAAAGCTCAAGCCTTTTCCCGGGTGATTGTCCATCGAGAGGCTGCCCCCCAAACTGCGAGCGGCGTTATTCACAACATCCAGTCCGATACCCCGCCCGGATAGCTGCGTGACCGATTCCGCGGTGGAAAATCCGGACAAAACGATCAGTTGAACGATTTCCCGATTCGATAGATCCGAATTAGCCGACAGTAAGCCGGCTTCAACGGCACGGGTCTTGATATTGTCGACATCCAAGCCGGACCCGTCGTCGGAGAAACCGAGCACCACCTCGTCGCCCTCTTGGCGGCAGTCAATGCGAATGACGCCGCGCTCGGGCTTACCGGCGGTTTTTCGCGCTTCAGGTAATTCGATACCGTGGTCCACGGCATTTCGGATCATGTGTTCAAACGCTTCGGTAAGCTGTTCAAGCACGTTTCGATCCAGACACACGTCCGCGCCCGTCACTTCAAGGTTGACTTCTTTGGAAAGTTCCCGCGACGTCTGCCTCGTTTGGTGCCGTAAACGCGGCACTATGGTATCGAAGGACACCATTCGGGCGCTCATCAAACCATCCTGGAGTTCGCTATTGAGCACCGCCTGCTGCGATAGCACCCCCTCCGCCTGCGTGGCGAAGCGATTCAATCCTGCCTGGATCGTCGTCAAATCGTCCACACCCTCCGACAGACTCCGGGACAACTGTTGCAGGCGGTTATAGCGACCCGCCTCGAGCGAACTGGAGACACGGTCCGACTCGGACGGTTTTTCCCGAGGCACGTGGGGGCGGCTTTGTTTTTCCGCCTGAACGTCCAACTCCCTGATCCGACCGGAAAATTCCGTTACATTGGAACGTAGTTCATCAAGGTAGTTCTTAAGCTTGCGGAGCTGCGCCTCCAACCGGGTGCGGGAGACGCCGACCTCGCCTGCATAGTTCACGAGCTTGTCCAGCAAATTAGATTGGATGCGAATCGCGCTGCGGCCGGCGCCATCGGGCTCGTTTTTCGACGCGTTACGTCCGGCTCCATCGTCCGATCCCGCCGCCGGTACTTCGTTTTTGTCCCCGCGAACACCGCCTGCCTTTTGGAAACCGGCCTTCGACACGCTTTCTTCCGGTGTCAGCCTCCCCGTCGGGGTATGGGAATAAGGCATCGAAGCGGAGCTTGGACTCAAACTCCCGCTCAAGCGCTCAACGAGTCGCGGGTCGGGAACGGTTAAACGATCCTCTTTCACGCCCTGGACCATATTGGCCAGCGTGTCATGGACCTCCTCCATGTCGGCAATCGTATCATCGGATGGACTTGTATCCTCCGGGAGGGTTTCAAGCATACTTTCGGCGTGGTGGCTCAAATCACCGATGTTTTCCCACCCTGCCGATCTCGAACTGCCTTTCAGGGTGTGCAGCTCGCGCTTCAAAATTGTCGCAAGTTGCGAATCGAGCCTGGATCGATGCCCTTCCCGCAATGCCGAATCGATCCGGGCCAGGATATCCCTTGCTTCCTCCACGAACACGTTTTCGAGACCGCTATTATCGAGTCCCGTATAAGGCGTATCGGCCTTTTTTCGGGCCGCAGATCCCGAATCGTCGAGCGCAACGGAAGCTGCGGTATTCCCGTCATCCGGGACGTCACCGTCCACCTCGTCCCGTGCAAGCCTCGTACCGCTGCCCGTGTCATGATCCGACTCGACCAACTCCTCGAAAACACTGCCGGTATGCTGTTTGTCCTCAGTATCGGCACCGTTGATGTAAACCGTGGCGCGCTCTTCGGAACTCCAGGACTCGATCTTGCCGGTCAAATCGGCAAGCTGTTGGCGCACGACATCGGGAAACCTCTTATCGCGGTTGAGGTGATCCAAAACTTTCGCGGTGGATACCAACAACGCGTCCAAATCGTCCATTTCCGTTTTTTGTAACTGCGCGTTACTCGCATCCTTGGCGCGCAGGGTGGTCTCCAGCGCGGCGTAGACCTCCGATAATTCCACCAAATGAACGGCGCGTGCATTGTCTTGGAGGATATGCGCCGCACGCAACAATTCATCGCCGATGCCGGCTTTCCCGTGTTGGTTGCAGTCATCGACCACGGACCGTATTGTCGCGATGTGCGAAAGCGTTTCCTTGATGAAAGTCCGGATTTCCTCTTCGTTCGTTAAAGGAGTTTGGATGTGGCGGTCATCCCGATTCGACGCGGGCTGCGGGTCCGGTTCGTCGAGAACCTCGATGCTTTCGCGAAGCGGTTCAAGCCGGCCGGTGGATTGCAAGAATTCTGGACGATTCGCCATTTCGGATCCCATGGATGGTTGCCGCGCACCGGCATCCGTGTCGGTTCCAGGCCGGGATTGCCGGGACGACGATAACTCGGTCAGCATCGAGAGCGACCGGCGTAAAGTCTTTTCAACCTCCCCGGACACAAAGCCCGGGTCCTCGATCACGATGTCCAGCAGGTTTATCATTTCCTGGACGATGCGTTTGAGCTTGTGCTGTTCCCGCCCGTCGGCCAAGGTGCTGATTTGGCGCAGGTTCTTGCACAGGATCCGGTAGGCTTCGTAGTCGGCGTTATCTTCCATCCACGCCGAAAAAGAGGCTTGGATTTGCTTCAACGTGGAAACCGAATCGAAATCCGGCGGGCGGCCTTCCTGACCGGCACCCTCTAGCTCTTTGGACGTCCGGTCCAGCAGTTCGTCGATATTGGGAGCATCCCGCTCCAATCCTTTTATATATGCGTCCGTGGTTCCTATGGTAGCCGCTAAAGCATCCACCAAAGCATCGGATGGATACGCATCGCCGGCAATCAGCGCGTTAATCCGGCCTAGAGCCGATTCCAGCAAATCGCACAGCTTGTGCTGACCGAGCATGCGTACGGCCCCATGTACCTGACGCAGCGAGTCGGCAATGGATTCCAGGCATTCCGTGTCGACTTTGGCGTCGGCAAACCGCTCCAGGCTCTTTTCGGCCCACTTGAGATTCTCTTCGATTTGACCGGATACAGCGGACACCAAGCGGTGAAGCTCGTCCGATTCCAAAGATTCGGAATCGATTTCCCGGCTTTCGATCGCTCTGCTCGGCGCATCCGGTCGGAAGCCATAACCCTTTAATTCCTCCAGCACGACCGCCACATCCTGCCGCCATCTGGCGGACACGTCTTGCTGGGCATTCAATGCTTGTTCGATCAATATCAGTGCCCGTGCCGCGGCGAGCAACGCCTCTTCCGAATGGGTGGCCCCGGATTCATTGCCGAATAACAGGCGGTGTACCGCCATCGACAGGTCCACCAGTTCATTGGCCTCGTATTCTCGTGCGGTATCGGCTATTTCACGCAAGTGCTGATCGGACGCCGCAAAAGCCTCGTCGGGCCCTCCCGTGCGGGCGTAGCGATCGAGAGCGACCTGCACCGTCTGAAACTGTTCCATTGTTCTTTTTTTAATCGAAGCAAACGCGGAGGGTTGGGCCGGCAATGGCTGTGGCGTCTCTTTACCCAGCAACACGTCAAGGTTGAACAGACACGTGACGGCCCGCGTGGTGTCGGTGCTTACCTCGCTGCAACCGATGTGATACAACATGTACCGAACGAGTTGCTCTTCACCTTCCCGGACGATAGCCGCTTCGCCGTCTTCAACCAGCTTCCGCATGGCCTGGTCCAGCTTTGCCAGGGGATGTTTTCTTGGATCGTCCCGACTCAAGTCGGTCGCTTGCAGCACATCCAAATAGGCACGGGCCACCCACCACACCTGCATCGATACCCGGAAGCGCGACAACTCATACAGATTGCCGACGATATCGGCCATCGCCCGCCAAGCGGTTTCATCTTTCCAATCCCTGAGCCATCCCAGTAATGCTGTCTGAAACCGTCTGCGCAAATCGGAAACGCGTTGTGTGTAACGATCGGAATCAATCTCATCCGGTGCCCTCCCTTTGGTCGGATATACTTCCAGATCGGGATGGAATAGCGAATACGGATCCAGCGCGTCGACGTTTCTGGCAGCCCGCAGTCGGTTAATTACATCGACATTGTCGATGGCTTTGTCCGGTTGACCGCCGGAGAGTTGCTCAACGTAGCGGGAGAGACGGGACAATCCATTACTAATCAGTTCGCTGATGGATTGGCTCCCGGTAGCCCGGGTCTTCCCGTCCGCCACGGCCGAGGCCAGGGCCTCGGTTTCCCGCGCAAGCTGCGCGGCGCCATCCAATTCCACCATTTGCAGTGTACCGGCGATCTGGTGAACGCTGCCGGCCAACGAGCGCAAAGGCGTTACGTTGCCGTCTGTTTCGGTGTACTGCCGGAGTGCCTCTTGTGCCCCGGCCAAGGTTTGGTCGATTTCCTTTTTAACCCAGCCCAGGATACTTGTATCAACCCGGTTAGAGGTGCTCATGGGTATCTAAAAGCCTGCGAGTCACAAGGACTGAGTTTATCCTGTACCGGCGAAGGTCGCTACGAGAAGTCATTGGGAACGGTAGCGGCATATAGTGTTGGTCGTGGCGAGCACCTGCAGCAATCAGGGTGCACACAACTATGCGGGGAGCTTGAACCCGGACACGGATTCCTGAAGTTCGCGCGCCAGTTCAGCCAGCTTTGCGATGGATTGTGCCGTGTTCCCGGCCTCTTGCGAGGATTGACTGGTCGAATCTCGAACCGATGCCATACGACTGGAGATTGACGTTACTTCGCGAAACTGTCGTTCCGCGGTTTCTTCCACGCCGGTCATAAGACTGGACAGTTCTTCGGATCTGGATTCTATTTCTTGCAGCATTTGTCCGGCTTTGTCCGTCAAATGCATGCCGTCTACCGCGCCCCGCGTGGCTCGCTCCATCGAAGAAACCGTTTCACTGGTATCCGCTTGAATGTTATTCACCAGCATGGAAACCTGTTTGGTCGCCTCGACACACCGCTCCGCCAGCTTCTGGATCTCTTCCGCCACCACTGCAAATCCGCGCCCGGATTGGCCGGCCATGGCAGCCTGAATGGACGCATTCAAGGACATAATGTTGGTCTGCTCGGCGATATTGTCGATGCGGCCAACGATCTCTCCGAGTTGTTTCGAACTGTCGCCAAGGCGCTCGATACGTTTGGCGGATTCTTGTACGCTTTCGCGTATCTCTTCCATGTTGTGCCTCGTGTCGCGCACGGCCCCATTACCGCTTTTGGCGGCGCCCACGGAGTTCCGCGCCATGTCGGTCGAATGTCGGGCATCGCCCGAGATCTCCTGCATGGAATTAGACATGGCCTGAAATCGATCCGCCATTGCACCGATGTCATCCGCCCGGGCGTCGCTTGCCCGGGACAATTCCCGTACAGCGTCAACGGCGGACCGAGATTCGCTTGTCATTTCGGTCGACGCAGCGTTGATTCGAGCCACCAGCTTGCGCGTCCGCTCTACGGCGGAATTGATAGAGTCGGCGATCGACCCCGTGATCTCGTTTGCGATGTCCACATCGATGGTGAGGTCTCCGTGTTGCACACCATCCATTTCCTCGATCAGCTTGGCAAGCGCGTCTTGCGTTTCCCAGTTCCGCTCGGTACTGAACCTGGCCTGCTGCTGCGCTTCCGTCACCAGGTAGCGGCCGAGCCAGAACAGCGATAGAACCGCGAGGCCACCGAACATCCACGGCAAATAGCGCATGATGCTGCCCGGAGCCGTAAAACAGGCAACAAACAAGCGAATAGCATTCAAAAGCGCGTCGCTCTCGTCCATTATCTCCCCGGACGCACGCTGGGCGAGGAAGAATCGAGGCCCGGCTTCAAGGATCGAGTCGATACCGTTCCTGAAGTCATCGAACATGTGCTCGACATCGTCCAACTTAGCGCGCACGGTGAAACCGGGTATCGTCTCGAGTTCCTCGAATTTCTCGTTAAAGGCCTGGATATCTTTGTCGAGTTGCCGGGTCGTTATGGCCGCTCGTTCGGTACCCATTGCAACTACATTGACATTGGAAGTAATGCGCTCGATCAGCGTTCGTTGGCTGACGGCAATATCGATCAAGTCCGGGTTACGGGTCTCACGGAGAATCACTTCAACGACTTCATCCACACCGGCCAGCAGCGACGAAATCATCCGGTTAATTCGATACACAGACTCATTCGCCGTCGACAGCGACGGTTCGTATTTCAGGATGGAATCGACATGATGACGCGTTCTTGACCAGACGTTTTGGAGATGCTCGAAGGCTTCCCGCCTGGCTTCCGGCGTCGCCGGCACATTCATCGAGGATTTGCCTCGATCGAAACCGGTGATTACATTTGAAAACCGTCGCTTCGATTCGCGCAGAGAATTCAATGCTTCGCTGTCTCCAAAGGCCGCCGGCCGTGCGTCCTTTGCGATACTCTGCGAAAGCACCAGTAGCTTGGATACCCGTTCCACATACCGCGCCTGGACGGCGCCGTACAGGTTATCCAGCATTTGAAACGCCACCACGCCGATAACCGACACGATTAGCACGGTAACGATGATTGGAAGCCGTACACGGGGGTGGGGCGCTGACCGGGTTGGGCGCCGGTCGGCGGCCCGCGCCCCGACGTTGCCGGCTGTCTCGAACGCTCCCGCCGTGGAGCGCGGTCGGTGCGGTCGGTTATCGATCAAGGTCTTGGCAACCCGCGACCTTTACCCATACATACAGAGGCGACTCCTGCAACGCTCGCCATACTTTCGAACCCCTAGATATTGAGGTTTTAACAGAACCAAATCGTAAGATAATGGGATTTCAGGGTCGATGCAATAACTATCGACCCCTTTCGACCAGCGCTGGGGGGTAAGTTCTTACCCCGCGCAAGAATGTGGGGGCAGAGTCGTCATTCGGGCCAAGGAGCCCTAAGTACCCTTGGGCATAAATACACACACGTTCAGAGCGTCTCCAAAGTGCCAATGCAAGGCGCGCTTCGCAGGGAATGGCGAGCCCTTTTCAAGAAGCGCAACGCCGCAGTGGCGCTTTGGAGACGCT
>JAANXG010000110.1 GCA_018263405.1 Gammaproteobacteria bacterium
AGCGCCTCCAAAGCGCCACTGCGGCGTTGCGCTTCTTGAAAAGGGCTCGCCATTCCCTGCGAAGCGCGCCTTGCATTGGCACTTTGGAGACGCTCTGAACGTGTGTGTATTTATGCCCAAGGGTACTTAGGGCTCGCTTAATCAAGCGGGTTGGACGCGACCGATGGAAGGCTGAGGCCGTGTTCGCGGGCGCAGCGGACGGCGTCCTCGTAACCGGCGTCGGCGTGGCGCATGACGCCCGACGCCGGGTCGTTCCACAGCACGCGCTGGATGCGTTCGGCCGCCGCGTCGGTCCCGTCGCAGCAGACCGCCATGCCGGCGTGTTCCGCGAACCCGATGCCGACCCCGCCGCCGTGGTGAATGCTCACCCAGGTCGCGCCGGAGGCGCAGTTTAATAAGGCGTTGAGCATCGGCCAGTCGGCGACCGTGTCCGAGCCGTCTTTCATACCCTCGGTTTCCCGGTTGGGCGAGGCCACGGACCCGGCATCCAGATGATCGCGGCCGATCACCACCGGTGCCGATAATTCGCCGCTTTTGACCATCTCGTTAAAAGCCAAGCCAAGCCGGTCGCGCTGGCCGAGTCCCACCCAGCAAATGCGCGCCGGCAGGCCTTGGAACGAAATCCGTTCCCGGGCCATGTCCAGCCACTGGTGCAGATGCGGGTCGTCCGGGATCAACTCTTTCACTTTTCGGTCGGTTTTGTAAATGTCCTCCGGATCGCCGGACAACGCCACCCAGCGGAACGGCCCCACGCCGCGGCAGAACAGCGGACGGATATAGGCCGGCACAAAGCCGGGAAAGTCGAAGGCGTTTTCAAGCCCTTCCTCGAAGGCGATCTGGCGGATGTTGTTCCCGTAGTCGACCGTGGGGATGCCTTGTCCCGAGAATTTGAGCATCGCGCCAACGTGCACCTTGATCGACGCGCGCGCCGCCTTGCTCACGGCGGCGGGGTCGTTGTCCTGTTCGTCCCGCCATTGCCCTAGGGTCCAGCCGATGGGCAGGTAACCGTGACCGGGATCATGGGCCGAAGTCTGGTCGGTCACCATATCCGGCCGCACGCCGCGTTTTGCCAGATCGGGAAGCACCTCCGCGGCATTACCGAGCAGCCCGACCGATTTGGCTTCGCCCCCCCGAGTCCAGCGCTCGATCATGGCCAATGCGTCGTCGACGGAATCCGTCTTCTCGTCTAGGTAACGCGTACGCAGCCGGAAGTCGATGCGATCAGGGTTACATTCCACGGCGAGGCAACAGGCGCCGGCCATTACCGCGGCCAGCGGCTGGGCGCCGCCCATGCCGCCGAGGCCCGCGGTAAGGATCCACTTGCCCGTGAGGTCGCCGCCGTAGTGTTGGCGCCCGGCTTCCGAGAATGTTTCGTAGGTGCCCTGGATGATGCCCTGGGAAGCGATGTAGATCCACGAACCCGCCGTCATTTGGCCATACATCATGAGGCCTTTCTTATCCAACTCGTTGAAGTGCTCCCAGGTCGCCCAGTGCGCGACGATATTCGAATTGGCGATCAGTACCCGGGGTGCGTCGCGGTGGGTCTTGAACACGCCGACCGGCCGGCCCGATTGAATGAGCAGGGACTCGTCGGCTTCCAGTTTCTCCAGTGCCGCCACGATCCGGTCGAAGTCCTCCCAGGTTCGTGCCGCGCGTCCGATTCCCCCGTAGACGACCAGCTCGCCGGGGTTTTCCGCCACATCCGGGTGCAGATTGTTCATCAGCATCCGGAGCGGTGCTTCGGTCAGCCAGGACTTGGCGGTAATCTCCGTACCCGTGGCCGGGTGGATGGTGCGGTTTTGTTTGCGGGCATTGGACATGGGTCCCGGCCTCATAATGAATATCCAAGCATATCAGGAGCGAATTCAGTCTCGTGGTGTGCATACCCGGATACAGGGATCGGTCGCGCGGGTCCCGGTTCTTGGCAAGCACCCCCGCACGACGGCTAACATTTACCCAATCACGTCCAGGCCCGGAAATTCGATTCCGGAAGCCGCCGCGCATACCTTTCCGCCGGCTACGAGCCGGATAACTTTATCCAGGTCCGGCGCGAGGTAACGGTCTTCATCCAGTGCCGGAATGCCGGACCGCAATTCGGTCACTACTTGTTCCAGAGGTTTACTGGTCCGCAAGGGTCGGCGCAGTTCGATCCCTTGGGCCGCGATCAGCAGTTCTATGCCGATAATCTTGGACAGGTTGGCGTTCATGTCGATCAACCGACACGCGCCGTGCGTCGCCATGGCGACGTGGTCTTCCTGGTTGGCGCTGGTCGGTGTCGAGTCGACGGAACAGGGCGCCGCACGCTGTTTGTTCTCGGAATACAGGGCCGCGGCCGTGACCTCCGCGACCATGAAACCGGAGTTGAGGCCGGGGTTGGGGGCGAGAAATGCGGGCAGCCCGAAGTTCAGCGCCGGGTCCACCAGCATCGCGATGCGCCGCTCGGTAATGGAACCCATCTCGGCGATGGCGAGCGCCAGCTGATCCGCCGCAAATGCAACCGGCTCGGCGTGGAAATTGCCCCCGGACAGAATCGTTCCATCGTCCGGGAAAATCAGTGGATTATCGGTTACCGCATTGGCCTCGTACTCCAGCGTTCGCCCTGCCTGGCGGAGCAGATCCAGGCAAGCGCCCATGACCTGGGGCTGACAGCGCAGGCAGTAGGGGTCTTGGACGCGCTCGTCGTCATGGCGATGGGATTCCCTGATTTTGGAACCGGACATCAGCCGGCGGAGCGTCGCCGCGGCATCGATTTGCCCCGGTTGGCCGCGCAACTCGTGGATTTCGGCGCGAAACGGCGCCGACGATCCCATACCGGCATCCGTGCATAACGCACCGGTGATCAACGCGGTGTTCAACAGTCGATGTGCATCGAACAAAGCGGCCAGTGCCAGGGCTGTGGAAATCTGGGTGCCGTTGATCATCGCGAGTCCTTCCTTGGCGGCGAATGTGATCGGTTCGATGCCGGCTCGATACAAAGCGTCGTGGCCATTCAGGCGTTCGCCGCCGCGAAAGGCTTCGCCCTCGCCGATCATCACGGCGGCAACATGCGCCAGGGGCGCGAGATCCCCGGAAGCGCCGACGGAGCCCTGTCGCGGCACGACCGGTGTGACACCTTGTGCGAGCATGGCCTCGAGCACCTGGATCAGGCGCCAGCGGACACCGGATGCACCGCGCCCCAGAGACAAGAGTTTGAGGCTCATTGCCAAGCGCACAATGTCTTCCGGCAGCGGGGCGCCGACGCCGGCACAGTGGGAGAGGATGAGGTTGCGTTGGAGCGCCCGGGTGTCCCCCGATGGAATCCGGACCTGGGCCAGTTTGCCGAAGCCGGTGTTGACGCCGTATACGGGCTCGTCACCCGCCGCTGCGTCCGCCACGACTTGCGCGGACCGTTCCACGGCTTCGCGGCAATCAGGGGCAAGCCGGCAGGCGCTCCGGTCCCGGTAAATGCCGGTTAGATCCTTCAAGCGCGTCGAGACGGGCGTCAAGGTCAGGGGTTTCAATACAGCCGGCCTTTGTAGACCCGCCGGTGCAATGCGTTCAATCCCAGATAGTAGGCGAGTTCCGAAGGGTGATCGATGTTCCAGATCGCGAGATCCGCATGCTTGCCGGCCTCCACCGTGCCCGATTCGCGTTCGATCCCGAGTGCCCGGGCAGCGTTACGCGTCATGCCCGCCAAGGCTTCTTCCGGCGTCATTCGAAACAAAGTGCACGCCATGTTGAGGATCGCCAGGGGCGATGCCACGGGCGACGAACCCGGGTTGCAGTCGGTGGCGATGGCCATCGGCACCCCGGCCGCGCGCAGGCCTTCTATGGGCGGCAAGCGGGTCGCGCCGAGGGTATAAAAGGCGCCGGGGAGCAGCACTGCGATCATGCCGGTCTTCGACATCGCGGCGATGCCGGCATCGCCGAGATATTCAAGGTGATCCGCCGACAGCGCGTTGAACGACGCCGCCGTGGCCGTACCCCCCGAGTCGGACAATTGTTCCGCATGCAGCTTGACCGGTAAACCCAATTCGGTCGCTTTGGCGAACACGCGGCCGACCTGCTCGGCGGTAAACGCGATGCGGTCACAAAAAGCATCTACTGCATCGGCGATTCGATCCTGGTGGGCCGCGGGCAGCACGATCTCGCAAACGAAATCGATGTAATCGTCGGCGCGGCCTTCGTACTCCGGCGGGAGGGCATGAGCGCCGAGAAAGGTCGTCTTGATCCGTACCGGTCTTGCCTTCCCGACGCGCCGGGCCGCCCGCAGCATTTTTAACTCCGTATCGAGGTCGAGTCCGTAACCCGACTTGATCTCGATCGTGGCGGCACCTTCGCCGATCATCCGGTCCACGCGCGGCAAAGCGCGGGTCACGAGCTCGCTTTCCGAGGCCGCCCGCGTCGCTTTTACCGTCGACAAGATCCCGCCTCCGGATTGCGCGATCTCTTCGTAGGTCGCTCCTTCAAGCCGCATTTCGAACTCGCGGACCCGATTGCCGCCGTATATAAGATGAGTATGGCAGTCCATTAATGCGGGGGTGACAACTTTTCCGTCCAGATCCTCGGCAGGCAGGCTTCGAAATTCTTCAGGTAGGTCTCCCTCGGGCCCTGCCCATTCGATGTTTTCGTTGTCGATTGCGATTGCACCGTGTTCAACTAATCCATACGGTGGACGGTCATGGGCCATCGTGGCGATGCTCGCATTGGTTAACAGCATATCGGTTCCCGGATGCGGGTTCTCCCACTTGCCTCTTGGACGCAATGTCGTTGGGAAAATGTACATACATCAATACGGGGTGTCTATTAAAGGGCACCTCTATTCATTGATGGCCGGAAATCTTGAGTTCAAAATATCCAATATCCGCGTTGAAATCCTTCGCAATAGCTTGCTATTACATGCGAATTTCGTAAGTTCTCAATAACCCCGTGCAAGAATGTGGGGGTAGGAAAGACAACCCTACCCCCACATGATCGCCGACATTGCACGGACTTTTTGAGAAATTACCGAATTTCGCCTTGATCTTGAATATTTCGTCTCTCAACCTTTCTTGCTCACTCCGAGTGATATCCGTATGGAACGACTGTTTGTAAAACGTGCCCTGTTGCCTGAAGGGTGGACCGACGATGTCCGGGTGACGATCGCCGATGACGGTCGCATCGGCGAGATCGAGGCGAGCGCTCCGCTCGGCGACGGAGACTTCGATCTGGGGCAGCGGTTGCTGCTACCAGCGCAATGCAATCTGCACAGCCATACATTTCAACGGGCCATGGCCGGAATGACGGAGCATCGTACGGCGGGCCGCGACAGTTTCTGGACATGGCGGGAATTGATGTACCGTTTTGTCGAACGCTTGACACCCCGGCAGATCGAAGCCATAGCCGCCCTTGTTTACATGGAAATGCTCGAGTCGGGCTATGCGTGCGTGGGGGAGTTTCACTATATTCACCATCAACCGGACGGCAAGCCGTATGATGGCCTTGCGGAGACGACGGAACGCATTTTCGCGGCGGCCGGGGAAACCGGCATCGGACTGACGCACTTGCCTGTGCTGTATTCCCACGGCGGTGCGGGCGAGAAGGCGTTGAAGCCCGGCCAAATACGTTTCGGCAATGATCCGGAGCGGTATTGGAGGATCGTGGAAGAAGCCGTCAGGCTCGCACTCGAGTATCTGACCGGCGATGTACGGGTCGGCATTGCGCCTCATTCACTTCGAGCTACCTCACCGGCACAACTGCAATCCCTAACCAACGCCTTTGCAGACGGTCCCGTGCATATGCATATTGCCGAACAACCGGCGGAGGTGGATGAAGTCGTGGAATGGCTGGGCGAACCTCCGGTGGCCTGGTTGTTGCATCACATTGATGTCGATGCTCGCTGGTGTTTGGTGCACGCGACCCACATGACTGGCCGGGAAACCTTGGAATGCGCTCGGTCCGGGGCCGTGGCCGGGTTATGCCCCATTACCGAGTCGAATCTCGGCGACGGGATCTTCAACGGCGTGGAGTTTCTCGATGCCGGTGGCAGGTTTGGGATCGGCTCCGACTCTAATGTACGGATTGCGCTGTCCGAGGAACTCAGGCTGCTGGAGTACAGTCAGCGCTTGCGGGACAACGTCAGAAACGTGCTGCCGCGGGGGGAGGGATCGGTGGGTGCGTTTTTGTACCGGCAAGCTTTGCATGGTGGTGCGCAGGCGCTTGGCCGCGAATCGGGCGCCATTGAAACCGGCCGGTTCGCGGATTTCGTCGCGGTGGACGGCGACCATATTGCATTTCACGGACTACGTGACGACCGGTTGCTGGATGCGTGGATATTCGCAGCGGACGATCGGGTAGTGACGGATGTCTGGTCCGCTGGACGTCATTGTGTTCGGGACGGCCGTCATATTAACCGGGAAGAGATTATCGGTCGGTACAAGCGCGAAACCGAGGTGCTGTTATCGTCTTTGTAACGGTAACCACACGAACCGGATACGTACACGTTTTTGATCGTACGAAGGCGTCGTTCACCGGCGCGAGCGCAGTTCCGGCCACATTCGTAATGATCCGGACCGGAATCATTCTTCTCGGTCGACGGCGTAGCGCCTGACCGCCTCCACCGCGGCCGACCAGTTCTTGATGTTCTTTTGACGTATCGCTTCGTCGAGGTTCGGTTCGGCGCGGTGGTCGAGCTGCCAGGTCGACGACATGTCATCCAGGGACTCGTAGACCCCGGCTTCGAGCCCCGCCAGCCGCGCCGCGCCCAGCGCCGTGGTTTCGATGTTGTTGGGTCGTTCCACCGGCACGCCGGTGATGTCGGCCAGGCACTGCACCAGCCAGTCATTCGCGACCATGCCCCCATCGACGCGCAACGCGCTGGGTGACTGGGCGCCGTCGGCGATCATCGCGCGCAGCAGGTCGTGGGTCTGGTAGCAGACGGACTCGAGGGCCGCGCGGGCGAAATGGGCGGGGCCGGTGTTGCGGGTGATGCCGAATATCGCGCCCCGGGCGTGGGGGTCCCAGTGCGGCGCGCCGAGCCCGGTGAAAGCCGGCACCAGGCTGACACCGTCGTTGCCGGACAACGAGGCGGCCAGCGTTCCGCTCTCGCCGGATTCGCCGAGCAGGCCCAGTCCGTCCCGCAGCCATTGGATGGCCGCTCCGGCGATGAAGATCGAGCCCTCCAGCGCATAGGCGGTTTTGCCTTCCAGGCGATACCCTACGGTGGTGAGCAGCTTGTTGGCCGATTCCACCGGCGTCGAGCCGGTGTTGACTACGGCGAAGCAGCCGGTACCGTGTTTTCGAATCCCTGATACAGTAACGACAACGCCCCGTGTAACTCTTAAGATGATCAGGATGCCGATGACCAGAGCGACGACGACAGCACATAAGCTGTCCACAATGTTGCGGTTTGACTGACCCGGTTAACCGTCAATCGAGCGCCGCGGCCGGCTCCACCACATTCACGGTGGATGTTGGCCGTGTTTTATGGGTGATATTTCCGGCTTGCCTGATTATCGAAATCACCTTCGTTTACCTCGACCTGACTGTAAACTGGTGGAAGTGGAGCGACAGCGGAGCGATCCGCCGCTTGTTCAACATCACCCGCGAGGACGGCCTGGCATCCTGGTTCGCGGTGTCGCAGACGCTGCTCGTGGCTCTCGTTGCCTGGACCATATTCGCGGTGGTTTACTGCCGGAGGGCTTTCACCTGGCGTCGAGTGGGCTGGACCCTGGTCGCCGTGTTCTTTACCTACATGTGCGTCGACGACGGAGCGGCGGTTCACGAACGCATGGGGACCGCCTTCAAAGGCAGCACCGCCGTCAGCAGTTTTCCGAGCTACTCCTGGCAGTTTCTGTTACTGCCATTCTTTACACTCATGGGTGCGTTCGTGCTGTGCTTCCTGTTGCGTGAAATGCCGCGCACAGTGGACCGCATAAAGGTGGTAACGGCGATCGGTTGTTTCGCCCTGGCGGTGGGCATGGACTTCGTGGAAGGTCTGGATGACGGCTACGGGTGGCTCGTACAGACAATGGCCTGGGAGCGCGACACCATCCGGCACTTTTCCAAGTCCGTGGAAGAATTCGTCGAAATGGTCGGTATGAGTATTTTTCTGGTGGCCTTCATTAGTCATCTCGCTGCTACCGCGCCGCGCCTCGTGATTCAATTCAACACGGACGGTGACTCGCGCTAGTGTACCCCGGTACCGATCGGTCGCAGCCGATCATTGCGTTCCGCCGACGACGAACTCGCCGACGACTCGATCCTTGAAACCTATCCGAGAACGATCGATCGGCTGTATAAAGAACAAGCATGTACAAGCATGTATTGTAAGTTCTCAATAACCCCGTGCAAGAATGTGGGGGTAGGGTTGTCTTTCAGGGCTGTCGAAAGCACGGAGGCTTTCGCCAGAGCGTACAGGGAGGTATTGCATCCTTAGCTCCGTAAACGGCACTT
>JAANXG010000111.1 GCA_018263405.1 Gammaproteobacteria bacterium
ACCGGCGGGTAAAGATATCACGCACGACTTCTATCGAGCGCACTGTGCCGAATTCGGAAAACAGCGTGCGCACTGAATCCTCCGAGGCATCCGTGGGCAGATTCCCAACAAACATCTTTTTCATATAGCGAGTGCCCGGTGTGTGGGTGAATGAGCGCGCCCTTGGGATTCTCCGAATCAATAACGGCACCTCGGCGCATAAACCTACCTTAACAAGCTTTGAATACAAAGTGAAGCACCGGTGTTTCGGGACTCCCTATGGTGGCTCAGTCGTGCTCCCTTCGGGCGACCCGGAAAGCGGTCATCCACGGCGTTATGTCTGTTGAGAAGGGCGCGCCATTCCCGGCAAGACAGGCCTTGCGGCTCACCGCTTTCCGGGCCGCTGAACGTTACAATATGTGATTTCTAAAAAAGTCCGAGAAATGTTGGCGATCATGTGGGGGTACACTAGGATCTGGGAAAGCATTGGATCAAATCATACTTCGTAATGATGTCCAATTCCCCATTATAGGTTCTTACCAGTACAGCCGAATGTTTCGTTTCACCACTTTGCGCCAGCATAGGAAAGATTTCATCAAGACCGGCGGATTCGTCCACAATTGGAAGGGGATCACTCATAACTTCTTCTACGATCATGTTCTCTATACCGGCCTTGGTTAACAACGCGTCAATAAGCCGGTCTTCACGAATACTACCGATTGGCTCGTAACCTTCCAGAACAGGAATTTGCGATACGTCGTATTGTTTGATCAGTTCCATGGCTTCACTAAAAGGTGTGGCAGGAGATACGGTAATGAGCTTCCTTGGAGCGGAAGGTTTTCGTCTCAAGATTTCACTCGCTGTCATTTGAATTTCGGGTTCGAAGAACTGATTTTCCTTCATCCATTCGTCGTTAAAAACCTTGGAAAGATAGCGTTCACCCGTATCCGGAAGTAAGACAACCACGAGGGATTCTTCCGGCAGTTCGCGAGCCACTTGATAGGCGCCGAAAATGGCGGTACCACCCGAGCCCCCACTAAAAATACCTTCTGTTTTGCACAGGCGGCGGGCCGCATTGAAACTCTCTCTATCCGTCACCTGTACTACATCGTCAATGACGCTGAAATCCATGGTATCGGGTATGAGATCTTCGCCGACACCCTCGACTTTGTACGTGTGAGGGGTGCCCAGTTTCCCCGTTTTGAAGTATTCGTAATAAAGCGATCCCACCGGATCGCACCCGATTATCTCGATGCCGGGGTTTTTCTCCTTTAAATAACGACCGACGCCGGTAATAGTGCCGCCAGTCCCCATTCCGCAGACAAAGTGCGTGACTTGCCCCTCCGTATCCGCCCAGATTTCGGGACCGGTGGTGCGATAGTGCGACAAGGGATTGTTGGAATTGAAATACTGATTTGGGTAGAACGAGTTTTCAATCTGTTTGTTCAAACGATCGGCAACGGAATAGTAGCTCCTCGAATCGGCCGGGTCGACGGCGGCGGGACATACGATAACCTCGGCGCCAAAAGCTTTTAGCAGATTGATTTTCTCCTGGGACATCTTGTCCGGTATCGTGAAAATACACTTATAGCCGCGGGCGCCGGCCAAAAGTGCCAAGCCAAGACCGGTATTGCCGCTGGTGCCTTCTATGATCGTGCCGCCCGGCCTGAGTTTTCCTTCCTTTTCGGAGGCGTCAATCATAAACGACGCAATGCGGTCCTTGACGCTCCCACCAGGATTGAACGATTCGATTTTTGCGGCCAGGGTGCATTCGATACCGGGGACTTTCGCGGCTATACGGACCAAAGGCGTATGACCGGTCAGTTCAGATATATGATCGTAAATCTTCACTGAGGTTTATCCAGAAACCTGCGTGACTTGAAAACTTCATTATACAGTCGCAACGAAGCAGTGACAGAATCGCATAGTGCGATGCGGTTTGGTCAGTGGGAGACTCGTCGGCTATTGCGATGGTTCGGCTCGTTTCATGGAAAATTTATATATGCGTATAATGTATATTATGTAAAGTTACTGATTACACCGAAATCCACTTGCTTGCAGGAAACAATAGCGCCGTCTGTTGAGAAGAGCGCGCCATTCCCGGCGAGACAGGCCTTGCGGCTCACCGCTTTCCGGGCCGCTGAACGTTACAATATCAGTGACGGGGTACACTAGAGGAGATCATGAATGAACAGCCGCCGTCGATAATATGAGTCTGCCCGGTGACAAACGCGGACTCGTCACCGGCTAAATACACCACCAGGTCCGCCACCTCCTCTGCCGTTGCCATCCGGCCCATGGGCGCCCGAGCGATGAACGCCGCGCGGGCGGCTTCGTAGTCCCCCTGGACGCGCATGCGCTCGCGCAGTGACGGCGTATCCACGGAACCGGGACACACCGCGTTGCAGCGTATGCCCTTGTCGATGAAATCCGCGGCGACGGCCTTGCTCAGCCCGATCACTGCGCCCTTGGTAGCGCTGTACACGCAGCGGTTTACCGTTCCCTTAATGCTGGAGGCCACGGAGGCCATGTTGACGATGGATCCCCCGCCGTTGTCGATCATGCCGGGCAGGAAAGCGCGAATGACCCGGAAGTGGGCTTTTATATTCAGGTCGAAGGAAAAATCGAAATCCCCGNCCGCGGCGTCCAGGATGGTGCCGTGGTGCACAAACCCCATGCAGTTGAATAACACGTCGGGAGCGCCTACGCGCTCCACCGCCCGGTTAATGGCATCGGGGTCCAGGGCATCCATGACAAATGCTTCGATATTCCCCGATTCTTCACTCAGTTCCTCGAGCGCCGTTTCGTCGATGTCGGTAGCGAAGACCTTCGCGCCCTCCCGGGCCATGGCGAGAGACGACGCGCGCCCGATTCCGGCGCCGGCGGCGGTTGCGAATACCGTCTTGTTTTTCAGTCGCATGGCGGCGTTTATCTATTTACCGCACGCATGGTCGCCGATATATCTGAGGAGTTACGCCGCTAACTCACCGCGAATCGCGGCTGAATACATGTCGGAAAGATTGGTTTCGTTAAGCGGCAGCGGGTTGGTGGAGCCGGACGGGTCCACTACCGCTTTTAGGGTCAGTTCCGCAACATGTTTCTCCCGGACACCCAGATCCGCCAGTGTATGTGGAATACCAATGGCCTCGCGGAGCTCGAGCACCCAGTCCAGCACTGACTGGAAAGAAGGGTTACTCAGCCCCAGATACGCGGCCAGCCGCGTCATCTTTTCTTCGATACCGGAGCGGTTAAAGGCGAGAACATAAGGCATCACCACGGCATTGGTCAGTCCATGGTGCGTATCCAGCACTGCCCCGCAAGGATGGCTCAAAGCATGCATCGCACCAAGCCCCTTTTGAAACGCGGTGGTACCCATTGTGGACGCAGCCAGCATCTCGCTCCGTGCCACCAGGTCCGAACCATCACGATACGCCCGCGGCAGCGATCTATGGATGAGTTGCATCCCTTTCAAGGCGATCCCCTCGGCCATGGGATGGAACAGCGGACTGCAAAACGCCTCGAGGTTGTGGGACAAAGCATCCATCCCGACCGCGGCCGTGACCCCGGCCGGCAGACCGATGGTCAACTCCGAATCGAGGATGACGCGTTTGGGCAGCATTTTCGGGTGAAAGATAATTTTTTTGGTATGGTCCCTCTGGTCCGTAATGACCGAGGCCCGCCCTACTTCGGAGCCTGTGCCGGAAGTCGTCGGTACGGCGACCACGGGGGCCATTCCGGATTCATTAACCCGCGTCCACCAGTCCTCGCGGTCCTCGAAGTCCCAAATCGATCGTTCCTGCCCCACCATCAAGGCCACGGCCTTTGCGGCATCGAGCCCGGACCCGCCACCAAATGCAATTACGCCGTCGTGCCTGCCTTGTTTAAAGGCGTGCGCGCCCTTCGTCACGTTCAATTCAACCGGATTGCCCTGGACGTCACTGAAGACACCGCAAGGTAATCCCGCTGCTTCGCAGAATGACACGCTTCGGTGAACGATGTCGGAATCCCCTAATCCTGCATCGGTTATCAGCAGTGGCCGGGTCATATTGAGTTCGAGGCAGGACTCGGGTAATTCACGAACCCGACCTGCTCCAAACCGAATGGACGTGGGGTAATTCCAGTTGCCGAAGTAGTATTCTGATTCACCCATAACAATCGTTGCTCAAATAATCTCGAAATAGCGTTTCAGTTCCCAATCCGTAACCGCCTTGCGAAACTCTCGCTCTTCCCACTCCCGAGTCGCCGCATAGTGCTCGACAAACTCCTTGCCGAACAATTCCCGGGCAGTCTGCGAGTCGCGAAGCCGGTACGCCGCCTCTATCAGCGTAGCAGGCAATTTGCGCTCCGCCGCGAACTCTTGTTCGTACGCATTGCCGATGACCGGTTCATCGGGTTCGATTCCATGCTCGACCCCCCACAGGCCCGATGCGAGTGCGGCCGACAAGGCAATGTATGGATTGAGATCGGCACTGGCAATACGGTACTCGATGCGCTGAGACGTGGGCCCGCCACGGATCGCCCGCAATGCGCAGGTACGATTATCGACGCCCCAACTGGCCTCGGTCGGCGCCCAGAATCCCGGTATCAGACGTGTATAGGCATTCACCGTACAGGCCACCATAGCCAACAGCTCGGGCATTAAAGCCTGCTGGCCACCGATGAAATGACGCATGGCTTCACTCATGGTGTGCGGCGCGTCCGCTTCAAAAAAGGCCGAGCTGCCGTCGTTTTTCTGCAACGACATATGAATGTGACCGCTTTGCCCGGGCCAATCCGGTGACCACTTCGCCATGAACGACGCGATCCAGCCCGCTCGCTGGGCTAGTACTTTGGTGAAGGTTTTGAACAAGGCTGCCTTGTCGGCGGCCTCCAGCGCCTTGTCCACGGATAGTGCCGCTTCCAGCACACCGGGGCGGGGCCTGTCTCCGTGTGCAGACTTTCGAGTGGAAAATCCGCGGCGGTCTTCACGTCTGTTGTCGGCACCATGTTTAATCCTCCAGCATAACAGCAGACGTCAATACCGATTGTACAGGCTCGGCAGCCACAGCGCGATCTGCGGAAAAACCATCACTAGAACCAGGCCGATTATCATGACCGCCACAAATGGAATAATCGACCGGTAAATGTCCATCAATGAGATTTCCGCCGGAGCCATGGCTCTCATTAGAAACAAGTTGTATCCAAACGGCGGCGTCATGTAAGCGATCTGGCAGGTGATGGTATACAGAACACCATACCAGATCGGGTCGAAGCCCAGGGCGATCACCAGCGGAACGTAGAGGGGTGCGACAATTACGAGCATGGCCGTATCGTCCAGAAACGTTCCCATTAACAGGTACGACAACTGCATCATGACCAGAACGCCCCAAGGGCTGAGCCCCCATCTCTCGATGAACAGGGCTTCGATGGCTTTAACGGCTCCCAGTCCATCGAATACTGCGCCAAAACACAACGCCGCGAGGATGATCCACATGAACATGCAGCTCACGCCCAGGGATTTCCTGATGGTGTCGTGAAGTACCTTGCTGGTTAACCGGCGTTTAACGAATGCCGCCAGGGTGGCGGTCGTGGCGCCGACAGCCGAGCTTTCGACCAGGCTCGTCACGCCCATGACGAACAGCCCGGTCATAAAAAAGAAGATCAGGAACGGGACAATTCCGGCTCGGAGCAATCGGATTTTCTCCGCCCAGGTGATGGCCCGCCTCTCCTCTTCCGGTAGCGGCGGCCCCAGATGATGCTGAAAATGGCAGCGGAGGGCGATATAGGTAATAAACAAAGTCGCCAACAACAGTCCGGGGAAAACGCCCGCCAGCCAGAGTTGTCCAACCGGCTGTCTGGCGATCATGCCGTAAAGCACCAGCACTACGCTCGGCGGCACAAGGATACCGAGGGAGCTTCCAGCCTGGATTACGCCCGTGATCATGATCTTGTCGTAGCCGCGGCGCAGCATTTCCGGCAAGGCTATGCTGGCACCTATGGCCATACCGGCGACACTCAACCCGTTCATTGCCGAAATCACAACCATCAGGCCGATGGTGCCGATCGCCAGCCCTCCCTTCAGTGGACCGAACCACACATGAAACGCACGATACAAGTCGTTGGCAATTCCCGACTCTGACAACATGTATCCCATGTAGATAAACAAAGGCAGCGTCAGGAGCGGATACCAGTTAAAGAGCTTGAACGCCGAGCTGAACGGTATTACCACGCCACCCTCACCCCACAGCAACAGAGCGAATAAGGTTGCAATGAACCCGATGGCCCCGAAAACACGCTGCCCGGTCAGCAGCATGAGCAGCATCGAGGAGAACATCAACAGGGCAATCAGTTCATAGCTCACGAATCATCCCCATCGATGGAGATACCTCTAGCTCTCGCCAGATCCTTGAAGAAGATGGACACGGCCTGCAGAAACATCAAAAAAATGCCGAATGTCATTACGATCTTGATCGGTGCCATGGGCGGAGCCCATACGGAGTAGTTTTTCTGGTTGTATTCCAGCGCGTACTCGGTGCTGGATATCCCGCCGTGCAGAAGGACGACAAGGTATAAAATCAGACAAAATGCGGTGATGGAATCAGCGAACGCCTGTCTTTTGACCGGCCAACGGCCATACAAAAGATCCATTCTTACGTGGAAATCCATTCGCATGGAGTACCCGCCGCCCAGAAGGTAGTACGCGGCCATGGTCATCTGAGCCATTTCCACCCCCCAGATAACGGGTGAATCGAACAGTGTTCTCGACAAAGCCGAATACAACAGAATGCCCATCATGGCGAAAATCAGATACATCGCGAATTTTCCGACGACCTGGTTCACGGCATCCGCATATCGAATGTAGACTCTGACTGCTTTGGACAACCGTTACACCCTTCCTAAACTCTAATTACCGTGGATTGTATGGATCGTTAGAGGGCGAACTTTCAGAACTGAACAGGCAAGAAATCCCCTTCCCGGGCGAGTTTGAGCCCGGGAAAGGGGATTGCGCCTGGTTAGAAAGAATTACCGCGCGGCTTATGCGCTCCGGTATGGAGGACCGGCTTCTCGCATGGTGGCGTTGTACTCCTTGAAGATTTCCACTACTTTCTTGGTTCTAGGACTGGTTTCAGCGACTTCGTCCCAGAACTCAAGCGCTGCATCTTCGACCTTTTGCCATTCCGCATCAGGGATCGAGGTCAACTCCAGTTTTTTCCCTTTGGTGCGAAGATGCGCCTCCCCGCCCCAATACCAGTACTGGCGATAATAATGAGAGCTATCCATGGTTACGCGGAACAGCGCCTTAAGGTGCTCGGGCACGGCTTCCCATGAATCGGTATTAGCAAAATACGAACCCATCCAAGCACCGGAAATATTGTTAGTCAGAAAGTAATTCGTCACGTCGGCCCATCCCACCGTGTAATCCTCGGTGATGCCCGACCACGCGATACCGTCCAACTCACCCGTTTGCACGGCCACTTCAATGTCCTCCCAGGGCAGCGTTACCGGCACGACGCCGAACTGCGTCAAGAAACGTCCGGCGGTCGGAAAGGTAAACACGCGAATGCCCTTGAGATCTTCCAGGCTTCGAATCGGTTGCACGGTGTTAAAGTGGCACGGGTCCCAGGCGCCGGCGCTGAGCCAGGTCACGCCAACCTCTTTGTAGGCTTCTTCCCAGATTTCCGCCAAGCCGTATTGATGAAATAAAACCGGCACGTCGAGGCTGTAGCGGGAACCGAACGGGAAATAACCCCCGAATACGGAAATATCCACGGGCGAAGCCATGGAGTCGTCGTCACTCTGCACCGCATCGATCGTGCCTTGCTGCATGGCTCGGAACAACTCACCGGTGGGCACCAACTGATCGGCCGTATACAGCTCGATTTCCATCTCGCCGTTGGCAGATCGGAAGAGCAC
>JAANXG010000112.1 GCA_018263405.1 Gammaproteobacteria bacterium
TCGCCGGTCCCCACGCCGCCCGTGATAGTCATATCGAGCCGCGTACGCCACTCGACCGAACCGGACTCGAAATCAACGGCCGCGACACCCCCCCCCGGGTTGGCGATAAACACGGCGTTGGCGCCCATGGCCGGACGCAGTCCTACCTGTTTCCCACCTCCGACATTGAAGCTCCAGGCCCTCTGCAACGTCACTTCCTGCGTGATAGCAGGAACGGGATTGGGCTCCAATGGTTTCAGTTCATCGTCCTTGCCGCGGATTTTGTCCACGATGCCGCAGGCGGTGACAAGAAGACTGATAACTGCTATGGCGATTTTTTTCATTGGGAAGCTCCGATGGCCGCGTCCAATTTTATATTAAGCATATCAGCATACGCAGAGCGCTCGGGTAGATTTTCCAGTGCCGCTTTATATTCCGCGCGAGCTGCCTTCGGATCGTTTCGTGCCACAGCGAGATCGCCGCGCAACTCCCGGTATTCCGATTCGTACCCGCCGCCTTGCATACCGGAGAGCCAGGTTTCCACCTCGCCAAGCTCGTTCAGGTTAAGTGAGAGTCGTGCCAATCTGAGCCGTGCCAATCTGCGGTTCGTCGAATCCGATGAATTAGCCAGAGCCCACTCAAGGTGACTCTTGGCCTCGGCCATGTCGCCGTTTTCGAAAGCGGCTCTTGCCATAAACAGCGCTGCCCTGCCGGCATATGGAGTGCTCGAATACTCGTTAATCAACCGCTTCCCGACATCGACGGCAGCCGAACCATCCGGGTTCTCAAGCAATTGAGCATACAGGGCCGATGCGGATTCCGCTCGTTCAGCTGTGTACGTCCGCCAGTAATTCACGCCCCCGATCACAGCAACACCCAGGACCAGGCCAGCGATCACCGAAGTGCCGTTTTCCTTCCACCATTCCTTAAAGCGTTCGGATTGTTCCTCGTCAGACAAGTGCAAACCGGCCATGCTAGCCTCTGTTTATATTGGAGGACGCCTCTATTCATTGATGAATAGAGGCGCCCTGGGGTTAATGTATCCCGTCCTCTCGATCGGAGGTCTTTGCCAGCAATTCGGCAATGGCCTCCGGCGCCCGATCCTCTCTCACCGTGTACTGTTCGATGTCCGTCCTCAGGCTTTTAATTGTCACCAGACGGCCGGCGCTTTCATCTTCACCGATAATCACTGCCACCCGGGCGCCACTTCGATCCGCTTTGCGCATCTGGCTTTTCATCGTGCCGTCGCCGCAATGCAGTTGTACTCTGCAACCCCTGTCGCGCAGCCTCTCCGCCTGTTCCATTCCTTGACGCTTGGCGCGACCGCCCACCACTATCACAAAAACCTCCGGACCGGATTTGGCCGATTGGACCCGGGCCGCTTCAACCAATCTTTCAAGCCCCATGGCGAACCCAATAGCAGGCGTCGATTGCCCCCCCAGGACTTCCACCAACCCATCGTACCGCCCTCCGGCACACACCGTGGCCTGAGCGCCTCTCCCTTCACCGACCCACTCGAAGACCGTACGCGAATAATAGTCCAGACCGCGTACCAACCGCGGGTTTACGGTATATTCGATACCCATTTCATCCAGTAGTCCGAGCAAGCCCTCAAAATGTTCACTCGACGCATGATCGAGATAAGTCGACAGCTTCGGGGCATCCCGCAGAATTTGCCGGGTGTGAGTATGCTTGGAATCGAGTATTCGCAGCGGATTCTCGGTCAAGCGCCTTTGACTATCCGGGTCCAACTCCTCGCGGTATTTTTCTAGATATTCAACCAATTTAGCGCGATACCGGCACCGTGAATCGGTTTCGCCCAGCGAATTGATTTCAAGACGGGGCGTCGGGATATTTAACTCTCGCCACAGCCTCCTTGACAGCGCGATGGTTTCAGCATCGATATCGGGCCCCGCCCAGCCGACCGCTTCCACCCCGGCCTGATGGAACTGTCTATAGCGCCCTCGCTGAGGCCGTTCGTGCCGGAACATCGGACCCATGTACCACAACCGCCGCTGTCGGTTGTGAAACAAGCCGTGTTCCAGTCCCGCACGGATACAGCTCGCGGTCGCCTCGGGCCGGAGCGTGACACTCTCGCCGTTTCGGTCCTCGAATGTGTACATTTCCTTGCCTACGATATCGGTATCCTCACCGATAGATCGCGCAAACAAGTCGGTTTTTTCCATTATCGGTAGTCGGATCTCGTGGTAGGCGTAGGCCGAGAACACCTGTTTCAGGATGTCTTCCATCCGCTGCCACGCGGTCACGGTATCGGGCAATATATCGTTCATGCCCTTGATGGACTGAATCGGAGACATCGATACCTAACGGGCTCTATCGGTTTATCCGGAAGGCGCACCCAGCACGAACCGGGTATACAAGCGGCCGGCAGGCATATTCGGCGTAACGATTTCTTGCGAATACCCGATCCGGACGGCCCGCGCGTTTCCCAGAAACACACGAAATGGCGGTAGCCCCTCTACCTCGATGCGGCGATCCGGTTCAACGGCCCGATACAACAGCCGCTCACCACGAGCATCGCGAATATCGACCCAGGCGCGTTCTTCGGTTCGCAAAACGATGCGCTCGATACCCGTAGACAAGGAAGAATCACCCGAAGCGATCCCCAATGACTCACCGGATGTCCGGGTATCCGATACGCCCTCGTCTCGTCGTCCGACTACCTCACTGCCGGTCGGGGTACCCACGCCGGTGGCAACACCGGTGACCCATTGTGGCCGATCCTTCGAGTACCAGAGGAACAACGCCAGCACGCTGATTGCCAACACACCGATAATCCAGCCCCATGGGGGTCGATACGCCGAGACCGCATCGGACTCGTCGATATTTCCACCGGTGTTACACCGGTTTTCAGTACGAAAATCCTCGACGCCTTCTTCGCTCGCACCCTCCAACAAATTTTCGATATCCACGTCGAGCAACCGTGCGTAGGACCTCAAGTAGCCGCGGACATACGTAATACCGGGCAACCGGTCCCAGTCGTCGTCTTCCAGTGCCCGAATTTGGAAGTTCGAAAGTCGCAATTCAAGGGCGACATCATCCACCGAGAGCCTTTGTCGTTCCCGAGCGCACCTCAACAGGCGCCCGCACGTCATTACATCGACGGTGTTTCCCGATTCTTTCATTTGTACATCTTAAGTTGCCTGGCCTCATCCGAGGAAGCGAATTTTTTTCGTAATCTTGTTGCGTAATTCCGCGCGACATCATTAGCGTTCAAGCGCGACTCTATTTTTACAGCCAGCAACAGACTCGATGGCGTATCCGGTGCAACGGAAAAATACCGCTCAATATAACCCCTTGCCGTCAGGTAGTCCTCGCGCGCGAAAACAATATCCGCCATATGGTACAGTGCCGGACCCAGATTCGGATTCGCATCGAGCGCCGCCCTGAAGTAAGACTCCGCCCCACGTCGGTCCGTGCGCATATTGATTAAACACTCGCCCGCGCGAAGATTAGTCAGAGTCTTTCGCTCATACAAAGGATCGTTTAAGGCGCTTTCGAAATATTTCACCGCTTCCTCGACCTTTCCCGCCCTACACAGAAATATCGCGTAATCGTGCGCCGCATTAGAGTTCTCCGGATTGGACTTCAAAGCCCTGCGATAATGGCGGTCCGCCTTTTCCCTGCGATTTAACTGGGTTTGCAACATGGCCATAACATAATTCGTTCGGGAGTGATCCGGAGCTATTTCCAATGCCTGCTCCAGTTCAGCTAACGCGGTTTGTTTCTGACCCCGCTGCAAATACCCGAGTGCAAGCTGCGTGTGCACTGCCGCACGGGAGTTGGCATCCACGGCGGGTGTGTATGCACCGTCTTCCACTGAGACGCAACCCAACAGCAATAGCCACCCAAATATATAAACAATAGGGCGCATTAGTACTCCTTCAAGGCGATATTGTCGCATTCGGCGAGTCGGGTAGGGTTTGCCCGTTTAGTGCACGTCTGCCGTCCGGTGGCATCGATAGCGCTGCGCTCGTCGCGTGCGATCCTGGACCTGTCCGGCCAATTGGCCACAAGCAGCATCGATATCATCGCCCCGAGTAGTGCGGGTCACGGTGAACAGGCCTCGCGATAACAGTGTCTCCCGGAACCGATCGATCCGTAACCGAGGAGGCCGCCGGTATATGGTGCCCTCAAAGAGATTAAAAGGAATCAAATTAATCTTACAGGGTACGTCAGCCACCAATGCCGCCAGCCGGTCGGCGTCTTTATCGGAATCGTTCACGCCATCGATCAATGTGTATTCAAACGTTACACGGGTGCGCGGGGCGTCGGCAACATAGCGCCGGCAGGCATTCAGCAGCTTGGCGATAGGATATTTTTTGTTCAACGGCACCAAGGTGTCCCGCAAAGTGTCCGTCGTTGCGTGCAGTGAAACAGCCAGGCTAACAGGGCAGTCTTCCTTCAACCGGTCGATGCCGGAGACGTGCCCCGCGGTGCTTAGGGTGACCCGGCGACGCGACAGGCCATAAGCGAAATCGTCCAGCATCAGGTTCATCGCGGTCACGACGGCGTCATAATTCAACAAAGGCTCGCCCATGCCCATCATAACGACGTTGGTGACCCTCGGCGCACCAAAGGTTCGCAGGCGCTCGTTGGCGGCCCACAATTGCCCGATAATCTCGGCGGGGCCCAGATTACGCGCAAAGCCTTGGCGCGCCGTCGCGCAAAAGCTGCAGTTCAAAGCACACCCGACCTGCGAGGACACACACAAGGTCACCCGTTCGGTTTCCGGGATGAATACCGTCTCGATGGCATTGCCATCGCCCAGCCTCATCAACCATTTGCAGGTTCCGTCCGCGGACCACTGCTCGCCAAGAACCGCCGGAGGCGCCACTTCGGCCGTATGCTGTAAGACCGCTCGCAGGTTTTTACCGAGATTGGTCATAGCGTCGAAGTCCGCGACGCCGAGCTGATGGATCCATTTCACGACCTGTTCGGCTCTGAATCGCTTTTCTCCCAAATTGCAGAAAAACTCGGCCATCGCCGGGCGGTCAAAGTTCATTAGATTGGACAACGTCATAGCGTCTATCGCGTGCGCGGACAAATCTCGTCGTCGGGGAAAAAAAACATGATTTCAGTCCTGGCGGTCTCCGGACCATCCGATCCATGGACAGCGTTTTTTTCTACCGATTCAGCGAAGTCCGCGCGAATTGTTCCTTCGGCTGCCTCCGCTGGGTTTGTCGCACCCATAATTTCACGGTTACGGGCGATTGCGTCGTCGCCTTCAAGCACTTGCACCAGCACAGGCCCGGACTGCATATACGCCACTAAGTCGCCATAAAATGGCCGGTCCTTGTGGATTTCGTAGAATCGCCTGGCCTGGTTCTCGGTGAGGCGTAGCATACGCGCCGCGATGATCCTCAACCCCCCTTGTTCAAAGCGCTTGTAGATATCCCCGATAATGTTTCGTGCCACGGCTTCGGGTTTGATAATCGATAAGGTACGTTCGACCGCCATTGTATGGGTTCTCCAACTTACTGAAATTACAAGAAAAGGCGCGGTAGGTGCGGGCGCGTAGTGTAACCTCAGGCGCCTGGGCGGGCAACGAGGTAATCATATTCTACGTCATCGATTACCGTCTCGATGAAGTCTCCCGGCTTGACCTTGGGTGCGGTAAGGACGATCGGCAGGTAATCCGCGCCCCGGGCGCGCCAAACGCCGGACCTGGAAACGCCGGAACGCTCACTTTCCACCAGGGCACGCACCGACGCGCCGATCCTGTTCCGCAAGACCTTGTTACGCACTTGCCTCCCGACGTACCTCAGTCGTTCAGCTCGCGATTTTCGAACTGGCACGGGAACCTGTCGATCGGCCGGAATACGGGCCGCGGGCGTCCCGTCTCGCTCGGAGTAGGGAAATACATGAGGATAAGCAATCTCCAGGGCCTCCACCATGCGNTCAGTATCCAGATAACATTCGTCGGTCTCGGTGGGAAATCCCACCATGACGTCGGCACTCAGCACGAGGTTGGGGATCGCCTGACGAAGCCGCGAGATACGCTCCCGGACATGATCGACCGTGTAGCGGCGCTTCATGCGCTTTAGAATCAATGCGTTCCCGCTTTGCAGGGAGAGATGCAAATGTGGACAGAATTTGGAATGACTCGCCAACAGCTGGATCAAAGTGTCGTCGATATGCGCCGGATCGATTGAACTCAAGCGGATCCGAAAATCCTCATCCAGCGCCGCGATGCTGCTCAACAAAGTACTCAAGTCCGAACGGCGGCCGTGGCCGGTTTCGGTAATGTCTTTGCCGTACGCGCCAAGGTCGACGCCACAAATCACGATTTCGCGGTAGCCGTTAATCAGCAGCCGCTCTACTTGTCGCTGGATCAAGGTCAAGGGCAACGAGCGGCTGGGCCCGCGGGCGCGGTGGATAATGCAAAATGTGCACCCCTGATTGCAGCCTTGCTGGACTTGCACGAAGGCGCGGGTCCGGGCATCGAAACCGGCAAGCAACTGGTTCGGCAGCGACACATGGTCGTTCAAATCGCCAACCAGAACCTTTGGTAATCGGCTCTGCTCGAGCTGCGGCAGATAATTCACGAGGTCGAGTTTGCGGTCATTGCCAAGCACCAAATCCACACCGGGAATCCGTCCGCAAGTCTCTCCGTTCATCTGCGCATAACAGCCCGTAACAACCACGAGTGCATTGGGATTCTGGCGGATCAGGCGGCGGACGGTCTGCCGGGCTTGGCGGTCGGCTTCGCGGGTAACCGTGCAGGTATTAATGACATATAGATCCGCTGCCTGGCCATTATCCAGAATCCGATAACCCTTCGTTGCCAGGGACTGGGCAATTAGCTCGGATTCGAACGCATTGACCTTGCAGCCGAGGGTCGCAATCGCAGCGCTACAAAGCATTTAACGTATCAAGGCAGAAACGTCTTACTCTCCATAGTACCCCTTCAAGATGATCTTGACGGGGTACTGGCCCGGTCAGTAGAAAATCAGATAGAGAAACTTTCACCGCAGCCACAGGTGTCCTTAACCCGTGGGTTCTGAAAGTGAAAGGACTCGTTCAAGCCCTCTTTGCGATAGTCGATCTCCGTACCATCCACCAGTTCAAGCGCGTTCTCGCTGACAATCACTTTCACGCCGTGACTCTCAAAAACGTGATCATCCGACTCGACGCGATCGGCCAAATCCACAACATACGCATAACCGGAGCATCCGGTCGTCTTGATGCCGAATCGCAGGCCCTCACCGGTGTCTCGTGATTCCAGGTACCCCTGTACCCGCTGCGCGGCCGCTTCAGTGAGCGTGACAGGCATAATCACCAACCTTTCACATGTTTGTAAGAATGATAACGAAAAACCGAACCCCTCGATAGGGCATCATTCTGAAATTCACACTGCATCGTTCTCGATACCGATGCCCCGGGCGCTTTCATATCACTATACCGATCGTTTTTTCGATTTCGGCGTTTCTTCGTCCTCATCCATATTCAGTTCCCCGGTATCGAACTCCGACCCGATGGGGGGCTGCGCCGCCGGATCAATGTGCGCCAATCGGTCCGCAACCAACCGGTAGCGAGCGTCCAGCTCTTTGATATGTCGAAACAACTGCTCCATGGTGATCGCCACCGGATCCTTGTCCTTGCTCTGAAGCGGTTGGCCGTAGGCGTCAAACTCCTCGTGCTCTCCCGGTTCGGTTTTTTCCTCGAGAATCCGTCCCGGGATCCCGACCACCGTGGCGTGATCCGGTACGTCCTTGACCACAACGGAGTTGGAACCGATTCGCGCGAAATCGCCAATCTCGACGGGCCCCAGAACTTTGGCGCCGGCCCCTACCACGACATTCTTGCCGAGGGTTGGATGACGCTTAATCTTCTTCCACGTCGTACCGCCCAGGGTAACACCATGATAGAGTGTACAATCGGCACCGATCACCGCCGTCTCACCGATCACGACCCCCATGCCATGGTCGACAAAAAATCGTCTGCCGATTTGTGCCCCAGGATGGATCTCAATGCCCGTCAACCAGCGGGCGATGTGGGAGATGAAACGCGCCAGCCAGCACCATTCGGCACTCCAAAGCTTGTGCGAGAGTCGATGCACCAGGAGCGCGTGCAGCCCCGGATAAGCAGTCAGGACTTCAAAAGTCGACCGCGCCGCCGGGTCGCGTTCAAACACGCAACCGATATCTTCTTTCAATCTTTCAAACATTTTCCGCCTTACCTTCTACCCACAACCTTAGGGCTCGCGCAAAAATGACTTCCCATTCTCACCTCCCGTCTTCGGGCCACCTTTGAACGATCCTCAATCTCAAAATCCTCATAGTAGCCCTGCTAGTACTGCGGTTTTACTCCATCGGATCGTCCAAATCTAACCCAAATTCGGGCGCAAATTCTGTGAAGTTATTTTTGCGCGAGCCCTTAGTACCGTTATGGAAATAGCGCTTCCATCATTTATTTGGACAACATACAGTAGACTTATTTGCGGCCGTGCCGCGATGGTTTCAAGTTTTCCTGAATCGCCGTGAGAATACCACGCAGTATATTGAGTTCTTCACGGTTCGGCCGCGCTCGATTGAACAAACGAACCAGTTTTCGCATCAGCACGACGGGCGGATGCTGGATTTTGACAAAGTCCAGATCATGCAACACCTCCCGCAGATGTCGGTAAAAGCGCTGCATTTCCTTCGCATCCGCCTTGGGCCTCGCCCTCGTGCCCGGAACACTGCTCGACACCGCGGCATATTTGTATATTTCATAGGCGATGATCTGTACGGCCGCGGCCAGGTTCAATGACGCATAGCTTTCGTCCGTGGGAATCCGGATCAATTGGTGACAGTGCTCGACGTCCGTGTTGCTCAACCCATTTCGTTCCGTACCGAAGAGCACCGCCGCCTGCCGTCCCAGTCGCGCCTCGTCCACCAGCAAGCGCCCGGCACTTTCCGGGTCGATTGTCGGCCATTCGATCTTGCGGCCCCGCGCGGTGGTGCCCAGCACGAGTTCGCAACCCTTCAGCGCATCGGACAGGTGCGGCGCCACTACTGCATTATCCAGCAGATCACCAGCATTGGCGGCCCGACTTGTAACCTCGTCGCTCGGGAAACGCGCCGGCTCGATCAGATATAACCGCCGCAGTCCCATGGTTTTCATCGCCCGCGCCGTGGCCCCGATATTCCCGGGATGGGTGGTGCGTATCAGACAAAATCGAATGGAGTCCTGTACCACTGAATTTCTATACCGTTACAATACACATGCCCGGTCCACCACCGACAACTCGCTCGGATCGGGCGGTCAAAACACAGAACCTGTCTCAAAATGATTCCATCATACGCAAAGCCTCTCGGCCGGAGTAACCGCTCGTGCATCCGATCTTGAACACGGCCGTAAAAGCCGCCCGGCAGGCGGGCAAAATCATCGTGCGGTCATTCGACAGAGGAGACACCTTGTCCGTCGACCGGAAAGGGTTTAACGATTATGTAAGCGAGGTCGACCGCGCCGCGGAAAACGAAATTATCCAGATCCTCCGCCACGCCTACCCGAATCACGGCATTCTTGCCGAGGAAAGCGGCGAACACACAGGCGACGAGTACCAATGGATCATCGATCCATTGGACGGCACCACGAACTATCTCCACGGCTTTCCGCAATGCGCCGTTTCCATCGCCCTGCGCCACAAAGACAAGCTCCAACAAGCGGTCATATTCGACCCACTACGCGACGAGCTGTTCACCGCGAGCACGGGCGCCGGCGCTCATCTCAACAGCCGGCGGATTCGAGTCAGCCGGGCTCGCAGGCTCGACCAGTCCCTGATTGGCACCGGGTTCCCATTCCGGTCCATGGATCATCTGGACAACGCCTTGAAGACGTTAAAAGAATTGCTACCGCGGACCCACGGCATCCGGCGCCCGGGGGCCGCCACCCTGGACCTGGCCTATGTGGCCTGCGGCCGGCTCGACGGCTTCTGGGAAACCGGCCTCAAACCCTGGGATATGGCCGGCGGCTGCCTGCTGATCCGCGAAGCCGGCGGTCTGGTGAGCGATCTGAACAACGAACGCGACTTTATCGAAAGCGGCGAGATCGTCGCGGGCAATCCGTACATCCACCCCCTCCTGCTGTCCGTGGTTCAGAAACACTATCAGTAACATTTCCGGTAACATTTCGGTGCGGGGCACTGCGGAAACCGAGCCGAGCGACGGAGACATTCAGACAATCCGAAATAGCGACCTGAAGCAGCCCGAGTACGAAGAAAGGCACATCGGGTTGGTGGCGCCGATGCGCGAAGCGAACAATACACCACACGACATCACGGCCGAGGACTTCGAGAACGTTCGTCGGGCGGACGCCGGTGATGTCGAGCTCGCGTAATTTCTCAATAACCCCGTGCAAGAATGTGGGGGGTAGGATTGTCTTTCAGGGCTGTCGAAAGCACGGAGGCTTTCGCCAGAGCGTACAGGGAGGTATTGCATCCTTAGCTCCGTAAACGGCACTTCCCTATGCCACTTCTTACAGCGTCCCTGAAAGACAACCCTA
>JAANXG010000113.1 GCA_018263405.1 Gammaproteobacteria bacterium
ATTTGGGTTAGATTTGGACGATCCGATGGAACAAAACCGCAGTACTAGGAGCCTGTCGGACTTAGGATGAATCTACTGCGGCGGCGGGAGATCGGCCCACTTTCCCGATTTATTTCGTTAAATAGCTGGCTATTCGCCTCAATAAATCGAAAAATTGGTCTCGATTTCCCACCTACCTCGCTACGATCCCCTAAGTCCGACAGGCTCCTAGCAGGGCTAATACGAGGATTTTGCGATTGAGGATCGTTCAAAGGTGGCCCGAAGACGGGATGTGAAAATGGGAAGTTATTTTGGTACGGTGGCCGGAGCCGTTGCGGGGTTTTCCCGGTCGTGGTCGATCACCGGTACCCGCGGATCGACCAGACGTGATTCGGGAAACATACAGGTAAAAACACTGCCTTTGCCTATTTCACTCGAAATTTTCAGTTCGGCGTCGTGCCGTGACAGGATAAGCTTGACGATCGACAATCCGAGTCCGGTCCCGCCTGATTCCCGGCTACGGGCCGGATCGATTCGATAGAAACGTTCGCCCAGCCGCGGCAGGTGGCGTGCGGGAATGCCTTCTCCGTTGTCTTCGACACTGAATCGCGCGCCGCCGTCACAGGCCGTCCACCGTATGGCAATACGGGAATGGGGGGGCGTATGGCGCACTGCGTTGAATACCAGGTTGGAAAAAGCCCTTTGCAACCACGATGCATGTCCCCGGATCGATCTGTACTCTTCCGCCATAACGCTGAAGGTATGCGCGGACTCCCCACTAAGCGCTTTAGCGTCTTCAATGATGCTCTCTATCATTTCCGGCACAGGCACGGCCCTCTTCGCGGGCAGCTCTTTTTCAAAGTCAAGGCGGGAGAGCGACATCAGGTCATTCAGCGTTTCTTCCATGCGTTCCGCCTGCTGCAACATCAACTGCCTTACGCGATCTTGCCGTCGGGAATCACCGACAGGCTCCACTGGGGTGTCCAGAAAACCGCGTAAAACCGTCAATGGTGTGCGCAGTTCGTGAGATGCGTTGGCAACGAAATCCCGGTGCAGACGATCGAGATAGTACTGCCGCGTAATATCGCGCGCGATCAGCAGGCGCTGACGCTTTTTTCCGAACCGGGTGACCTTGACCGACAATATTGTTGAGCGGTCTCCGGGAGAGCTGAATTCGAGAGGGCGCTCGTAGTCCTCCAGGCTGAAGTATTCGCGAAATATCGGATCCCCGACCGCCGCGGAAATACCCTGTCCCCTCACGCCGGGCCATCCCAACCCGAGCAAGTCACCGGCGGCAGCGTTGCACCATTCGATATTGCCTTCTTTCCCGGTGATAATCGCGGCGTCGGGAAATGCGGCTGCGGACTCCCTGAACCGATCCAGAAACGTAGCAATACGGCGTTTGCGCTTCTTACTGCGTTTCTCTAGGGTCCGCACCCTTTCATACAGCCCGCCCCATAAGCCAGGTGGAAAGGGCGGCTTTAATTTCCCGCCGCTGTCAAGTATTCGGACGATTCGAACGAGATTATAGAGATGCCATACGGCGTAGACGGCAACGCCGGCCAGTAAAAATAACAAAGGAGATTCAAAAATCAATCCTCCAATTCCGCCGAGTACCGCGATACCCGCCGGCCACAACAGTTCGATTTTGAGTGAATCGTTTCGATTGTCCACGCGTTTCCTGCACCGAAATAAATCGGCGAGCGATAGATTATCACTCCGAAGATCCAGTGTCGTGAGTCTTGTCGTGCTTTGTTGACAGGCGATACCCTGTCCCCCTCACGGTCTGGATCAGCCGATCATGGCTCGAGGGTTCCAGGGCCTTACGCAACCGTTGAATATGTACGTCGACGGTGCGTTCCTCGACGAAGGTATTATTATCCCAGACCTGCTGGATCAGCTGTGCCCGGCTAAAAACCCGCTCCGGATGAGTCATGAGGTAGTAAAGTAATCGAAACTCGATGGGGGACAGATCCACCGCCTGGTCGGAAATCGTCACCCTGTGCGTATCGGGATCCAGGCGCAGACCGGAAATTTCCACCGGGGCAATGGGTATGGATTGCGCGGTGCGTCGCAATACCGCCTTGATCCGCGCGGTTAATTCAAGCGACGAAAACGGCTTGGTCATATAGTCGTCCGCGCCGATATTCAACCCCTGCACTTTGTCGGTCTCGGCTGTGCGCGCGGTTAACATGATAATAGGGATTTCCCTCGTGGCCGGATCGTTTTTCAGCCGGCGCGCGAAATCGGCGCCGGATTCGGACGGCAGCATCCAGTCGAGCAGAATCAAATCCGGTGACGAGCGGGCGACCTCGAGACGGGCGGTATCCGTGTTTCCTGCTTCAACGCATTCGAAACCGCTTCGGGAAAGATTCATGGAAATCATCTCCCGGATTGCCGGTTCATCGTCCACTACCAGTATCTTGGGTGTTCTCGCCATTCGGATTAAACAGGCCGCGGATACGCCTTCACCCATAACGCCCTTCGATATAGTCCGCCGTCTCGGATTGGCGGGGTGTTAAAAACACTTCCTCGGTCGCGCCGTGCTCGATAACCTTTCCCATCAACATGAAGATACACTCTTCGCTGGCGCGCCTGGCTTGTGCCATGTTGTGGGTTACGATCAGGATCGTGAAATCGCCCCGGAGTTCCCAGATTAGCTCCTCTACCGCTTCGGTGCCCTTGGGGTCCAGCGCCGAGCACGGCTCGTCCATCAGCAGGACCGCGGGCTTTACCGGCAGCAAGCGGGCGATACACAATTTCTGTTGTTCTTCCAGCGACAACTCGGTTGCCTTTCGCTGCAGCCTGTCCTTGACTTTATCCCAAAGCAGGACCCGGCGCAGAGCCGATTCTACGACGTCTTCCCTGTCGAATTTCGATGATTTTTGTCCGCGCATGTGAATATTGTGGCCAAACAGGATGTTGTCGCGAATCGAAAGCGGCAGAGGATTGGGCCGCTGGAAAACCATCCCGATCTGCTTGCGCACCTGAAGGATTTCGACGTTCGCATCAAGGATATTCTTCCCCAGCACTTCGATGGTGCCTTCCGTGCGTACGTAGCCGAGCCGCTCGTTGATTCTATTGACGCTGCGCAGATACGTGGATTTTCCGCAGCCGGATGGCCCTATCAGCGACGTAATGATCCCCTTTTTGACGTCCAAATTGATATCGAACAGAGCCTGAAACGTCCCATACCACAGATTCAGCATGACGGTATGAACGGCGTAGTCGTCGCGAGCGGGGCTGTTCATAACGTTCGTTGATTGGAATGGAGCATAATAGTCAGCCGAAACGACCCGCTATATAATCCCGGGTACGTTGGTCTTTCACATCGCCCTGGAAAAGTTGTTCGGTCGGGCCGACCTCCACGCACTCTCCTCCGAGGAAAAACGCCGTGCGATCGGCCAGTCGGCGGGCCTGTTGCACCAAATTCGTCACCAGAATAATGGTGATCTCGTTTCGCAGCTCCTTTAGGACGTCCTCGATCCGCATCGTGGTCACGGGATCGACGGCGATGGAGAATTCATCGAGCATCAAGAGTTCCGGATTCTGGGATAACGCTCTGGCGATGGTCAGGCGCTGTTGCTGCCCGCCGGAGAGCAGACTGCCAAGAGATTTCAACCGGTCCTTTACTTCGTCCCAAAGGGCCGCGCGGGTGAGGCAGCGCTCGACGATGACATCCAGTTCCGCCTTTTTGGTGGTGCCGGCCAGACGCGGCGCCATGGCCACGTTATCGTAAACCGTGAGCGGCAGGCCCACCGGCAGCGGAAACACGACGCCAATGCGGCTGCGTAGCGCATAAACGTTTCGCAGGGCCTTTATATCGCGGCCATTGAAGCGAATGGTGCCGTCCACCTGCATCGATGAGTTGAACATATCCATGCGGTTCAGGGCTTTTAGAAACGAGGTCTTGCCGGCGTTGGCCGGCCCGATGATCCCGAAAATTTCGTGTTCGCGAATCGACAAGTTCACGTTGTCCAGAATGGTTTGTCCGCCGTAACCGATCGACAGGTCATCGATTTCAAGTTTCACCGGTGAATCCTCACGCCCGTGCGCGGAGGCAATACTCCCGGCTACCATTTTTTCCTGCCCCTCAGCCACATACGAAGCGCAATTGAAAAGCTGTTCATAAGCAAAACCATACCGATCAGGACCAAAGCCACACCGAAGGGCAACGCCTCCGGAACGCCCGGAACCTGGGTGGTTATGACGTAGAGATGCAGGGATAGCGCCATGGTCTGGTCGAACACGCTTTCAGGCAGAAAGGGCAAAAAGAAGGCCGCACCCGTGAACATGATCGGTGCGGTCTCGCCCGTGGTGCGTGAAACCTCCAGGATAACACCGGTCAGAATGCCGCTGACCGCGTTGGGCAATACGACCCGGCGAATGGTCTGCCAGCGGGTTGCCCCCATATTCCAGCACGCCTCGCGAAACTCCCGCGGCACTGCCTGCAACGACTCCCGGGTCGCGACAATCACGACCGGTAAGGTCATAATCGCCAGCGTCAGGCTCGCGGCCAGAATGCTGGTGCCGATTCCGAAAAACAGCACAAACGCGCCAACCCCGAATAGTGCATGTACGATCGACGGGACACCGGCTAGATTGATGATGGCGAGGTTTATGACCCGGGTAAACCAATTGTCGCCGGCGTACTCGCTCAAGTAAACCGCCGCCGCAACGCCCAGCGGTACGGACACCAATAAGGCCACCGCCACCAGCCAGACGGTTCCATACAGAGCCGGGAAAATACCGCCCTCTCTCATGCCGTTGGTCGGGTCGCCGAACAGAAATTCCGCGGATATGATGGATCCACCTTTGTAGACGAGCGTGGCGAGTATCAACAAAACGGGCAAAATCAACAGCGCCGTCACCAGCATAAAACCCATGCGGAACAGGGTTTGCGTGTTTTTGTCCCGTTGGTTCAATTCTGTCGCTGCAAACATGGCGTCTTATCCCTTGCGAACGCCGCGGACCACCAGGTCCGCGGTCAGGTTGATAACGAAAGTAACGACGAAAAGAAAAATGCCGATCGTGAACAACGCCATGTAATGATTCGATCCGACCGCGGTTTCACCAAGTTCGGCGGCGATGGTAGCGGTCAGCGCGCGCACCGAATCGAATATGCTGCTCGGTAGATTGATCGCATGGCCGGTGGCCATCAGCACCGCCATGGTTTCACCGAATCCCCGGCCCACACCCAACAGAACGGCGCCAAGCAGGCCGTTCCTGGCAGCCGGCAAAACGACCTTGATGGTGACCTGCCAGTGGGTAGCGCCCATCGCTTCGGCCGCTTCTCGATAGCGGTCGGGAACCGCCTTGAGTGCGTCCTCCGCGATCGAGGTCATAATCGGCGCCGCCATCAGACCCAGTATGACTCCCGCATTCAGCACGGTGAGTCCGATCGGGACGTCGAAGATCTTTATGATCAGAGGATTCATGATGGTCAGGCCAATGAAACCCCATACTATGGAGGGGATCGCCGCCAACAGTTCGACCAGTATCTTCAGATACTCCCGTGTTTTCCCCGTGGCAAACTCGGCTATGTATATTGCCGCCCCGAGGGAAAAGGGTATGGCGATCAGCATGGCGAGGCCGGTGACACTTGCCGTTCCCGCCACCAGAGCGAGGATTCCATAGGTTGGGTTGTATTCCGACGTGGGCCGCCAGCGTGGCGAGGTGAAGAACTGCCCGAAATCCATTTCACCGAATATGAAACCAAACCCCTCCTTGGTAATAAAGACGAAGATCCCAATGATGAATACGATCGCCGATATACCGCCGATAAAGACCAGTAATTGTATGCCCTGGTCGATATACCAGTCGGCGTCGCGCCGATCGAAGTCCGTTGCCTGAATCCGGCCCCTTTGCGCGGGTCCGCCCGCCGGGGACGCGCCCTCGGCGATGTCGTTCGCCATCTCAGACCGCCCCTTTACCGGTCATCATTTCGACCAGATCACTGACGTTCGCCACGATACCGCGATACAGTTCCTCCAGAAAAGAATCGTCCGATATGTCGGCTATTCCGGACATATCCGGTTCTACGTCCCACTCCAGCGCTGAAGTATGAAAAGGCAGAGTCGGAAAATAGGACGCCACCGCACTGTCGAGGCTTACCACCACAAAATACTCGCCCACGCCTTCCGGGGACGGGTCGAACTCCACCGGCTCGGTAGACTCCAATTCGTAGCCGTGCCGCTGCATAAACGAGACCGTTGCGGAATCCAGAGGTCTTGCCTGTCGACCGGTATAGAGGTAGTCGGCACTGTCCGGAAACAATTTACGGGCAATGGCAACAGCCATGGGAGCGAGACGGGAACCCTCCTCGTCCACGAACAGGATTTTATGCCGGGCCGCCTGTTTGTATTCACCGCTGATCGCGAACAGGGCTTCTTCGCAGATGTTTTTAGCCTGATCAGAAACCCGTTTCACCATATTGAAGATGACGAACATGGACAACGAATCCCGAACTCGCGCGCTATCGCCGACGTCTATCAAATCCGAGTAGACCACATCCATGCGTGGTTCGATGCTTGACGCCATGTTCATTGTCGTACGCGCCTTCTCTTCATTACTCTCCGAGAACGCCGAGATCGATTGATCCAGCATGAGCAGTACGTCACGGGATATCAATTCCAGTTGGCGCACCAATAGCTCTTTCGGCGGTTTTGACATCTGTATGGCCTCGCGGCTAATCGTCACGGCGTAGTCACCGAGGCGCTCAAGTTGAATACTCGTCCTGACCACGGACTCGACAAGGCGCAAGGGGCCGGCGCTCGGCAGATGCACTGCAATGAAGCGGAAACACGCCTTGTTCAGCTCCGTATGGGCGCGATTGATTTTCCCGTCTTCGAGGATAGTTCTGTAAGCCAGTTTGCGGCTGCCCGTCTTAACGGCCTGCAGTGAATTCGCCACGGCTTGCTCGGCATCGCGTGCCAGAGCCCCGACGCGCCGCTGTATATTGTCAAGATCCTGCTGTAGGCGTTGTTCGTAGTGCGACATCTTTAATTGGTCCCGGGTTTACGAGAAGAGGCGGCAAAAGCCGCCTCTTCTCGAGTCTTCATGGCTCACGGCTCAGTCGCATTTGACGTCACGCACCGGAGCATATCCCTTCGACAAAATAATGCATTGCCCGGCGTCGCTCAGAATCCACTCCATATAGTTCTTTATCTCGCCCGCCGGCTCGCCATCAGTGTACATCATCAGCGGCCGTGCGATAGGGTAGCTGCCGTCGCTGGCGGTGGCCACGCTTGGATTCGCGCAAGCCCCCCCCTTTGTCTTCGAAATGCACGCCATCTTGACGTGGTCGGTGGCATAGGCGAGTCCGCTGTAACCGATCGCGCAGGAGGTGGAAGCAACCAGATCGACAACATCCTTTGAGCCGTGCATATCGCGGGTCCCCAATCTGAAATCGCGCCTCTTGCCCAGTGTGATTTTTCGGAAATAGGCGTAGGTACCGGAGTTGTTCTGGCGGCTGACCAGGATCATCGTCTGGTCCTTGCAGCCGGGCACTTCCACACCGACATCGGGCCAAATGGTGAATTCGCCGCCTTCACCGTAGATCTCGGCCAGTTCCTCAAGGCTGATACTGTCAAGCGGATTGTCCGGATGAAGAAAAACCGACAACGCGTCGTAGGCGACAACATGCTTAACCGGATCCTGGCCACGGCTTCTGGCCAGATCCATCTCCTTCTGCTTGACCCGGCGGCTGGCATTAGCAATGTCCACGGTCCCGTTGATCAGTGCGGCGATCCCGGTCCCGGAACCGCCTCCGGTTACGGCAACCGCAACGTCCGGATTGACCTTGCGATACTCCTCGGCCCAGGCTTGGGCCACATTCACCAGAGTGTCCGATCCTTTGTTCTGAATCAAGGTGCGCGCTTCCACCGCCATGCTGGAGACGGCGACGGAAAACACAAGAGCGTTGAGAAAAAACTGTGCTGGTTTCATCGTATCTATTCCGGTTTTTCGTTTGTGGAAAATCCAGATCCCGTCAGGGCCGTGAACGTCACAAAACCAGGATAGAGCTGAATTCCGCGCGCAAACAAAATAGGACAAGAATATTTCGCTTAAATTAATGTTTTATGAATATTTTATTACAGCGCCGGACGGATCGATAATCGACCCTGTGTTTTTGATTATTCTTTCCCGTTGCGTAATCAGCTCCGATCAGGTCACGAACGGCATATCGGAAGGGCGGTAATTACGCAGAACGCCGACCCCGTCCAGAAAGGTAAGCAGGAACGTGTGCGAGGAAATCCGTCCCAGACCGCCCCGCATACACTCCGATTCGCCGAATTTTCGACAGCCGTCGCGGCGTCCGCCCGGTACTCGAACCAGGGACGGCACCGGGTCGCCTGTGTGGCGCCCCGATGTTGAATCGGTGGAATGATCGGCGGTAACGCCGATCACGATCTCGTCGCCGATTAACGGGGCGATAGCCTTGTCGATACGGGAAATGAAATCGAGTTTGCCCCGGGCATCTTTATCGTGCGCGCAAATGTCCGTGCCCTTGATATGCAANTATACAAGATCGTAACTCTTGAGTTTCTCGAACGCGGCCGCCACCTTCGCATCGAGGTCCGTATCCGGTAACGCGGTGAATTCCGGAGCGGTTAGGGTGTCGTAGTGCAGAAGATCGGCTAATCCAAGAACCGTGTGTCCGCCGGCGACGAGCGAAACACTCAGTCCGAGTTGGCGGAGAAAGCCTTGGAAGTTGTGAATTTTACCCGCGCCACGAGTGATGATGCCGTTCGCCGGAGCGAGTCCGTTCCGGTTGCGTTGGCGGTTTACCGGATGGTCCTGCAGAATTTCGAAGGCTCGCTCGATGAATTGGTTTATTGCCTCGGAGGTCTGTACGGCCATTGTATCGGCGCCGTCCAGCGGGGTGCACTTTAAAACCCCGTTGCCCTTGTTAAGGTGGCCCGGATCGGTATCGCTTACGTTCTCGGACAATTGCGGTCCCGACAAAACCACTGCCGAGCGGTGTTGGCCGACCGGGTAGATATTCGATTTAACACCCTGTCCCAAGTCGATATCCCGCAAGGCCGCGGCCAGTCTGTCGGTGCCTTCGTGAATACGCCCCGCACGCCGATCGAGTATCGCGAACCCGTGGTCACCGCGCTGTAAAGTAGCGAAATTGCCCCGCAACGCAACGTCATCCGGACCTATGGCGGCATCACTGCCTCGAGCCTCGACCGGACCGCGGGAGAGGGTATAGACCTGCCCCGGCGCCATGCCCATCAACAGGGCAGTACCGGTATGGGTGCCGACCGGCATCGCCGCGATGAACGGATCCACTTGACCACAATATCCTTCGCTTACCAACCGATCGAGGTTAGGGGTGTGGGCGGCTTCGAGCGGGGTAGCGTCTTCCAGTAGGCGAGAGGGACGATCGCCCAGCCCGTCGATTATGATCATTAAACCCTTACGTGTTTCTACCACTGTAGCGTACCCATCGCCTAAGGAATCCACCCCGTTTCGGTGGTTTCCGAGAAGCACCTTTGATTGAACCGGATGAAAGATCGCCCGTCGCCTTGCCGGTTGTATCGCCGCGTCCGTCGTGCGAGCGCGCGAATACTTCTTTGGGCGTTGCTACATACTCGGGGGCAAGCGAATCCACGATCGTCGTCATCACCTGTTGAACGGTTTCCCGTTTGTCCTCGTTGGTTACGATAGGAATAGCGGCCCGGTCCGCTTCGTCCAGAATCAGGGACTGCAATTTCCAAATGGAGTCGAAACTCTCCAGATAACGCTCGGACCTGCGCGACACCACCTGGCGGCCACGCCCTATGATCCGTTTACGGAGAACATCCTTCTTGAGCACTGCCAGCATAATGGGCACTATGACCGCCCGACTGCCGTCCGGGATCGCATTTAGCACTGCCGGACCGATATGCACACCTTCGAGAACCAGGGAAATCTGCTCGCGCAGCGCGCGCTGCAATACCGCCTCGCACGCGACGGAGACCAGCTCCGCCTGTCTAAAATAGCCCGCCTTAAGCAATGAGGCGTCCTCCAGTTCGATATTCAACGCCTGGCCGGCGTTGAACGACGACTCGTGCAGAACCGGTAGCAGTTTACCGGGGATCATCATGCGCATGACTTCCCGCAGCATGTCGGTTGACTGCGTGCGCACGATATCCAGGCGGCCGGTAACTTCGGTGGCAATGGTGCTTTTCCCGCACCCGGCCGTGCCGCCGATAAGAAGAATCAACGGGGTATCGGTGTGGATAAAATTCGTCCATGTCAGATAGCGCTGAGCCGCGGCTTCACCGACCTGGCGCTTGAGACAGGTGTAGGTAAGACCGCCAAGATGGCGTGACAAGATTTCCGAGGTCCCCTGTTCCAGCAAATAATCATGAACCAATTGCGCGACTTCAACCGTGGCGTCCCCGGAGAGGCCGCAGCACTCCAACCTTTGCTGCAACCGATAACGCGAAAAGGGGGTGGTCTGTCCATCTTCGTCGTGAATCAGGATCGATTCAGGACCGCGCAGGACGCTGCTGTAGTTTTCCACAATCTGTGGGTCGTCCAGCGCCTCGAGCTTACTCACGACGAGGGCGCGTAGTCGCTGCGTTGAGAGCACTTCGGTATCTCCCAGTTCAGTGCGAATCTTCGAGGAAAGCCGGTAGGCAGCCTCGAAAGACAGGCCGGCATCCTGCAGCGAACGGGTCAGGATACCGCGTAGAAACGGAACGCGTGTGTTGTCGTCACTGACTATGACATGAGTTTTCGCCATAATGACGGTAATACTCGTGATCGTTGCAATATGACGAAGTCGCCGCTTGACCAGCTGAACATAATGAGAAGGCTGGACCTGCCCAGTTCCGTTTGACGACCGAAGATCCGGGTATTAAGTTACGCAGCTTATCTCCCAAACGGATAATAAGGCCTGTTAACATTTACCTGAGCGACCGGCATTCCGGGCAATTTTTCGTACCGACAAGGCGCGGCGAGGAGTAATAGCCATTCTACTGCGACGAGCCGCAACGAAGTCGGCGTGAAAAAAGCCGCAAGGCCGCCGTGAACGGTAATTGTTAACAGGCCCTAGTCAGTGCAGAAATGGTTGGCAGATGATGGAAACGTACCAGCCGTCCCGGCTCCGGTCAAGGCGTAATCTTTCCTAATCACGGTTTCGGCGAAGTGATCGGTGGCTTATTGAAAAGTCTGGATGAAGCCGCTACCGCCAAATTCCAATGCGGATATCCCAGAGGCGGATTTGCTGAAAATCTATAAACCGGCAACGAAGCGGCATACTGAGTCGCCTTGAACAGGGTGAATATTTTAGGTTGCCGATCACCGCTCCAGAGTGGGTGTAGACATTGAACAACAGCGGGAAAATTTCAGCGCCGATCCAGATATTCGACCCGACGTAACAACGGCGCCCGTCTCTTCACAGGTGCTAATCTTGGGCCGCTTCATGCCGGATATGGTTCCGCCGTCGAATTCAATTCGCTCCGCCGTGCCACATGCACGAGCAAATATTCTGTCTCCATCGATTATGCCGCTATCTCGATTCGTCAGCACAAACTCTGCAGCGCCCGTGACGGCAGTTTCCTTCTGCACGTCATAGTGAAGCACAGGCGTACGCACGATATCTCCATGAGATGAGTCGACTTTGACCCGCCCCCGAAACTCTATTGAGTGTTGACGCTTGTTGTAGATCATTTCATCTGCATAAATAAGGTGATTTCCCTGTGTTAACTGGGTAGAGCCGCGCAAATGGACGACGTTTCGGCCAGGAAAGGTAATTTCATCGGCCTGTATTTCTACTTTTTGCTTCTTGTCGGGCTGTTGGGGTGAAGCAGCATCCGAAGTTTCTAGACCTTCGCTGCGACTGGCAATAACCAATGCCGATGACTTGGTCATATCGTCATCGGCTAGTGCCACCGTGGCGCCCGTGAATGCGATCACTAGAATAATAACATGGAGCTTCTTTTTGCAGGACCAACTTGCAAACTGTGGGGCGCTTTTTGATCTGGTTTCTGTAAACATTGACTCGATCCCTTGAAAAAGGGAATTCACTTATCCCGATCGTGAATTCCCTTGGCACGGTTGGAGGAAGTATTACGATGCTTCTGTGGCTAAGTACCCTTGGGCATAAATACACACACGTTCAGAGCGTCTCCAAAGTGCCAATGCAAGGCGCGCTTCGCAGGGAATGGCGAGCCCTTTTCAAGAAGCGCAACGCCGCAGTGGCGCTTTGGAGGCGCT
>JAANXG010000114.1 GCA_018263405.1 Gammaproteobacteria bacterium
TACAGGGAGGTATTGCATCCTTAGCTCCGTAAACGGCACTTCCCTATGCCACTTCTTACAGCGTCCCTGAAAGACAACCCTACCCCCACATGATCGCCGACATTGCACGGACTTTTTGAGAAATTACCTAAAAAGGGGTTATCATCGCGCGCTGCTGCCGCGTTCCGCTGTAAGCGGGGTACACTGGCACCGCTTGGATTTTGAACAAAGCTTATTAAGGTTACGACTATGACCGACGCATCCCACCTCCGCGTGGCAGTGGCGCAGATCGATAGTTCGCTGGGCAATCTGCGCGGGAACACGAACAAACATCTGGATTTTATTCGCCAGGCAGCGGACAGCGGCGTGGAAGTATTGTTATTTCCGGAACTCTCCCTGACGGGCTACGGTCTCGGAGCAGGGGTGCCGGACGTGGCATTGCCGCGCGAACACGAGATAATCAAACTAATAGCTCAGGCTGCGCCGGGTATTACGGTGCTTATCGGATTCGTCGAGGAGGGACCGGCCGCTCAGTTTTTCAATTCCATGGCGGCCTTGCGGGATGGGCGCCTCGTTTTTATACACCGTAAACTCAATTTACCCACCTACGGCAGTCTCGAAGAAGGAAAATTGTTTGCTTCCGGCAGCTATGTCGAGACCTTCCCGGTGCATGGGCGTTGGCGCGGGGGTGTGATGATCTGTGCCGATCTGTGGAATCCGGCATTGGTGCACTTAGCGATGGTCCACGGGACGACACTGTTGTTTGCTCCGCTGAATTCGGCGGAGCACGCCGTGAGTGACGAGTTTTCCAATCCCAAGAGCTGGGACACGGTCCTTCGTTTTTACGCCATCATGTATGCTATGCCTATTCTGGTCGCCAACCGGGTCGGGAACGAACACGGTTCGCTATTCTGGGGACAGTCGCGGATCTTGGATCCTCACGGAGAAATCCTTGCCCAAGCCGACGAGGCGTCCGAATGCCTGATCCCGGCATCGATTGACTACGAGATGGTCCGTCAGACCCGTTTCCAGCTGCCGACAGTACGCGACTCCAATCTCGACCTTGTGCACCGGGAGGTCGCTCGCCTGGCCAGCCATACCGGCGTCCCGGAGTTTATCCGGCACGGTTAGCGCTCTCACCCCGATTGACACCCTCCAAGCCCCGAGTGGGAAATGCGTTTGCGAGGGGCTTTCCCAATTCCCCTCATCCCGGCTTTCTCCCCGAGGGAGAAGGAGCCCGATTCGTCGCTTGAGTAAACGCCATTCGGATCAGAGCGAATACTCTGACCCCGGTATTCGACTCCGGTTTTTCATGCGACATGGAGCAGATCCAGCGGGGACCGGCTCATACGTTCACAGCCCGTGTCGGTAACCCGGACAGTGTGTCCCAGTGTCATGGCACGGCCGTTGTCGCTGTTGGCGAAAATGATGTGCAGGAAGAACACCATGTTGGGTTGGGCGATAACGGGATTCCCGGTGTACAGCATCGGCCAGTCCATCCAGGTCGGTGTGAAAGTCGCCCCCAGACTGTAGCCACAGGCGTTTAACCGGTGCTTGTTCAAGCCATTGGCATCCGCCACCCGGGCATGTGCATCGAACACCGCGCCGATCGGGTCGCCGGGATTGAGCGCGGCTTCACAGGCTTCCAGCGCCTCCACGGCCGTATCGTGCATGCTGCGGTGCTCGGGGGTTGCCTCGCCCACAAGCACGGTTCGCATCATGGCCGCGTGATAGCGGCGAAATGCCCCCGCCCATTCCAGGGTGATCTGGTCGTTTTGCCGTAAATGCTTACGGCCGCTGAAATAACGGCAAAGCAGTGCATCTTGCCCCGCGCCGATAATAAATTCGTTGCCGGGATAGTCACCGCCGCCTTTGAATACGGCGCCTTGCATGGCCGCCAGGATATCCCCCTCCCAAGCGCCGGGCGCGATCGACGACAGGCCCGCGTTCAAAGCATCGTCTGCCAGCACGGCGGCCTGTTTCACGTATTCGATTTCGGCGGGCGATTTGATGACGCGTTGTTGGCTTACAATATTTGAAGCGTCTTCGTAGATGCAAAAGGCGTCAATCGCACGTTCCAACCGTCGCCAGTTGAAAGCCGTCAGTCCATAAGCGTCGAATTCGATGCCGATTTTCCTGTTCCGGCAGCCGTGCTCGTCCAGAATTTCGACCAATTGTTCGGCCGGGTCGGTCCCGGATCGGTCTCGCCAGATTCTGATGTCCTCGATGTCGGATGTATGCCGCGCCTGGCGCAGGTCCGGCGCACGTGTAAAGAGCGTCAAAGTCCCGTCTGCACCGAGATAAAGGCATTGAAAGAAGCAGTATCCGAAGGTGTCGAAGCCGGTGAGATAGTATGAGCTTTCCTGCCTGAAAATCAGCAGCGCGTGCAGGCCGTGCTCCTTCAGCGTATCGGAGGTTTGGTTGCGGCGGGATTGCAGTTCTTCTCGGGAGAAATGAATCGCCATCGTTGTTATTTGGGAAAGTCGGCAGTGAGAAAGCCATCATGAGGCGCCATGATGGGATGTTCAAGCCCTGCGTCCGCACGTCCACCGACACTACACCCCGGGAATGTGTGAATCAGCTAGTGTACCCCGTCACTGATATTGCAACATTCAGAGCGTGCCTGAGGCGCCAGTGGAAGGCGCCGATCCGCAGTGAATGGCCCAGTCCTTTACCAGGAGCGCAACGCCCCAATGGTGGCTCAGGCACGCTCCCTTCGGGCGACCCGGAAAGTGGTCATCCGCGGCGTTATGTCTGTTGAGAAGGGCGCGCCATTCCCGGCGAGACAGGCCTTGCGGCTCACCGCTTTCCGGGCCGCTGAACGTTACAATATCAGTGACGGGGTACACTAGGAGCCTGTCGGACTTAGGGGATCGTAGCGAGGTAGGTGGGAAATCGAGACCAATTTTTCGATTTATTGAGGCGAATAGCCAGCTATTTAACGAAATAAATCGGGAAAGTGGGCCGATCTCCCGCCGCCGCAGTAGATTCATCCTAAGTCCGACAGGCTCCTAGAATCCCGTCAATTCTTGTTTGCTGGTGGATCCATGCCATATCGAATCCAGGATATCGAACTACAACCCATCTCGATCATCCACGACATGAACGAGCAGGCATTGCCCCATGTCAACAGCGTTACTACGAATTATTTTCGTGCCCAGGTGGACAACGACAGTTATTTCCGGGCAGTCTATACGGGAGGCGAGCCGGTGGCGTTTCTACTCGCCATGAGCGAAACGGCCGACTACGACAGCCTGAATTTCCTGTGGTTTCGCCGTCACTATCCACGGTTCGTCTACATTGATCGTATCGTCGTAAGCCCGTCACACCGAAGGGCTGGTGTCGGGGCGTTGTTGTACGAAGACCTGCAGAAGTGGGCCCATGGGCGCACACCGCGCTTGGCCTGCGAGGTCAACGTCAAGCCGTCCAACGAGCCGTCCCTGCGCTTTCATGAGAACCTGGGTTTCGTGCCCGTCGGGAGCCAGGAAACCGACGGCGGGCGCAAGACGGTGTTATTGATGACGAAAGAGTTTGACGATTGGCGGGAAGGCAATGGCGGCTGACAACCGACCGGCGCTGGTTATCGACGTGTTGACCGGGCCATTGAGCATCGTATGCCTGCCGGCGGATGCCGGGATTCCCTCGTGGGTTGAAAGCAAGTCGTGGTATTCGATGACACGCACGAGCGATGAGCTGTCCATAGTGTGTGAATCACGACTCGTGCCGCCGGGGGTTGAACAGACTGGGCCCTGGCGGGCCTTGAGGGTGGAGGGTCCCCTGGATTTCGATATGACGGGCATCCTGTACCGCATCGTCCGGCCGCTTGCCGACGCGAAAATCAGCATTTTCGCCGTGTCCACGTTTGATACCGACTACGTACTGGTTCTCGAGAAGAACCTGCGGGACGCGGTGTCGAGCCTGGGTGGCTCGGGGATTGTTGCGCACGCGGCGGTTTAAAGGCATCATCGTCGGGGTTTCACACCTGGATCTTTCATGGCGGATATACCCGCGCTCGCCGTTGAGAACATTCACAAGCGTTTTGGCGAGCTCGAAGTGCTCAAGGGCGTTTCGCTGGTGGCCCGGACCGGTGACGTGATCTCGATGATCGGTTCCAGCGGGTCCGGTAAAAGCACGTTTTTGCGCTGCGTCAATCTTCTCGAAATCCCGGACGAGGGCACGGTGATGCTTGCCGGCGATACCCTGAAGATGACCCGGAACCGGAAAGGCGAAGCGATCCCCACGGACCGGCACCAGGTAGATCGATTTCGCACGCGCCTGGGAATGGTGTTCCAAAATTTCAACCTCTGGACGCATATGACCATCGAGCAGAATGTCATGGAAGCGCCCATCTATGTCCAGAAACGATCGCGGGAGAAAGCGCGAGAGCTTGCTATCGGGGTTTTGGAGAAAGTGGGAATTGTAGACAAAGCCCACCAGTACCCCGAACAGCTATCGGGTGGGCAGCAGCAACGCGCGGCGATCGCTCGTGCTCTGGCGATGGAACCGGAAATCCTGTTATTCGATGAGCCCACATCGGCCTTGGATCCGGAGCTTGTGGGCGATGTACTGCGGGTTATGCGCCAGCTCGCGGAGGAGGGGCGCACCATGCTGGTGGTGACGCACGAAATGGGATTTGCCAGGGAACTTTCATCGCAGGTAATCTTTTTGCATCAAGGGCGGGTGGAAGAACAAGGTCCGCCATCCCGGGTTTTCGACAATCCGGCATCGGAGCGATGCCGGCAGTTTCTGACCACGGAGTACAAGTAAATCAACAGATCAAATGAGTGGAGGACATCAATGTGTAAGTTCAAGGTATTTCTATTCAGTCTAATTGCTGCTGTTTTCCTGGCAGGTCCGGCGCAAGCCGAGATCACGCATGTCAAGATGGGGACCGAGGGCGCATACCCTCCGTTCAATAATATCAACGAAGAGGGTGACTTGGTCGGTTTTGACATCGACATCGGTAACGCTTTATGCGATGCCATGGGCGTCACCTGCGAATGGGTCACTTCCGATTGGGACGGTATCATTCCCGCCCTGCTGGCGAAAAAGTTCGACACAATCACCGCGTCGATGTCTATTACCGCGGAGCGAGAGGAAAAGATTGCCTTCACGGATAAGTACTACACCTCCCCGGTGCGTTTTATTCGCCGCAAGGGAACCGATGCCACGCCCGAAAGTATATCGGGTGCGGCAGTAGGCGTGCAGAGTGCCACGGTGTCGGAAAACCTGGTACAGGGTAAGTTCCCGGGTGCCGAGATCAAGACTTACGCCGAGCAGGAGCAGGCCAATTTAGACCTGACCTCGGGCCGAGTGGACCTGGTGGCGGCGGATGCGTTCGTGCTGATAGGCTTTGTCGACTCGGAAGCGGGCAACGATGTTGAATTCGTGGGACCCAGCTACACCGATACCGAGTATCTCGGTGAAGGTATTGGAATCGGCGTGCGCAAGGAAGACACCGAACTGCTTCAAATGCTGAACGATGCCATCGAGCAAATCAGGGAAGACGGCACTTATCAGAAGATAAACACCAAGCACTTCGATTTCGACGTTTACGGCAATTAACGGCGACTGAGAAGAAAGCGGACCGCGCTATAACAAGTCGTTGCGTATTTGTTTTGACGTGACCGCTTCGATGCCCCCGCTGACAGGCTGTTTCAACAGCCTGTCAGCGGCCTGTTTTGCAGTAACCCTCGCCATCCCATCCCGAACCAGGCGATCCGCCCATGAGCGGTTCGATGGAAATGTTTGACTTGGAAGGCTACGGAGCTTCGCTCCTGGATGGCGCCCTGTTGACGTTGCTTGTGGGCTTTACCGCAATGGTAGTGGCCATACTTCTCGGATTGCTGGGTGCTTGGGGTAAGCTTTCCGGTTCTAAAACGGCGCGCGCGGCAACCGAAACTTATACGACCATCGTTCGAGGCGTTCCCGAGTTGATCATGCTGCTGCTGGTGTATTTTGGCGTTCCAACGTTACTACAGGACCTTGCCGGTGTTTTCGGCTATGAATGGGTTATCGATCTTAATCCTTTTACGGCAGGTTCCCTGACAATCGGGTTCATTTACGGCGCGTTTTGCACGGAAGTTTTCCGGGGCGCGTTCCAGGCCGTACCCAAGGGACAAATCGAGGCCGCGCACGCCGCCGGAATGCACGAGTTTCTGACGTTCCGGCGGATACGATTCCCTCTGGCCATGCGTTTCGCCCTGCCCGGGCTTGGAAATGTATGGATGGTATTGATCAAGGCTACCGCGTTGATCTCCATCATTCAGCTCGATGAGCTGATGCGAAATTCGCGTATCGCGGCGAATTCTACTCACAAGCCTTTCACGTTCTATTTTGCGGCCTCCTTGATTTTTCTATTTATTACCGCCGTGTCCATGTGGGGACAGAAATACGCGGAACGCCGGGCCGGCCGGGGGGTCAGGCGCTGATGGACTCGGGGGTCATTGTCGAACATTTCCCCCGCCTGATGTCGGGCGCCTGGATCACGGTTCAGATCACCGTCATCAGCCTGATCCTGGGTTTTTTCATCGCCGTGCCGGCCGCGGCCATGCGGCTGGCCAATAATCTATTGCTCCGCCTGCCCGTGCAGGGATTCATGTTTTACTTTCGCGGCACGCCTCTGCTCGTCCAGTTATTTTTGATCTACTACGGCAGTGGTCAACTGCATACGGCGCTGGAATCCGTCGGATTGTGGATGTGGTTCCGCGAAGCTTGGTTCTGCGCCGTGCTGACGTTGACTTTGAATACGGCCGCCTACACGGCCGAAATTCTCCGCGGCGCCATACAAGGCGTTCCCCGCGGCGAGGTCGAAGCGGGCCGGGCCGTCGGAATGTCCGGTGTGCTGTTGTTTCGACGCATCATTATGCCGAAGGCGTTTCGCATCGCCCTGCCGGCTTACGGCAACGAGGTGGTGTTTTTGCTGCAGGCGACGTCGCTGGTGAGCACCATCACGTTGCTGGATCTGACGGGGGTCGCCCGGCGAGTGATCGCCCAGACATTCGCCGTCTACGAGGTCTTTATCGCCGCGGCAGTGATTTATCTCGTAATGGTCTACGCGCTGGTGTTCCTGTTCCGTTGGATGGAGCGGCGGCTGCACCCGATCCGGCAGTGATACGGACCGGCTGCGATGCAGGGTTTTTCGCCGCAGCAGCGCGCGCAAATTCACCATAATTTGTGCAATTTTTCGTAAGACCTCATTAACCCCGGGCGAGATGGAGTCTTACTCAGTGTAGGCGGTGTTAGCGGGCGAGTTCGTCTGTGCAGAGGATGTGCTGGAAGTCACGCTGCAAGGGGTAGACCCAGATGCTTTTCTTGGGCAATCGGGCTCGATGGTGGACGTCGAGTTTGCCGCGGCCGCGGGTTTGGCCGATGCAGAGCCAGTTTGCCGCTCGGTAGGCGGTGCCGCGGAAGCGCGGATGCTCGACGAAGGTTTCCAGGAGCACGGGCTGGTAACCGTAGCGCTGCTGCCAGGTCTGGCGCTCGGCGCCGAAGATCGCACTCGGCAGCCACGGGATCGTGGTGGCGCCGGCGAGGCGGTCGAGCAGGTAGTCCCAGAAGGAGATGTCGTGCTTGCGGCAGGTCTTTTTCAGGCTGGCGAAGGTATCGCGGCAGCGCCGCCCGGCAGTGCTGCGGGTCGAGCCGCTGATTTTGCGCTTTTTGACATAGTCGCGAATGTCGCGTTCGGCGAGGTTGTTGTGCAACGCGATCTCCGGGCGATCTCATCACGCAGCGCCTGAATCTCCTCGTGTTGCCGGTGGCAGACCTCCAGCAGGACGACCACAGCAGGCGTGACCTCCTCGGCCGGGAAGTCCGTGATCTTTGGAAGCTTGCGACGATCGTTGGAACTCATGGGGCCCAGTGAAGCACAATCGATCGACTGTGTCCAGCCCCGGCACCCCCTCCGGCGCTGTCTCGCCCGGGGTTAATGAGGTCTTACGAAAAATTGCACAAAACTAAGTTAATGTTGACGCTGGTATCCGCTTGTGTAGAAATACGGGATCCCGCAGGGTTG
>JAANXG010000115.1 GCA_018263405.1 Gammaproteobacteria bacterium
CCGGCGGCTCAGGCACGCTCTGAATGTTTCAATATCACTGACGGGGTACACTGGTAAATTTCTCATGGTTGGATCATTGTTGACCAAGGTTTTCGGCAGCCGGAACGAGCGCCTCATCAAACAATTATCGAAAACCGTGGATCGGATGAATGCCTTCGAGCCCGGCTTGCAGGATTTGTCCGACGGAGACCTGCGCGCTAAAACCGGGGAATTCAAAAGGCGCCACGAACAGGGGGAAACCCTGGAGCAGCTTCTTCCCGAAGCGTTCGCCGTCGTGCGGGAAGCCTCGGTTCGCACCCTGGGTATGCGTCATTTCGACGTGCAAATGATCGGCGGCATGGCGCTTCACGACGGCAAGATCGCCGAGATGCGCACCGGGGAAGGTAAAACACTCGCCGCGACCCTGCCGGTCTATCTCAATAGTTTTGCCGGTCCTGCTCACATCATCACCGTTAATGACTATCTCGCCGGCCGCGATGCGGAATGGATGGGCAAGATTTATAAGTTTCTCGGCCTGACCGTTGGGACGGTGATTGCAGGACAGGACCCGACCGAAAAACGTCAGGCCTATGCCTGCGATGTTGTTTACGGCACGAATAACGAGTTTGGATTCGATTACCTGCGCGATAACATGGCGTTCTCCGCGGAAGACCGCGCTCAACGTGAACTTGCTTATGCCATTGTCGACGAAGTCGACTCCATCCTCGTCGACGAGGCCCGCACACCGCTTATTATTTCCGGCCCCGCAGAAGAAAGCACGGACCTTTATTACAAAATCAATGAGATTATCCCCGAGCTCGAGAAACAGGAGGTTGAAGACGGCCCGGGAGATTACAGCCTCGATGAAAAGAACAAACAGGCGTTTCTAACGGAACAAGGCCACGATACCGCGGAGCAGATGCTGCAGCGCGCCGGTCTGCTTCAGGAAGACAGTAGTCTGTACGATGTCGCGAATATCATGTTGCTGCATCATCTCAATGCAGCACTACGTGCCTATACCTTGTTCCAACGGGATGTCGACTATATTGTCCGGGACGGCGACATTGTCATCATCGATGAGTTCACGGGTCGCATGATGCCGGGTAGACGTTGGTCCGAGGGTCTTCATCAAGCCGTAGAGGCCAGGGAGGGGCTTAAGGTGCAGCAGGAAAACCAGACTCTCGCTTCAATCACCTTTCAGAACTACTTCCGGCTTTACGGCAAGCTCGCCGGCATGACCGGCACGGCCGATACGGAAGCAGCCGAGTTCCAACAGATTTACGGCTTGGAAGTCGTAGTGATTCCGACCCACAAAACGATGATCCGTGCCGATCATCCGGATATGATTTATCGCACCATAAAGGAGAAATTCGATGCCATCGTCGAGGGCGTCAAGGATTGCCGTGAACGCGGACAGCCCGTGCTGCTCGGTACGGCATCGATCGAGGCTTCGGAGCTGTTGTCCCGGCGATTCAGGTCGGAAGGTTTGCCGCACGAAGTCCTGAACGCCAAGCAACATGAACGCGAGGCGCAGATCATTGCGCAGGCCGGACGTTCCGGGGCGATTACGCTCGCCACGAACATGGCCGGCCGGGGCACCGACATCGTACTGGGAGGGAACCTGGAGCTCGAACTCGAACAATTGGGCGACGACGAGGCGGCTAAGGAAAAAGCCCGGCAGGAGTGGCAGCGGCGGCACGACGAAGTCGTCGATGCGGGGGGGCTCCATGTCGTCGGCACCGAGCGTCACGAGTCCCGCCGCATCGACAATCAGCTCCGGGGTCGATCGGGACGTCAGGGAGACCCGGGTTCGTCCCGGTTTTATTTGGCGCTGGAGGACAGCCTGATGCGGATATTCGGATCCGAACGGGTATCGGGATTGATGCAGCGGCTCGGTATGGAGGAGGGCGAGGCGATCGAACACACGTGGGTGACTCGCGCCATTGAAAACGCGCAGCGCAAAGTAGAAGGACGCAACTTCGATATCCGAAAGCAGTTACTTGAATACGACGATGTCGCGAATGAGCAGCGAAAAATCGTCTATACCGAGCGCAACCGCCTGATGGGGGTTGAGGATATATCCGCCAACATCGAGACGATGCGTCGGGATGTCGTGGAGAGCGTAATCAACCGAAGCATCCCGCCTCAAAGCCTGGAAGAACAATGGGATATAGACGGGCTGGAAAAAGATCTCGAAGGCGAGTTCGGCATTCGGATGCCCTTGAAGGACTGGTTGGAAAAGGAGCCGGATCTGCATGAAGAAACGCTCCGGGATCGGATTCTGGAAATAATCACCGAGGCGTATGGCAAGAAAGTCGAGGAAACCGGTGAGCAAGTGGTGCGCCATCTTGAAAAATGGGTCACCCTGCAAGTGCTCGACTCACTGTGGAAGGAGCATCTTGCGGCGATGGATTATCTTCGCCAAGGGATCGGACTACGCGGCTACGCGCAGAAGAATCCTAAACAGGAATATAAGCGGGAAGCCTTCGAAATGTTCCAAAGCCTGCTGGGGCAGGTGAAGCACGAAGTCGTCACGACTCTGTCCAAGATACAGGTCCGTACCGAACGCGATATCGAGGAAGCGGAGACACGGCGGCGGGTACCCGAATCGGTGCAGTATCTTCATCCCGAACTGAGCGAAGCGGCGCGGCCGGCAACCGGCGATTCGGAAAGCCCGGACGGAGCGGGACAGCCGGCGGGCGGCGACAAGCAGCCATTCGTGAGGCAGGGCCGGAAGGTCGGCCGCAACGAACCCTGTCCTTGTGGTTCCGGAAAGAAGTACAAGCACTGCCATGGCCGGCTTAACGCCTGACTGCTCAGCATGGCGGTTGGCCTGAAGTCGCCCAGTGCGTTGCCGGAAATAGCAGGCATTACCGTTGGCGTCGGCGCCGCCGGTATCCGCAAACGCGACCGGAACGATCTGGCTGTCTTATTGTGCGAGCCGGGAACACAGGCCGCCGGCTGTTTTACCCGCAACCGGTTTCAGGCCGCTCCGGTCACGGTCGCGCGTGAGCACCTTGCCGCCCGGGCCGCACCCCGGGCGCTGGTGATCAACAGCGGCAACGCCAACGCCGGCACGGGCGATGCGGGCGTGGCCGATGCGAAAGCGGTATGCCGGGCCGTCGCCGAAGCACGCGGCGCCGAGGTGGAGGAAGTGTTGCCTTTTTCGACCGGGGTCATTGGTCAACGCTTGCCCTGCGACAACATCATCGGGGCCTTGCCGGGCATGATCGAAAACGCCTCACCGGATGGCTGGACGGAAGCGGCGAAAGCCATCATGACTACCGATACCGTCCCCAAGGGGGCGTGGCGGCGGATCGAAGTGAACGACGTTCCCGTGACCATCACGGGCATCGCCAAAGGGTCGGGAATGATCCGCCCGGACATGGCCACCATGCTGGTGTTTCTCGCGACGGATGCACGGATTCCCGCCATGAAGCTGCGGGAGTATTTGGGTCACGCGGTGAACCGGACTTTCAATTGCATCACCGTGGACGGCGATACGTCTACGAACGACGCATGCATACTGCTGGCCTCGGGCAAACGGGCCGGAATCGACGGATCTGACCAGGATCGATTCCAGCACGCACTGGATGACTTGTGCCGGGAACTGGCGCAATCCGTTGTTCGCGATGGAGAAGGCGCTACCAAATTCGTCGAGGTCGCCGTTTGCGGCGCCGCGAGCGACGAAGAGGCTCGAAAAATTGCAATGACCGTCGCCCACTCGCCCCTGGTCAAAACGGCGTTGTTCGCTTCCGACGCGAACTGGGGACGTATTTTCGCTGCGATCGGTCGCGCGCCGGTCGAAACTTTGGATGTCTCGCGCGTGCATCTGGCGATCAATGGGTGTTCGATTGTGCGCGGGGGAAGCATCGACCCCGATTACAACGAACAACGAGGCACGGCGGCCATGAGACGGGAAGAAATTGTCATTGCCATCGATCTCGGCGTCGCTCGGGGGACGTGTTCGGTGTGGACCACCGACCTGTCACACGAATACGTGCGAATCAACGCGGAGTACCGAACCTGACGTCGGTATGAATGTCGACCCGCACTCTTCCGGGCTTGTCGATGTTGCGGTGGGTGTCATCCGCGATGCCACGGGACGCGTGCTCGTCAATCGGCGGCGACCGGGTAAGTCCTTTGCCGGACAATGGGAATTTCCGGGCGGCAAGATCCAAGCGAGCGAAACGGTGGCACAGGCGCTGAGCCGGGAGCTCGACGAGGAACTCGGCATACACATTAAGCGGCAACGTCCGTTGATTTCCTTCAGTCATCGTTACCGTGACGGCGCGGTACATCTGCACGTGAGTGAGATTCTTTCCTATCGGGGCACGCCCACCGGCCGCGAGGGGCAGCCTCTGAGGTGGGTCGAATCCGCGGGACTCGACCAAATCGACCTGCTCGATGCGAACGCTGCCATCGTTCGCGCCATTGTTTTACCCCGTATCTGTTTGATTACCGACACGCGGCGGTTTGGCGTCAAGCGAACGCTCAAAATCTTGCAGCAACACGTGAGACAACGTGATGCGCTGGTGATTGTTCGAGAGAAGGCATTGGCGCGGGACCCTCTCTTGTCGTTCGTCGGCGAGGTACGGGAGATTTGCCGACGGGGCGCATCGCTCGTTTGCGTGCATGCCGACTGCAACTTCGACGACTACGGCAATGTAGACTGTATCCACTTTCCCTCGACAACCCTTGAACAGGACCATTCGTGGACTAATGCGGAATGGACAGGGGTATCTTGTCACTCCGGAAAGGAACTCGAACTGGCGCAAGGGGGCGGCGCCGACTACGCTTTGCTATCACCGGTGATGAAAACGGCTTCGCACCCCCCCATGGCCCCGCTGGGATGGTCACGATTCGTGGAACTCGGCGCTACAGTGTCCGCGCCGGTCTATGCCTTGGGCGGCATGGAGTTCACGGATTTCGACACGGCTGTTGGGCATGGCGCTCAAGGCATCGCGATGCTGGGCGCCGCTTGGCGATGACGCTATGGAACCATCGGATACCTGGCGTGGAGCCGGTCCACCTTCGCCTTTAATTCGTCCAGACTGCCGTTGTTATAGATGATGTCGTGGGCGACATGGAGGCGTTCCCCGGATCTCGCTTGAGATTCCATGATTTGCTCGACGGTGCGTCTTGCCATGCCATTTCTCTCCATCACCCAGCGAATGCACTGCTCTCTGGGTGTCTCCACTACTAAAACACGGTCCACCATTTCTTGAAAATTGGTTTCCACTAGCAGCGGGACCACGATGACGCAATAAACAGCATCCAGCTCGGCGAGCCGGACCCGGAGTCGTTCCCGGATGGCGGGGTGCAGTATGGCCTCGACCCGCTGCTTGGCCTGGGGAACGGTGAAAACCAGTGCCCGCAGATGTTCGCGATTCAGCCGCCCGTCGTCTTGCAGAATTTCCAGGCCGAAGGTCGCCACCAGTTCGTCGAGAGCCGGTTCGCCGGGCTCCACTACCTCCCGGGCCAATACGTCCGTATCGATGACCGGCACACCGAGCGCCTCGAAACGGTCCGATACCGCCGTCTTGCCACTACCGATGCCGCCAGTGAGGCCGATCTTCAACACGATTATCCAAACCCCGCGAATTGGTAAGTTCTTATATAACCCCGTGCAAGAATGTGGGGGTAGGGTTGTCTTTCAGGGCTGTCGAAAGCACGGAGGCTTTCGCCAGAGCGTACAGGGAGGTATCTACAGCGTCCCTGAAAGACAACCCTACCCCCACATGATCGCCGACATTGCACGGACTTTTTGAGAAATTACGCGAATTGAAGGTAAGCGGCGGTGATTTGGGGCCCCCAGATCATCGCCACAAAGCCGGCGGCGCACAGAAACGGGCCGAAGGGAATGGGCTGGCTTCGATCGCGTTGCTTGAGCAAAATCATGGCGATGCCGACGAAAGCGCCACAGAACGCCGCAAGCAGAATCACCAGGGGCAGGTCCTGCCAACCCAGCCATGCGCCGATGCAGGCGAACAGTTTGAAGTCACCATAGCCCATGCCTTCCTTGCCCGTCAGCAAACGAAAAACCTGAAACACCAGCCATAGCGACACATAGCCCGCCACCGCACCGTAAAGCGCAGAATAAACGTCCGTGTACAAACCGAACGAATTGACCATCAACCCCGCCCACAACAAGGGCAAAACGATATTATCCGGTAGCAATCGATGTTCGATATCAATGGCGCTCATTGCAAGGAAACTCCAAGCGAACGCCAGTCCACCCGCCAGTTGCCAGGACAGGCCGTATCGCCACCCCACCGCCAAAGCCAGGATGGCCGCGAGAGTTTCAACAACGGGATAGCGTAAGTCGATTGACTTCCCGCAGCGGGCGCAGCGGCCACGCAGCCACAGATAACTCAATATGGGAATGTTGTGGACCGGCCGAATAGGGTGCTTACATTGCGGGCAATGGGACCCCGGGCGCGCCAGGCCCGGTTGCGGTGGAGTATCACCATCGCTTGCAAGCCCGAGCAAGTCCCGGCACTGCTGCTTCCACGAGCGTTCGAGCACTCCCGGCAGCCGGACGATGACGACATTCAGGAAGCTGCCGACGATCGCCCCGACGATCGCGACCGAGGGAAAAAACAGAACCGGGCTCTCCTGCAGGGTAGAAATGATCCACATAGGTTTGCGAAAAATTGCAGTTAAAACCGGTTTGGATCTGGAGGAGGCTCCCCAACCCCGCTTTATTGCACGGATTGTTCGAGAACCTGCCATCCATATGGCCTCTTCCCGTCACGGGGGTCAGCCACGGTTTCCGGATCCGGTTTAGATCACAGCGGCCATCTTAAAGATCGGCAGGTACATCGCCACGACCATGGTACCGACGATCCCGCCCAGAAAGACGATCATGACGGGCTCGATCAGACTGCTCAGCGCTGCCACGGCGTCGTCCACCTCCTGTTCGAAGAACTCGGCGATTTTCATCAGCATGAGTTCAAGTTCACCCGATTCCTCGCCGGAACGGATCATTTGCAGTACCATGCTCGGAAACAGTCCCGTCTGCATCATCGCTGCCTCCAGCGAGCGGCCCGTGCTGACTTCGTTGCGAACCTCGAGCACGGAATTGCGGTAAACCCGATTACCGGTGGATTCAGACACCGATTCCAAGGCATCGACCAATGGCACGCCCGCGCCGAACATGGTCGACAGCGTTCTGGAATAACGGGCCACGATGGACTTCTGGATTAACGGGCCGAACATGGGCAGACGCAGCGCGACGCGATCCACGGTGTATTGCAGGCCGGGCGACCGCCGGTAGGCGGCAAATACGCCGACGACGCCCCCGATCAGAACGAGAAAGAACAGCCACCACCATTCCTGAAACCACTCGGACAAGTCAACCACCATCCGCGTCAGTGTGGGCAGTTCTCCGCCAAAGCCCTGAAACAGACTCTCGAATTGCGGGATGACAAATATGAGGAGGATGGCAATGACCACAATGGCGACCAGGAGCACCGCGGCCGGATAGAGCAGTGCGGACTTGATCTTTCCCTTGATCGCTTCGATTTTCTCTTTATAGGTCGCTACCTTCTCCAACAGAGTATCCAGTGTGCCGGATTCCTCGCCGGCCGCAACCAGACTGGTGTACAAGTGATCGAACTGCACCGGGTAACGCTTTAGGCTTTGACTCAAGCTGGTGCCGGATTCCACTTCCTGCCTGATGGACGTTAAAAGCTCCTGCGTACTTGGATTTTCATGACCGCGGGCGATGCCCTCCAGGGATTGCGCTACCGGGATGCCAGCTCCGATCATGGTCGCAAGCTGCCGCGTGGCAAGCGTAATGTCCTTGGTTTTGACCGGCTTTTTGAACTGAAAGAGGGGCTTCGGTTTCTTGCGTACTTTGGAGGGGCGTATTCCCTGGCGGCGCAACATCGACTTGACATAGGCCGCGCTGGGCGCCTCGTTTTCGCCCTTGATATCTCTTCCCTTGTTGTCCTTGCCTTCCCAGGCGAACTGCTGCAGTTTTACCTTGGTGGCACGGCGGGCCATAGCTTAAAGATTAGTCACTCGTTCGATTTCCTCAAGGCTCGTGATGCCCGCTTTCACCTTTAAAAGCCCCGCTTGTCGGAGATCCAGTACACCCTCTTTCCGAGCCTGCTTTTCAATGTCGTGCTGGTTGCCTCCTTTCATGATCAATTCGCCCATCTCTTCGGTAACCGGCATCATTTGGAAGATGCCGGTTCTACCCCGGTAACCGTCCGTACATATGTTGCAACCTTTGGCGCTGTATACAGTCAAGCCCTCACTAATCGTTTCCTCGCTAAAGCCGCTCTCCCGTAGGGCGTTTTCGGGTATCTCGATGGGATGCCTGCACTTCTCGCAAAGTTTTCGTGCCAGTCTCTGGGACAAGATCAAATGCACGGCGGAGGCGACGTTGAAAGGCGCGATACCCATATTGAGCAGGCGTGTCAGGGTGGCCGGCGCGTCGTTCGTATGAAGCGTGGACAAGACCAGATGGCCGGTCTGCGACGCCTTGATTGCAATATTGGCGGTTTCTAGATCCCGGATCTCACCCACCATGATCACGTCGGGATCCTGGCGGAGGAACGCTCTCAATGTGGAGGCGAAGGTCAATTTGGCCCGTTCGTTGATATTGACCTGATTGATGCCGGTCAAATTGATTTCCACCGGATCTTCCACGGTCGAAATATTGCGTTCCGGTGAATTCAAAGCGTTCAAAGCGGTATACAGAGTTACCGTTTTACCGCTCCCCGTCGGCCCCGTGACCAGAATCGTGCCATACGGAACACTGATCGCTTTCCTGTAGAGATCTCTTTGCTCCGGTTCGAAACCGAGCTTTTCCACATCGAGAATATCGCTTCCAGCATCCAGGATCCGGATCACGACCTTCTCTCCATAGATCGTGGGCAGGGTGCTTACCCGAAAGTCGATACTGCGGCGCTTGGACAGGTGAAGCTTCATGCGCCCGTCTTGAGGTACCCGCCGTTCCGCGATATCGAGCCGCGAAAGAATTTTGATGCGCGCGGCGATTCGTCCCGCCAGACTAACGGGCGGCGAAGCCATCTCGTGCAGGACGCCGTCCACGCGGAATCGTACCCGGTATTTCTTTTCGTAGGGCTCGAGGTGTATGTCCGACGCACCGCGCTTGATAGCGTCAAGAAGCGTCTTGTTTACGAACCTGACAATCGGGGTGTCGATCTGCTGGAGAGCGGTATCCTCGCCGGTATCCTCCTCCTCGGCCGATACGTCGATATCCTCCAACCCCTCTTCATCTTCCAGGTCGGCCAGCGTCGTATCCGCTGACTGCTGAGCCGCCTCGATCGCCGCTTGCAGTTTAGAGTGCTCGGCCAGAATAACCTCGACGCCCAACCCGGTATGGAACTTGACCTCCTCCAGCGCGCGGCTGTTGGTGGGATCGGCCGTGGCTACGTACAGCTTTGTGCCTCGCCTCAGAAGCGGCAGAATTTCATGCTTTTCGATGGTCTTTAAACCGACGAGCTCCAGGGGTGCGTTTTCAAGGTCGACCGCATCGATGTCCAACAGTGGAACGCCGAATTCCTCCGAAGCGACGCGGATGAGGCGGGACGGTTTTACGGTGTTGCTGCGGCGCAGTTGAGAATAGAACGAGCGGTTCTTACCGAGTGCTTTAGACTGTACGTTTTCGGCAGTGGACGTGTCGATATCGCCGTCCCGAACCAGCCGCTGTGCCAGGCCGCTGAGGGAAACCACTTTGTCGGGAGTTGCCATAGGTAACGAAAATTGATGGAACAAGGCTAAATGTAGGTCAAATATAGCAAAAAATCAGTATTTTCAGGCAATCGAGCGAGGAAATTGCGGCACCATAGGGGCAAGCATACCGGTACTTTCCAACGTGACAGTCTGTACCGTCTTCCGCATCGGCGTATATTTTACCGCGGTAATCCCAGGGTTGGGCGCTTGGGGCTGTTCCGTTTATGTGTCGACGTCAACGATCGTCAGGTCCGGAATCACGCTTTGCCAACAGCCAGAGGAGGCATAAGATACAAGAATGACGCAGGTCATAAGGAACTACCGTGCATCGTCGAAAACTACTGCGCGAATAGTGGGCCGCCTATCGTGACGACCGCACAGCAGTTTTACGCCGTCCTGGAGTTTTTCCAACATACACCACTGCACCCGCAGTGGTTGTCGAAGCGCTACCATGCGCATTCGCGCCGGCAGCTTGGTCAGCTGTGCGATGCAGACATCCTCGACCTGGCCAATCGTGCACCCGATCATGAAAGCGCGCGTCGCCCTCAAAGGGCGGATTGTCCCGGTCCTGCCGACACGCGTGTTGCGTTATGCAGTAGAGACGGTGTTGGCCTATCCCGTATCCATGTCGCGTCCGCCACTGGATACACACGATGACGAGCCGCTGGCGCCGAAACCGGTCAATACCATCCTATGGTTGGAAAAAAACGATGCGCTAACGGGCATCGAGATTGCTCCGATCAACGCCGAGGTATTGATAGATAAGGTTATCTACGTGTTCTTATATGAGTGGAGCAACTGTCTGCGTTTCTATCATAGGGAAGCGGCATTCAAGGGAGGCATCGAGCACCTCGATAGCATCTCCGCGCACTATCGAGACGTCCTCAGTGACACATTCGCGAACACCCGTTTGCTACAGGTCTCGTTTCCGCTAAACCGGCGAGGTATTTCTTTGTTCGAATTCGTCGAACGTGCACTAGAGGAGTGTCTCGTGGATGGTTGATAATGTCCGTAGAGATCGGCTAATCGTTTCTCTTGCGCGTAAATAATATCACGAGCGATGTATCCAGGCCGATCTCATGGCGGATAAAATGGTACAACCTGATATTCCACGCAACGGTCGCCACGGCTGTGGCAAATGCGGCGCCCTCAATGCCGAAGTGTGGAATCAGTAATAGGTTCAGCACACCGTTTAGTAGCGCTGCCTGGATCATCAACCACGCAGCCGGCTGCTGATGCCCGGTCATCATCATCGTGGAACCGACCGACCCCGTTAGTGCGTTGAACAACTGACCGGCGGCAAGTATCGTGAGGCTCGTATATCCGGCGGTGAAGTCGCCGCCGAAGATCGACAGCAGCAGCTTGCCGAACACAATTAGTCCGATGAATACCGGCGAGTTTCGTCAGCATATCCCAGCGTAGATAACTGCTCCGATACAGTATTCATCTACGCGGTCCCGGGTACTATTTCCCGGCATAGTCCGTGGTTCTACGCCGCTCTTCGGAAAAGCGATAATGAAGCACTGATACCTGCTCGGACACGATGCCGACCATAAATACGAGGAGCGCACTTGTAAACAATAATGCGCTCATATTCGTAAATCTGTGGAAAAAATAAAACGTGTACGCGTAGTAGCAAACGCCCGCGAGCGTCAGGAATAAGCTGATCGGTAAAAACAGCCGCATCGGAGAAAACAAGGCGCCGATCCGTACGATCAAGAGCAGAAATCGAATTCCATCGCGTATAACTTTGATGTTGCTTTGTCCTATACGCCGCGATGCTTGTATGGGAACGTAGGCTATTGAGTAGCCACAACGAAAGAATGCCATCGTGCTGGTCGTGGGATAAGAAAAGCCGTTGGGCAAGAGGTATAGAAAGTTTCGAAACACTTTGGCTCTGGCTGCCCGGAAGCCCGACGTAAGATCCTTGACAGCACACCCCGTCATGACGCCGGCGAACTTGTTGAAGAACAGATTCGCAAAGCGTCTCATGCGCGAGGCGTGGGTTATCGGATCGCGGGCCCCGACAACCATATCGTAGCCATACTTGAAAGGCTCTAACAACCTTGGAATTTCGTTGGGATCATGCTGTCCGTCCGAATCCATGAATACCAGAAAATCGCGTGCTCTTCCGATCTTTCCCGTCTTTATGGCCGCGCCATTGCCAATGGTTTCTGGGTGTCTAACGATCGTTGCGCTTCCGACCGGCTGCACGGGCGGGGAAGATCCGTCGTCCACCACGATCAGCTCCGCACTGGGATACAAAGCCTCGATCTTTCTTACGATATTGGGAAGGGTCGCGGCCTCGTTAAGGCAAGGAAGAATTATGCTAAGTGTTTCATCCGCCATTTGCTGTTCCCGATTACGGAAGCTATGTCACTCGATTATCTAGTCATTACCAATCGCCAATTATGTCAGATCATTGGCCGACAAGTCAGGACAGTTTGTTTGTGCGAGTATTCAGGGCAATATGTGTTGGCACAATGCCGTCGGACTCAATCATTTTCCGATTGTATTTGATTGTACTTGATCGCGTTGCGGATGCGGTCTTTGAGCTCTTTTATTGTTTTTTCCCGGGATGGAAGCTTGGGGTAGAGGATTCCAGAGGCTTCAATCCCCGGGTCTTCTAAAACCGCAAGCGCTTCCTCGTAGAGCCCGCCGGATGCCAGAACGTTGACCAACAACAAGGCGGTGGACAATTCGGATTCGATATCGAACGCTGCATGCAGCGAACGTACGGCCGTATCGAAATTCCTGCGCGCGGTTGCGAGTTCGCCTTGTACGATGAACAGATTTCTGCGCAGCCGCCCGCGGCCAAAGTTATCGTTGCCCAACAATGTTGTAATCATGGTTTCGATATCGTCGTAGCCGAGGCCGGGGCAGCCGCCGCCGCGTTTGATGTTGAGGATCTTCTGTATCGTTTCGGGGATGGCGGTATCGCGGTCTCCCCGGGCCAGGTGTTTGCGCAGCCGTTCGATATCCGAGCGCCGAACCGGCTCTTCAAGCAGGCAGTTTAACTGGACCCGGATCAGGTGCGCGCTGGTGGCCCGGGGCTTGAGCTCCAGCAATCGGGCCACGCGCTCCCGGGCTTTTTCGGTTTGGCCCCGGATGCTCCATTGATGGGCCGAAAACTGCTGGGCGCGGGGCGAGCCGGGGTGCTCGGCGGCCCAGACGTCGCCAAGCAGGGCCGGGTTGCCCCACAAGCTCGTGTTCTGCCAGGCGGCGGCCGCGGTCAGCAGCACGAACAGCGCCCCCGCCGCGGTGCCCAGCGGCCGTAAACGCGTCGTCCCCAGCCATACGAAAAAGACCGCGAGCCCGAAGACGGGCCCGAGCATCGGCAGGTAATTGCGGTGCTCGAAGTACAACTCCAACGGCAGGATCCCCGCTTCGAAGGCGTGGCCGCCCAGGAACCAAAGTGCCGCGAACGCCGCACTGGGCCATTGGTGTCGGAACCGAACGGCGGCGATCAGGGCAGCGGCCAAAAAAACGACCGCCAACAGGGTGGCAACCGGGTCCAGCAGCGAGCTGGATAGCGCGAAATCGTCATGGAAAAGCCCCGTGCCGGCCCGCTTGGGCACCACGATGTTTACTAGATAGTCGATCAGAATGCGGGGTTCGGTGAGCAGTCGTTCGCCAATTTCGAAGGGCCGCAATTCATAGGCCCTGGAATACGAATCAAAGCGCAGCAGGTGCCACCCGAGCACCGCGCCCAGGGGCAGGTAGACGAACGCCACGTTCCAGGGCAGCGCGGGGCGCTTCCCGGCGTTTCCGGGACCGGATCGCAGGATCGTGTGCTCCAGCGCCAACACGTACAGCGGCAGAGTCGCCGCCGTTTCCTTGCTCAGCGCGCCCAGGCCGAGGCCGATCGCCATACCGGCGCTCATCAGCACGTACCCCGCGGCCGGGGTGCGGGACAGGCGGTGGCGCCCCTGCAGATAACAGACCAGTGCCGTCAACATGAACAAGCTCGACAATTCCGTCATCCGCTGCACGACATAGAGGACGGTGGAAACGTTCAGCGGGTGCAGCAGCCAAACGGTGGCGGCCAGCAAGCTCACGAACAAAGACTGGACGCGGGTGAGCCGGCCGATTTTTTGTGTGAGCAGGTAAATAAACCAGAAGACGAGGCAGCCATTGAGCAAATGGATCAGGATGTTGGTGTACAGGAAGGATTCGGGGTCGGACGGCCAGGCGAAGTCATTGAGCAGGAAGCTAAGCAACGATAGCGGGCGGCAGATCGGAAGAGCACTCCCCGATAGAACGAAAGCAATCAGTCGGTCGCCGGTATCGAAATAGCGATAATCGCCGAGCGCCCCGATATTCGGAAAGTCGTCGAGCAGAAACGAGCCGGACAAGCCAGGCCAGTACACGGCAAGCGTGGCGCCCAGGCAAAGATAGAAACCGAACCCAAGCAGGATGTCTCTATGAGGGACGAAAGATCCGTATCGCATAAAAATAAAACCCCGGTCGGAGCCGGGGTTTTATCGTAAGTAACTTAAGTAACGCTTGTCTTGGCGCTATCTGCACTCAGCAGGCAAGTATCGGTCTAACACGTTACCCTGATCGCAGGTCCAACTGATGGAACCGACGTTGGTCGTAGGTGTGAGAACCATGGTGCTGTCCTGGATATTGGTGTCCGCGGTATAGGTCACGGTGATGACTCCATTTGCGATATCGACCGACGCAACATTGTTACCGGTAATACTTGTGGACGTAGCGATACCGGCGGTGGCGTTATCCGTCGGCATTGAGCCGACGGACTGGTAGTATTCCGCCACGCCCAGCTTGGCCGCGGAGGACAAATTCAGTCCCTCGGATACTTTCGTCCTGACCGTGTAATCCTGGTAGGCCGGGATGGCGATCGCGGCCAGGATGCCGATGATCGCAACCACGATCATCAGCTCGATTAAAGTGAAGCCTTGTTGTTTCATGAGTTGCTCCTCAAGTTGGGTTGAATTCGTTACGGTGGGTGGGCATGGTTGCCGTGCCCGGCCACGCCGAGTCTTGCAAGATATCCTTGGGTTATTGTTGAGCCTACCTATCTAGCAGCATAATGCATGCCAATTTGACATCGAAATCATAAAAGCAAAAGATATCATGGAGTTGCACAGTATAGTATAGAAGTTACTTTAATGATAGGGAATGTGCTTCCGGCGAAACTCGTGTCGAAACCCGGCAAGACTGACAAATTTTGTCAGCGGTTGATGCCGTATTTATCCAATTTGTACCGAAACGAGCGGAAAGACAGGCGCAGGAGTTTGGCGGCGGCGGTTTTGTTATGGCCCGCGCGCTCCAGGGCTTCGACCAGCGCTTGTTTCTCCGTGCGCTCCAGATAATCGGACAATGGCTCCTCGCCCGGTAGGTACGCGCCCGCGCGGGCCGCGGGGGCATCGTCTCCCCGCGACGCAAGATCGAGATCCTGTACGCTGATCGTGCTCGTTTCGCTGAGGGCCGCCGCGCGTTCGAGAATATTTTCGAGTTCCCGCACATTGCCGGGGAAGGGATAGTCTTCCAGGCGCCTGTACACCTCCTCTTCCACGGCGAGCGGGTGGCCCAGCCTGCCACGGAGTTGGCCCAGTAGATGCTCGATCAGCGGCGGCAGGTCCTCGGGGCGCTGTCCGAGCGGCGGGATGAACAGTTCGATGACGTGGATCCGGTAATACAGGTCCTGCCGGAATCTGCCCGCCTCGGTCTCGGTCAACAGCGACTGCCGCGCGGCGCTCAGAATCCGTACGTTGACGGGAATCTCCCGCTGCGCACCCACCGGGCGGACGGATTTTTCCTGGATCGCGCGCAGCAGCTTGACCTGCATGGCAAGGGGGAGGTCAACGATCTCGTCGAGGAACAGCGTGCCGCCGTCCGCGGCTTGAAACAGCCCCGCCTTGTCGGCGGTGGCGCCCGTAAAACTGCCTTTCGCATGGCCGAAGAACTCGCTTTCCATCAATTCCGGCGGCACGGCGCCGCAATTGATGGGCACGAAGGGACCGTCCGCCCGCGCGCTTTTGTCGTGGATCGTGCGGGCCGCCAGTTCCTTGCCGGTACCGGACTCTCCCCGGATATAGACGGGCGCCTGGGAACGGGCGAGCTTGTCGATCATGGTGCGTATTCGCCGCATGGGCTCGGAATCCCCCAACAACGCGTCGCGGCTGTGCCGGTCCTTCCGTCCCGTAGCGAGCTTCAGCGCCGAGGAGACCAGGTTTCTGAGCTCTTCAAGCTTCAAGGGTTTGGAAACGAAATCGTAGGCGCCTGCCTTCAGGGCTTCCACCGCCGTTTCGACGTTGCCGAAGGCCGTGATGACGGCCACGGGCATCTCCGGGCGGATTTTCTGAACGTAGCGTACGAGGTCGATTCCATCCCCGTCGGGCAGCCGCATGTCGGTCAAGCACAGATCGAACGATCTCCGTTCGATGTGCTCGCGGGCTTCGTTCAACGTGCCGGCCGCATCGCTGTCCAGATCCATCCGGGATAAGCTGAGGGTCAGCAGTTCCCGGATGTCGGGTTCGTCATCGACGATGAGGACTCGTTGGCGATCAGCCATGACTCATTCGCGGGTTCGATTCCGATTCCGGAGGCGCGGCTTTCTCCAGCCTTAATCTGAAGTGCCCGGCGTTGCCTTCGACTACATAATCCAGCTCCCCCTCGTTGTTCTCCGCAAGTTCGCGTGCCAGGAAAAGACCCAGTCCCATACCATAATGGCTGCTGGTGAAAAACGGTTCGAAGATTTTGTCCCGGATGTCCGCGGGCACGCCCTGACCGCGGTCGAATACATCCAGGCAAACGGCTCCGGTTCGCGGTTCCGCGAAGCATCGCAAAGTGATCGAGGGTCGTGCGGGCGGGTCTTGGGTATGCCTCAGCGCGTTGTCGCAAAGGTTTGTCAGGATCTGGTTAAGCTGGTCCGGGTCGACCCTGACGCCGATGTCGCCGGCGTCGACGGCAAGGGCATTGTCCATCCCGGGGCCGGCATTAAAGCGTGAGCAAAAGTCTTCCAACCAGGGTCTGACTTCGAGGTCGACACGGTGTACGGAGCCGGGTTTACCGAGCTGCAAGACGGACTTGACGATCGTGTTAATTCGATTGGTATGGTTTTCGATAATCTGCGTGAGCTTCTTGTTTTGCCCGGTCAAGTCCCCGGATTCGGCCAGTAGCTCCCCTGCATGGCTGATGGCCTCCAGGGGATTGAGTATCTCGTGGGCAAGGGACGCTGTGAGCCGCCCCAGTGCGGCGAGTTTCAGATTTCTGGCTTCCCTTTCCGTCTGGGTAAGATCCTCGAGAAACAATGCAATTTCGCCTTCCTGCTCGTCGACGCGAACCCCTTGAACCCGAATGCTGGTTACGGGGGAGCGGTAGTCCAAGCCAAAGGTGTCGTTCCCCGCGGCCGCAGTCAGCGATTGCTCGATGAAATCCTTGGGCAGGGGATCCGTTTGCGCCGGCAAATCGAGCATCCACCGGGCCTGATCGTTTGCCAGCCTGCAGTGCTGGTCTTTGCCGAGCACGACTATGCCGACGGTCGACTTGGAGACGATGGCGTCGTTCAGGCGATCGAGCCGTGCGGCGGTGGCTTCCCGGACCTGGATGGCGGCTTCCACAACGTGGAATCGCCGGGCAAGCCAGGCAACGATTCCTCCCGTGCTGAAATAACCGATACCCAATAGCCCGACTAGAACAAAACTGTTGTGCGGTTCCGCGATGGGTGACAACAGAACGTCGAGGGTTTGCTGGGCCAATGCCAGCAGTGTCGCGAATGCAGCGAAAAACAGGCTCATGCGTCCGGACAGCACGACCCCTCCGGCCGCCACCGAAGCCATGAGCAGAAGGTTTAGCCCGCTGTCCACACCGCCGCTGGCATGCGACAAAGCCGTAATTAAAACGGCATCGAGGGAAAACTGGAGGTAAGCCTGAAGACGAAACGGGGGCCGGCTTGCCGTGATGGTAATCAGGCTCACCACGGCAACGAATAACAAGCCGGAACCGGCGGCCAGAAACAACGTCGGTTGGTCGCGACCGAGGGGGGCCATGTCCGAGTCGGAGATCGCCAGCGTCACGATGCCGGTGGCAACGAGAAGCCGGTACAAATTGAAATAATAAAGCGCCCGCCAATAGGATTGGCCGCCCTGAAGATCCGTGACGGATACGCTGTTGAGGTTGGATTGAGGCATGGATTGGCTTTATCGAATCGCGCCGATTCTACCGCTTTATCTTGAATAAATATGCCTGCTGTAATCCCCGGCTGTCATAGGCAATGTCGACCAGTGTCAAGCGCTTGCGGTCGACACTCTCCAACGGGTATTTGGCTTTAAACTCTCCCACGAGATTCATTACAAACAAGTACTCGCAACTCGTTAAATTTTCCATGGACGGGTCCGGGGGCACCATAATGGCGAGCCTGTCGGCATACAGTATTGCCGATACCGGGTGCACGGCATACATGCATTCATGCATACGCATGTGGTTTTGTGTTCTTTTTAGCAGTTCAATCACGGTTTTCTTTGTCTCGACATTACGCTGGGCGCCGTCGATGTCCGCAGTGTTCAGCCAGGTACGCGTATGCCGGAAATCTTCGGGAATATGCCCGGGAAGCGGTGCAACGTATCTTTCGATAATAGACAGTGCTTTGGGGTATATCAGCACAAGAATTGCGAAAACGATCACAATATGCGCCCATGAAGTCAGTCGTTTCGATGCTACCGAGAGAACAATACGGGCTCCGATAAATCCGTAAACCAGCATCAATGGAATCAGCGGATAGATCAAGCGTGGTATATGGAATGGATGCGGCCATACAATAACAAGCAGGAGGTAAACGATCAGGTAATGGGCGTCGACGCATTTGCGCGCCGTTCGTTCGATCGCGCCCACCACACCCAGTGCAAGCAGCGCAAATGACAGAGTTTGAACTATCCAGGGCGAGCCGGGGGTTATCGCGAGCTGCTTTGGCCATGCCTGTAACATCAAGAGTGCGTTGCGGGGGATGTCGTTCGTCAGCAGCCGCGCGATACCTTGCGGTTCCAGATATCGGTAAAGATCCTCGGTGTAGTTGCCCGAATAGCCGCTGATTTCCTTGATTGCCAACCATGCGATCGGCAAGCAGGCAACAACGGAGATGTACAGGGACTTGTTATTGATTCTATTGCCATACAGATAGAGGACAAATGCTCCAAACAAGGCCACGCCGATAGTCCGGGTCAGTATGCAAAGGCTGATAACGAAGGCCGCCGCAAGCAGTACTTCTCGCCGGCGTTGCTCCGACTCCGATGCCCGGTGTAGAAGCACAAACGCGGTGAATACCAGAGCGAGGTATAAAAACTCGGACCGGATCTCGAGCACGAAAAACAGCGACTCCGGCAGCAGTACATAGGAAAGCAGGCTCGCCGCGGCGAGATGGGCGGCGTGCAGCGTCGTACGCGCCCAGACGAAAAACGCAAGGGACGAGAGGACGAAGCACGCTGCGGTCACAAGGTGGGCAACCGGCATACTCCGTGAGCCGCCGCCGAGCAATCCGATCAGTACCGGGAAAGCGGGCGGAAAGCGAGAGCGACTCGCAATGAAGTGTTCGACCAAAACGTTGCCTTCGCGGTAAGGCGAAAAAAAGTCCGCCAGCATCAAGTACATGCCGTCGTCCGTCAAAAAACCGGATGTGTCCGTGTGCCAGGCATATCCCGGCAATAAGACGATCAACAGGAGTATGACGAGTGCGGGCAGGCGGTTGCCGGGCTCGTTGATGAGTTTGAACGGATTCATGCCGGGTGCGTCGTAAGGAACATTGAATTCTGTGAAGTTATTTTTGCGCGAGCCCTAAACCTTGGTGATTGCCCATACCGTGACATGCTCCACGCCGGCGCTGCGTAGACAGCGCGCCACTTCGCGGACCGTGGAGCCGCTGGTAATGACGTCGTCCACAATCGCGACGCTGCCGGGCATCCGAACGTGCGTCGCGGCAAAAGCGCGGCGCATATTCCGACGGCGCTGCCTCGGCATCAACCCTACCTGGGGTGTGGTGTCAACGCGCCGCTCGACCAAGCTTAGATCAATCGGGATACCGAGTTTTAGTGAAATCGGCCGCGCGATCTCCACGGATTGGTTGAAGCCGCGCCGAAATCGCCGTTTCCAGTGGAGCGGAACCGGGACCAGGGCGTCGGGTAGACCGGGTGCCCTGTTTTCCAGCTCCCGGGTAAGCAGGTAGCCCAGATCGCGCCCACAGGCAAGCTTGCGGTGATACTTGAGCGTGCGAATATCGTCGCTGACCGGCGGTGCGTATAGGAATGGCGCGATGGTCTGGAAAATGGGCGGCGGATCTTGCCGGCATCGGCCGCAAACGCCGCCGCCGGTGAACGGTACGCCGCAGAGGCGGCACTGTTGCTCGTGGCGGGGCAAGCCGGCCGCGCAATCCAGGCAGTATCCACCTTCGTCGCATGGAACCCCGCAGCACCGGCAGTGGTCCGGCAACAGCAGGTCAATGATCCGTTGGACCGCCCCTCGACGGATTTTCTGCCTAGAATTTACACACCTGTCAAACCATGGCATCCTTTTGCGTTGACAACCCATACCAACAATCCCTATTTCCTATGGCCCATATTTCGCCTGTCACTGACGAGGATAAGCATACCCCAGCCGGCTGTGAGTGGACAGCCGAAAAGGTGATGGAATTGTTCGAACTGCCGTTCGGCGACCTGCTGTTCCAGGCCCAGTCCACCCATCGCCGCTTTTTCGATCCGAACCGCGTTCAGTTGAGCACCTTGTTGAATATCAAAACCGGAGCGTGCCCGGAGGACTGTGCCTACTGCCCGCAGAGCGCCCGCTACCGGACGGAGTTGGAGACGGAAACGCTTATGCCCGCCGGGGAGATCGTGGAGGCGGCCAAAATTGCCCGGGAAAACGGAGCCACCCGCTTCTGCATGGGAGCCGCCTGGCGCAACCCCAAGGACCGCGACCTTATGGAAGTGTCCGAAGCCGTGGCCCGGGTCAAGGCGCTGGGGCTGGAAACCTGCGCGACGCTGGGCATGTTGACCGCCGAACAGGCCGGCACCCTGGCCGGCGCGGGGCTGGATTACTATAACCACAACCTGGATACCTCGGAAGAATTCTATGGCGAGATCGTTACGACCCGCACGTACCAGGATCGACTCGATACGCTGGACCATGTACGCGACGCGGGGATCAATGTCTGCTGCGGTGGTATCGTGGGTATGGGCGAGAGCCGCCTCGACCGCGCGGGGTTGATCGCAAGCCTTGCCGGTCTGCCCAAACCTCCGGAAAGCGTGCCTATCAATATGCTTGTCCAGGTGCCCGGGACTCCCTTGTACGGCCGACCCGAGATCGATCCCTTCGAATTCGTGCGCACGATCGCCGTGGCGCGGATCGCCATGCCGGGATCCTACGTACGCCTCTCCGCAGGCCGGGAAAACATGAATGACGAACTGCAGGCGTTGTGTTTTCTGGCGGGAGCCAACTCGGTTTTTTATGGCGACAAGCTGCTGACTACCGGCAACGCCACGGTAGACCATGACCGGGAGTTGTTCGCCCGTTTGGGGATCGCGGCGGACGGCGACGGGCAAACCGCCGCGGATTGAGATTTTTGAACGAGCCGCTGGACCACTACCAACGGGAACTCGACGCTCTGCAGGAGCGCTGTTTGTTTCGAACCCGGTTGACCTTCGACGGGCCCCAGTCGAGTCGCCTCGGTTACGAAGGGCGCGAGCTGCTGAATTTTTGCAGCAATGACTACCTCGGGCTCGCCGACCATCCGCGCGTCGTCCGGGCCATGCAGCGCGGCGCGGCGCGGTTCGGTGTGGGTGCCGGCGCGTCGCACTTGGTCAACGGTCATCGCACCGCCCACGCCGCGCTGGAGGAGGCGTTGTCCGAGTTTGTCGGCGCCGAACGCGCGCTGACGTTTTCGACGGGCTATATGGCTAACCTAGCCTTGGCCCAGGTGTTCGCGGGGCGGGGCGATCTCGTACTCGAAGACAAACTCAATCATGCTTCGCTCGTCGATGCAGGTTTACTGGCGCGCGCGGATTTTCGCCGCTACGCCCATACGGATGTCCGCCACGCGCGCCGTATCCTGAACGAAAGAGACAGCGGGCGGACGCTGCTCATGAGTGACGCGGTTTTCAGCATGGATGGCGACATCGTGCCGCTCGACGCGCTCATGGAGGTCGCTGACGAGCACGAAGCGTTGGCGGTGTTCGACGATGCACACGGGTTCGGTGTGCTGGGTCCGAACGGCCGGGGAACGCTCGCGCGGTTCGGTACAGTGCCGAAAGGCCGTACCCTGATGATGGGTACGCTGGGCAAGGCATTGGGCACTTTCGGCGCGTTCGTCGCCGGGAACGCCGTGTTGATCGATTCGCTGATCCAGAGGGCGCGTACCTATATGTATTCCACCGCCATGCCACCTGCAATCGCCGAGGCCACGAGAACGGCGTTGGAAATTGCCGGCCGGGAGGATTGGCGTCGCGACAAGCTCCGCGCTCTAATTGGCCGCTTCCGGAGCGGCGCGAAGGATCTGGGTTTACAGTTGATCGAATCCGAAACGCCGATCCAGCCGGTGATTGTGGGTGAGTCGGGCCGTGCCCTGAAAACGAGTCGCTTATTGATGGAGTCGGGGATTCTGGTGGTGGCGATCAGGCCACCGACGGTGCCCGACGGTACGGCCCGATTGCGTGTCGCACTGTCCGCCGAGCACACGGAAGCGGATGTCGATCGCTTGCTGGAGGCGATGGGCGCCGCGAGCCCTTAGCCACCGATGGGACAAGACCTCGTGTTGCTGCATGGCTGGGCCATGACCCGGCGGGTCTGGGAGCCGGTGATGCCCGGACTTGCGGGCACCTATCGAGTTCACAACCTTAGTCTGCCGGGTTACGGGGGAGTGCACGCCCGGAAAGCCGAGCGTTATAAAACCATGGGCGCCGGGGAGATTCTCGACCAATGGAGCGACGAATGTTTGGCCGCCGTTCCCGCCGGGGCGATATGGATCGGCTGGTCGCTGGGGGCCATGATCGTCATGAATGCCGTGTTGCACGCGGCTGGTACCATCCAGGCCGCGATACTGGTGTCGGCGACGCCGAAATTCACCCGAGACGAGGGCTGGGATGCCGGTGCCGAGCGCTGCGTGATGCGTCAAATTCTTGACGGAATTAGAACGGATGATCGTAAGGTTTTACAGCGATTCGTTTTACTGCAAGCGGGCGCCTCCGACGATGCGCGCCGGCTGGCGCGGGTACTGTCAACCTGCATCGTGGGCAGCGATACCCGAATCGCGGCGCTGGAGGCCGGCCTTCGGGTCCTGGAGCAGGTGGATTTGCGGTTCGAGTTGTCGAGACTGGACGTTCCGGTACGCGTGATTCACGGCGCCGAGGATCGTATCACCCCTTTGGCGGCGGGCGCCTACGTGGCCGATCGCGTGCCAAGCGGTGACTTGTGGCAATTCGATACCGGCCACGCACCGTTTATAACCCGGCCCGAGTTGTTCGTCCGGGCGGCGTGCGGATGGACATAAACGAGCTCGACAGGCGCCAGGTTCGCCGTGCGTTCGAACGTGCCGCCGGCAGCTACGACGAAGCCGCCGTGGTACAGCGTCGAATGGTCGACGAACTGATCGATCGGCTGGGGACGATAAAAATCGAACCGGGACGGATATTGGATGTTGGCTGCGGCACCGGTTATGCCCGGTTATCCTTGATGCGGCGGTTCCCGCGCTCTCAATACCTCGGCAGCGACATTGCGGCCGGCATGCTGGACCAGGCGCGCCCCCGGGCCGGGCGGTCTCGGCGAAATGTTGAATGGGTCTGCGGTGATATCGAGCGGCTGCCCTTGCCCGACCGATCCGTCGATCTGGTCTTCTGCAATGCTGTCCTGCAGTGGTGCGACCCCGGGACGGCGTTTGCCGAGATGCACCGGGTGCTGCGCACCGAAGGCGTGTTGATGTTCGGCACCTTCGGTCCCGATACATTGAAGGAGTTGCGCGAGGCCTGGGCGGAAGTGGATTCAAAGCCGCATGTGCACGAGTTCCTCGACATGCATCACACGGGGGACGCCTTGCTGAACGCCGGTTTCGAGCTGCCCGTGGTGGATGTGGATCGCGTCACGGTCACGCACCGAAGCGTAATGTCGTGTCTACGGGATTTGAAAGCGATTGGAGCGAACAATGCCGCCGGCGGACGGGCTCGCGGTTTGATGCCTCGGCGCAAACTTCACGACCTGGGCAAAGCCTACGCGGGCCGGCGGAACGAGGACGGGTTAATCGAAACCACATACGAAATCGTCTACGGCCATGCTTGGGCCGGCGAGTTCCGTCCATGCAGGGAATCCGACGGCGCCGTGTCCGTGCCCTTATCGCAAATCGAACGCCGCCGATGACCCGCGCCGTGTTTATCACCGGTACCGATACGGGGATCGGCAAGACGGTAATTGCCCGCTTGATCGTGGCCGCCCTGGTACAAGGCGGAGAGTTGGTGGCAGTGATGAAACCGGTTGCCTCCGGCTGCGAGCGGACAGACGATGGACTTAAAAACGCCGACGCTCTCGCATTGATGTCCGCGTCCAACGTCAAGGCGCCGTACGATCTGGTGAATCCCTACGCGCTGGCGGCGCCCGTGTCCCCGCACCTTGCCGCGGCGGAGGCGGGGGTCGAAATCGATCCGGGGCGGGTACGAGCCTGCTTCGATACGCTTACCGGTCGGGCGGCAAGGATCGTTGTGGAAGGTGTTGGAGGCTGGTATGTCCCCTTGTCCCCGCACGCCACGGTGGCGGATTTGGTGTTGGCATTGGACCTGCCGGTAATCTTGGTGGTGGGGATGCGGCTTGGTTGCCTGAATCATGCTCTGCTCACCGAGCAGGCGATTCATACGAGTGGCGCCCGCCTGCTCGGCTGGGTGGCCAACTGCGCGGAGCCCGATGAGTTCGGGTTGGAGCCATGTATCGACACGCTGGAAAAGCGCATGCAAGCGCCCTTGATCGGAGTCGTTCCGAGAATCGAAAGCTCCACCGTGACATCGACCTTGGAGTATATCGGCCGGAATTTGTCTCGGCGTGTTTTTTCGAGCGAATCTGAAATATAAGTACGGAACGAGTTGCGGCTTGCTTGATGGCGGTACCGGGTTGTGCTAGCTTCCCGTTCCCGAGATTTCCGCGCGAAATTGGGCTGTGATCAGCCTGTCACGCGGTCGATCCGTAATTTCTCAAAAAGTCCGTGCAATGTTGGCGACCATGTGGGGGTAGGGTTATCTGTCAGGGACGCTGTAAATACATCCTTGTACGCTCTGGCGAAAGCCTCCGTGCTTTCGACAGCCCTGAAAGATAACCCTACCCCCACATTCTTGCACGGGGTTATTGAGAACTTACGTCCGGCCACCGCCAGAGGTTATTTTCAAAGCGATCGTTCCGCTCGATGTGCGCGCGTCATTGGATGGTTTTCGTCATTTGCTTTGCAGCGCTCTCGCCGACGATTGCGTTGAGTTTTTGCCGCGTGTTTGGCCGAGGCGATTCGAAGCGGGCGGGATACGAATTTAAACGAAGCGAGTGAGGCATAACCGTATGTCCCGAATCAAGTCCGTCCTTTTCGCCGGCCTGTCGCTGGCGTCGGTGGGTTTATTGTCGATGCGCGCGGCAACCGCGGGATGGGCGTTGAATCTGCCCCCTCCGGTCTCTCCCGTGGGCTCCAATATCGCGAGCCTCCATAACGCGATTTTGATCATCTGCGTGGTGATCTTCGCAGGCGTGTTCGCCGTGATGTTTTATTCGATTTTCGCCCATCGAAAAAGCAGGGGGGCGCAACCCGCGCAATTCTCCCATAACACGGCCGTGGAGTTCGTGTGGTCCGCCATCCCCGCCATTATTCTTGTGGGCATGGCGATTCCCTCCACGGCGACCCTCATCGACATGGAAAACACGGAACAGGCCGATATGTCCGTCAAGATCACGGGTTACCAATGGCTGTGGGAGTACGAGTACCTCGACCACGATGTGAGTTATTACAGCCGGCTGGCGACTCCCAGTGCGCAGATTAACAATCAGGAAACGAAAAACCCGCATTACCTGCTGGAAGTCGACGAGCCGCTGGTGCTGCCGGTGGATAAGAAAATACGTTTTATGGTCACTGCCGCGGACGTGATTCACGCGTGGTGGATGCCCGAGCTGGGCGTGAAAAAAGACGCGATTCCGGGTTACGTGAACGAGACCTGGGCCCTGATCGAGAAGGAGGGGACTTACCGCGGCCAGTGCGCCGAGCTCTGCGGCAAGGACCACGGATTCATGCCCATAGTGGTCAAGGCCGTCAGCCAGGAGGCATTCGATGCGTGGATCGCCTCCAAGCAGAGCGCCGCCCGGCAGGACGTCGAATCCGGGGGTCCCGACCCGGTCCGCGTCGAATTGGCGACCTCGATCGCGGCCGCCGGGCGGGGTTGATAAAAGATGAGACACCGGCGTGGTGCGGCAAGCGAAAGTGGTGCCGTCGCGGAGCCGCTTGAATTCAACGCTATGAGACAAGGGTCGATTTATCCGGAGATGTAACTATGGCGATTGCCACAACACACGACGAGCACCATCACGATCATCCCACCGGGATAATGCGCTGGATTACGACGACCAATCATAAAGACATTGGTACTTTGTACCTTGTCTTTTCCTTAATCATGTTTATGGTCGGCGGGGCGATGATTATGGTAGTTCGCGCCGAGTTGTTTCAGCCCGGCTTGCAGCTCGTCAACCCGCATCTTTTCAATCAGATGACCACGGTGCACGCTTTGGTCATGGTGTTCGGCGCCGTGATGCCCGGAATGGTGGGGTTTGCCAACTGGTTGATTCCAATGATGATCGGGGCTCCGGATATGGCCCTGCCGCGGCTGAATAACTGGAGTTTTTGGATTCTGCCGTTCGCGGCGACGTTATTGATGCTGAGTTTTCTAACCGTCGGCGGAGCGCCGGCCGCGGGTTGGACGATGTATGCGCCCTTGAGCATTCAGGGCGGCATGGGTATGGATATGACTATCTTTGCCGTCCACATGCTGGGTATTTCCTCGGTACTGGGCGCCATCAATATCATAGTAACCATATTTAATATGCGGGCGCCGGGCATGAACCTCACGAAGATGCCCTTGTTCGTCTGGACTTGGTTGGTTACAGCGTTTTTGCTGATTGCGGTGATACCGGTGTTCGCGGGCGCGGTCACCATGCTGCTGATGGATCGTCATTTCGGTACCGCGTTTTTCGATCCCGCGGGCGGCGGCGACCCGGTCTTGTTCCAGCATATTTTCTGGTTCTTCGGACATCCCGAGGTGTACATCATGGTGCTGCCGTCCTTCGGTATCATTTCGGCAATCATCCCGACGTTCGCGCGTAAACCCTTATTCGGGTACACGTCCATGGTGTTGGCGGTCGCGGCTATCGGATTCCTGTCGTTTATCGTCTGGGCACATCACATGTTCACGGTAGGTATGCCGCTGGTGGGCGAGCTCTATTTCATGTATGCGACTATGCTGATAGCAGTCCCCACGGGCGTGAAGATTTTCAACTGGCTGGCCACTATGTGGCGGGGTTCGATGACCTTTGAAACCCCAATGCTGTTCGCGATCGGGGTTGTGACTCTATTTACGATGGGCGGTCTTACCGGCATTATGACTAGTATTACTCCGGCGGACTTTCAGTACCACGACACCTATTTCGTCGTCGCCCATTTCCACTACACGTTATTTGCCGGATCGGTAATGGGTATGATGGGCGGCGTGTACTACTGGCTGCCCAAGTGGACCGGGCATATGTACAACGAGACCCTGGGGAAATGGCACTTCTGGCTGACGGCGATCTTTTTCAATATTACGTTCTTTCCGCAGCATTTCCTCGGGCTGGCGGGCATGCCGCGCCGGATTCCGGATTATGCCCTCCAGTTCACCGAGTTCAATCAGGTCTCGTCGATCGGGTCGTTCGGGCTTGGACTGTCGCAACTGTTATTGGTCTACATCGTCTGGAAGACGGTGAAGGGCGGCAAAAAGGCCGGCAATGAAGTGTGGGACAACCCGGAGGGCCTGGAGTGGACGATTCCATCTCCGCCACCGTACCATACTTTCGAAACGCCGCCGCTTGTGAAGTAACTTGTGCCGGGCCGCAGTCGTTCCAGTGCCAACAAAATACTCGCTTTATTGTTGGGTGTCCTGGTGCTGGGGTTCTTTGTCCTGGGCTGGTTTGTGACCGTGAGTTGAAACGAAGCGATGACCAACAAGCATCGAATGCGACATGCGGCAGGCGACCGGGTCATGGTCCGGGCGGATCGTGCGTAGCGCGCTCCACATTGACCGCGACCCGTATTTTAAGATGAATTAATGGGCACCTCTATTAATCGATGACCGGAAATCTTGAGTCCAAAATATCCAATATCCGCGTTGAAATCCTTCGCAATAGCTCGCGATTACGTGCGAATTTCGCCTTGATCTTGAATATTTTGTCTCTCAACCTTTCTCGCCCACAATTAATAGAGGTGCCCTAATACTTGTAGAGGGGAAACGATATATGAGCACCTCGAACGGTGGATACTACCTGCCCGATCCCAGCCCCTATCCCATTATTGGCTCAATCGGTTTGTTTACGTTGTTGTCTGGGTTCGTGCTGGTATTGCATGAAGGCAGCATCGGGCCGGTGCTTATGGCTCTCGGGGCCGCCATCGTCGTACTCATGATGTTCCTATGGTTCGGCAAGGTGGCGGCGGAATCCGAGGGCGGTCTGTACAACAATCACGTTGGCATGTCTTTTCGGATGGGCATGATGTGGTTCATATTTTCCGAGGTGATGTTTTTCGGTGCGTTTTTCGGCGCCTTGTTTTACGCCCGTCAACTTGCCGTACCGTGGCTTGCGGAGACGGATTTTCTATGGCCCGGGTATGAAGGCGGTTGGCCGACCGCCGGGCCCGAAGGCGAGGCGATGATTGGCATTCAAAAAGCAGCCGGTCCGAATCAGTTTTCGATTATCGATCCTTGGCACGTGCCGTTCTGGAACACGCTGATTCTGTTGTCATCCAGCGTAACCGTCACCATTGCTCATCACGCCCTCAAGGCCAATAAGCGCGTCGCATTGATCGGCTGGCTGGCCGTGACCGTGGTACTGGGGTTTCTGTTCTTGGGGCTGCAGATGTCGGAGTACGTGGAAGCCTATCGACACCTGGGTCTGACCTTGGGCACGGGCGTTTATGGCGCCACTTTCTTCATGCTGACCGGGTTCCATGGCGCGCATGTCACCATTGGTGCGATCATCCTGACCGTGGTGACGATCCGCTGTATTCGCGGCCATTTCTCTCCGGATAATCACTTCGCATTCGAAGCGGCGGCTTGGTATTGGCACTTTGTGGATACGGTCTGGGTGGGGTTGTTTATCTTCGTTTACGTCCTGTAATCGTAATTTCTCAAAAAGTCCGTGCAATGTCGGCGATCATGTGGGGGTAGGGTTGTCTTTCAGGGACGCTGTAGATACCTCCCTGTACGCTCTGGCGAAAGCCTCCGTGCTTT
>JAANXG010000116.1 GCA_018263405.1 Gammaproteobacteria bacterium
CCTCGCCGGCGTTACGCTCGCTTGAATTGACCGGGCCAGTCCTGCGCTCGCGTGCCTTGGCGATCGGCTTTTCCGATCCCGCTGAACGTGTGTGTATTTATGCCCAAGGGTACTAAGTACCCCTTGGCGATGGGCCTTTCCGATCCCGCTGAACGGGTGCGTCATTGTGCCAAGGGGTACGAAGTATACAGGCTTCAACCTTGACAGATCGACCCGCCGCATCGCCCCGTTGCATGTCAACCGCATGGTTGCGGACCAGGGTTCGGCAGGATAGTGGCTCATTTTGGTCCAGACAACGCAAAGTGAGCCCGTGCGGGTCCTGCCAATTATTGAGACTGCGACATCGCATCCGGAAGCCGGACCTGAACTCCTTCGATCGGTTTGATAAAATACCGGCTCGGCACGATTTCGGTGCGAATCACTTTTCGAGCGGAGACCCAATACCCTATGAACAGCTTCGATGCGCGTACCCACCTGGAAGTCGGTGGTAAATCCTACGAGATCCATGCCCTGAACGCCCTGTCCGATCGCTACAACCTGGATACAATGCCGTATTCCCTGAAGATTCTGCTGGAAAATCTACTACGGCACGAAGATGGGGAGAGCGTAACGCGCGAGGACATCGAAGCCCTTGCCAATTGGGATCCCAAGGCACAGCCCAGCAAGGAGATCGCCTTCACGCCGGCGCGGGTGCTGCTGCAGGATTTCACCGGTGTGCCGGCCGTGGTGGACCTAGCTACCATGCGCGAAGCGATGCGAGAACTCGGTGCCGACCCGGACCTGATCAATCCCCTGTCCCGGGCGGACCTGGTGATCGATCACTCGGTGATGGTCGATCACTATGGCAGACACGATGCCCTGGACCTGAATTCAGCGCTGGAGTACAAACGCAACAAGGAACGGTACCAGTTTCTTAGATGGGGACAGGAAGCCTTCAAGAACTTCAGCGTGGTACCGCCCGAGACCGGAATCGTCCACCAGGTGAACCTCGAATATCTGGCCCAGGTGGTTTACCGCCAACCAAACGGCGGCGTGACGCGGGCGTATCCCGACACGCTGGTAGGCACCGATTCCCACACCACCATGATCAATGGCGTCGGTGTTCTCGGTTGGGGCGTCGGCGGCATCGAGGCGGAGGCCGCGATGCTGGGGCAAGCGATTCCGATGCTGATACCGCGGGTCACGGGTTTCAGGCTGGTGGGAGAACTCGCCGAAGGCGCCACGGCGACGGATCTGGTTTTGACGGTCGTGCAAATGCTGCGCGAACAGGGAGTTGTAGGTAATTTCGTGGAATTCTTCGGTGACGGGCTGGACCACCTGACTATTGCGGACCAGGCGACTATTTCGAACATGTGTCCCGAATACGGCGCTACGGTCGGCATTTTCCCCGTCGATCGGGCTACGCTGGATTATCTTAATCTGACCGGCCGCGGCGATGAACAAATCGCTCTGGTGGAAGCTTACGCCCGCAAGCAGGGGATGTTTCGTGACACGGGCGCGGTGGAAGCGGTGTATACGGATGTCCTGGAGCTCGATCTGGGCAGCGTGGAGCCATCCCTAGCGGGTCCCAAACGGCCCCAGGATCGAATCGGCCTGAGCGATTCCAGGCAGGTCATTACCCGCCATTTGCGAGCCATGCAGGCGCGGCGCGGCAACAGATCTGAGCGCAAGCAAGGGGACAAATCCCGGTTCGAGGACGAAGGCGGGGCTACCGCTATCGATAGCCACGCCGCACGCCACAACGGCGCTTGCGAGGTCACCATGGACGACGAGACATTCACGCTTTCGGATGGTGACATCGTTATCGCGGCGATTACAAGCTGTACCAACACATCGAATCCCGCGGTGATTGTGGGGGCGGGCTTGCTTGCAAAAAACGCCAAGGATAAAGGTATCAAGGTCAAGCCGTGGGTGAAAACGTCCTTGGCGCCCGGTTCACAGGTCGTCACACAGTACCTGGAGGACTCGAATCTGCTGGCGCCACTCGAAGACCTGGGGTTTGACGTCGTCGGTTACGGCTGTACCACCTGCATAGGCAATTCCGGCCCCTTGCGGGAGGAGATCAGCGGTGCCATCCATGACGCGGATTTAATAGCCTGTTCCGTGTTGTCGGGCAACCGGAATTTCGAGGGTCGCATCCATCAGGACGTGAGAATGAATTTCCTGGCCTCGCCGCCATTGGTTGTGGCGTACGCCTTGGCCGGAACGATGAATATCGATCCGTATAACGATCCTATTGCCCGGGATGCGGATGGCAATGATGTGTATATGAAGGATATCTGGCCCTCCAAGCAGGACATCGACGAAGTGATTGAAGGTACGATTAATCGTAAAATGTTCCAGTCCAAATACGCGGATGTTTTCAAGGGGGATACCCGCTGGAACAAAATCGCAACCCCCGAAGGGACCTTGTTCGACTGGGACGAAGACTCGACCTATATCCGCAAGCCGCCTTTCTTCGAGGGCATGCCGCGTCAACCCGAGGCGCTTCGGGAGATCAAGGGTGCCCGGGTGCTGGTCAAGGTCGGTGACTCCATTACGACCGATCACATTTCGCCGGCCGGATCCATTGCCCCGGACTCGCCCGCGGGAAAATACCTGCTGGGTCACGGCATATCGCAGAGTCGGTTCAATTCCTACGGTTCACGGCGCGGCAACCACGAAGTCATGATGCGTGGTACTTTTGCCAACATTCGCCTGCGCAACGAGATGGCGCCGGGAACGGAGGGCGGTTGGACGCGGCTAATACCCGGCGGAAAACAGACAACGATCTACGAAGCGGCAATGCAGTACCAGAACGATGATGTGCCGTTGATCGTGATTGCCGGCAAGGAGTATGGAACCGGTTCGTCGCGCGACTGGGCCGCAAAAGGCACACGCTTACTGGGCGTGCGAGCGGTAATCGCCGAATCCTATGAGCGCATTCACCGCTCCAACCTGATCGGGATGGGCGTGCTGCCGCTGCAATTCGAGGACGGCACCGACCGCACTGCCTTGAGCGGGGAAGAGGAATTCGACATCGAGGGCCTGGATACCGGAGTGAACGAGGTGACGGTCGTCGCCCACGGCGGGAACGGCGAGCGTACATTCAAAGCGCGGGTCCGGATCGATACGCCGAAGGAGTGGGAATACTATAGCCACGGCGGTATCCTGCAGTACGTCCTGCGCCAGCTCGCGGCTGATGATCGGAAGGCGGCGAAAAGGCTGGAGTGAAACAGGTAGCGTTTGCATATTCCGGTAATCAGGCATCGGCGTGAGCCGGGGTGAATAAAGCCTATCGTTGCAACGGATTCGGGTTCGGTGAAAAATTGCGCTCTTCCTCCGGCGTTTCATCGATGCGCTGACGCAGGGCGGCGAGGAACTCGGTTTCCGCCCGGTTCAAGGGCGTACGCGGGTTCCACACCAGGTAGATGTCGATGGCCGGCGGATCGTCGTAGGGCGGCAGGCGCCAGAGAATGCCGTCTTTGACGTCCCTTTGCACGACGTGAATGGGCAAGGGGCCGATGCCGAGCCCGTTGACAATGATGCGCCGCACTTCTTCCAGGTGCGGGGAGATGGCCGTGATCCGCCGGCCGACGTTTTGCTGGACGCGCAGCAAGGCGACGGGCCGTAGTTGCCCGGACAATTGGTCGGTATCGAACGAAACCAGAGATTCGTCCCGCAGGTCTTCCATTGTGAGGTTTTCCCGGCCGAACAACGGATGGGTGGGGCCACAGAAAAACCCAAAATACTCCCGGTACATCTGCTGGTAAGTCAGCTTCGGATGGGGTTGGTTCACCAGACAGATGCCGAAGCTGGCGGTTTTTCCAGCACCTGCTGCACTACGTCGCCGCTGGTGGTGATGGCGACGTGGAACGTGGCGTCGGGGTGTTGAACATGAAACTCGCTCATCACCAAATCGAACAAGGGGCAAACCACATGGCTGGCCATGCTGACGCGGATCCGGCCGAGGACTTCGTCCTCGACATCCCGAATCAAGGTAGGGATGCGCGCGATGTTGCCGTAGATCTCCAGGCACTCGCGGTAAAGATGTTCACCGGCCGTTGTAACCCGAAATTGACCGGGGCGGCGCTCGATCAGATTCTTGTCGAGTTGTTTTTCCAGCCGGCTTAGCGCGTTACTAATCGTCGGTGTAAGTTCTCAATAACCCCCACATGATCGCCGACATTGCACGGACTTTTTGAGAAATTACTCGTCGGTTGCTTGCGGTCGAGCCGGGCCGCCGCCGCGGTGATGCTGCCTTCCTGGACGATTACCATGAATGTCCTGAGCAGATTCCAGTTCAGAGCCAGTGTTTTAGGGTCGGGTGGTTGCCGTTTCATGTCGCGGTTTTGACGGCATACGCTTTCGCGCCTCTTGTTCGAATCCCGCAAGGAAACCGACCAGGTTGTCGCCGAGTTCGGGACACAGATAGCCGCCTTCCTGTACCAGGACCGTCGGTCCGCCGTTGGCCGTGCAGCATCGGGCGATCAGCTCGGCCGTCTTTGCGAAGCCCGGCGTCGTCACGGCGAGGCCGCCGAACGGATCGCCCTCGAACGCGTCCAGGCCGAGCGCGACGACGATCGCGCCCGGGGCAAACGAGGCGACTCGTTGCAGACCCTTGTCCAGGGTCGACAGGAATGCGTCATCGCCGGAGCCGCGCGGAATCGGAAGATTCAGGTTGTAGGACAGCCCGCGGCCCGCGCCGCGTTCATCGGCGTGCCCCCAGAAAAACGGGTAAAAGCGGTCCGGATCGGCGTGTATGGAGAGCGTGAATACATCGGGCCGGTGGTAAAAAATTCCCTGGGTACCGTTGCCGTGGTGAAGATCGACATCGATGATGGCAACGCGTTCATAAACGCTTCTCAGCCTTTGTGCTGCCACCGCGGAATTGTTGACGAAACAGAATCCACCCGCCAGATCCGCAAATGCGTGGTGGCCGGGGGGCCGGCACAGCGCGTAAGCCGTCTCGCCGGTTTCCAGCACGTATGCCGTCGCGCTGACGGCGCTGTTGGCGCTCCAATAGATGGATTCCCAGGAATTGGCGGAGATCGGGCAGGCGGTATCCGTCATGTGATAACCCGCGTGGGCGACGGCGGACGAGGGATAGCGGATATTGCGATGGGTCGGATGGATATTGGGAACCACTTCCTCTGATGCGCCCTCAATGCGCTGCCAACGGGCGTGGATGGTGCTCAGAAACTGCAGATATTCGGGGGTGTGCACCGCCGCGATGGGCGCCAGGCCATGGTCTTCGGGTTGCACGATTTCATGGCCGGCGGCACGCGCCGCCTTGCCCAGCGCGTCGGCCCGGCCGGGTACTTCGGGGTTGGGCAGCCGAGTTCCGTTGACGAAAAAGCACTTGGGGTTGTGCCGGGTTTGGATCCCGGAAAAAAATACTTTCATAATCGCGGTCGTTGCAAATTCACGAGTAAGTACAATAACCCCGTGTAAGAATGTGGGGCAAGGTTGTCACTCAGAAGGCGACCCGGTCCGCCCCTTTCAACCCCAGGGCTTCGCGGGCGGAGGCGGGGCTTGCAATATTCATCGACAGGCCGTCGACGAACTGACGCGCGCGGGCCACCTGCGAGGCGTTGTCCGGCGCCAGTTCACCCGGATTCAGGAACAGATTATCTTCCAGTCCCACCCGGATATGCCCGCCCATCGACAGGGATGTCGCCGCGAGCGGCATCTGGTGTCGGCCCGCACCCAGAACGGAAAACCGATACTCGCTACCGAACAGTTTGTCCGCCGTGCGCTTCATGAAAGCGAAGTTCTCGGTATCGGCGCCGATGCCCCCCAGGATGCCGAGCACGAGTTGAATGAAAAGAGGCGGTGTCACCAGCCTGCGGTCGAGAAAATGTGCGAGGTTGTACAGATGACCCACGTCGTAGCACTCGAATTCGAAACGTACACCCCGTTCCGAACCAAGCCGATGTAGCGCGGTTTCAATATCCTTGAAGGTGTTTTTGAAAACGAAGTCCCGGCTGTTTTCGAGAAACGCGGGTTCCCAATCGTGCTGCCACTCGCGCGGTTTGTTTAATGCGGGATACAGGCCGAAATTGATGCTGCCCATGTTCAACGAGCACATCTCCGGTTTCGTGCGCAGCGCCGCCGCCATGCGTTGCTCCACGCTCATGCCCATCCCGCCGCCGGTGGTGATATTGACCACGGCGTCACATTCCGCCTTGATACGGGGCAGGAACTGCATGAACACCTCCGGGTCCGGCGTGGGGTGACCGGTTTCCGGGTCGCGGGCGTGCAAATGCAGGATCGCCGCCCCGGCCCGGGCCGCGGCGATGGCCTGTTCCGCAATCCGGTCCGGCGTGATCGGCAGGTGGGGGCTCATGCTCGGCGTGTGCACGGACCCCGTCACTGCGCAGGTGATGATAACCTCACGCGGCATGGGTGCCCTCGTCGGGCAGTGAAACCTCGGTAGCGAAGACACTCAGGCTGTCATTGAGTAAATTCATGATTTCGTCGATCTGTACCTCGGTGACGATCATCGGGGGGCAGACCATGAAGTGGTCACCTTTGCTGCCGCCGCGGGTGCGCCGGGAATAGATAATCAAGCCGCGTTCATAGGCCAGTTCCACCAGTCGGCTGTGGGCGTTAAGCGCGGGGTCCAGTGGTTCCTTGGTGTGACGGTCCATCAGCTCGAATGCCAGGAGCAGGCCTTTGCCGCGTACATCGCCGACGAACGGGAACCGGTGCATCAAGCCTTGCAGCCGCTGTTTGAGCAGCGCACCCATGGTTTCAGCGTTGGCGATGAGGTTTTGTTCCAGTATCTCGCTCAAGACAGCGCGGCCGGCGGATGCCGCCAGGGGGTTGCCGGCATAGGTATAGCCGTGAGGGAAACCGCCCGCGTCGAGGACCGGTTCCACGATCTTTCGGTCCGCGACCATGGCGCCCAGCGGCGCGTAGCCCGCGGCGAAACCTTTGGACACGGACAGGATGTCGGCTCTCAGTCCCCAGTGCTCGGCGGCCATGAACCGGCCGGTGCGCCCGGCGCCGGTCATGACTTCGTCCAGAATCAGCAGGATGCCGAATTCCTCGCAGACCTCCCGTATCCGGGCGTAGTAACTGTCCGGCGCCACCAGCGCACCGGTGGACGCGCCTCCTATAGGTTCCATTAGAAAGGCCAGGACCGTTTCGGGTCCCTGTCGTACTATCTCGTCGCGCAGCATATCCGCGTAGCGAAGCCCGCGTTCGTCCAGGGACAGCTCGTCGGTGTCCAGATAGCAGGTGGGCGCCGGCACCTTGGGCATTTCGACGAGCATCGGCGCGTACGGGGCGGTAAACGGCGTCGAGCCTGTTACGCCCAGCGCACCCATCGTGCTGCCGTGATAGGACGGAAACCGCGAGACGATTTTGTAGCGCTGTGCCCGTCCGGTTGCCACGGCCCAGTTGCGGGCCAGCTTGAGACAGGACTCCACGGCCTCAGAGCCGCCGGAGACAAAGAAGACTCGGTCGAGGCCTTCCGGCATCAGGGCCGATACTTCCCGGGCCAGTTCCTCGGCGGGCTCGTTCTCGAAATGGAGCCGATACCCGAAGGTGGCCTTATCCATTTGCTTGCGCATGGCCCGCAGGACGCGCGGATTGCCGTGGCCGATGTTGGCCACCATTGCGCCACTGGAACCATCGATATATCGATTCCCGTGAACATCCCAGATATAGACGCCTTCGGCACGGTCAAGCAGAGGCCGGCGCTGCCGTGTTTGGTAGAACAGATGCGAGGGCTTTACGTTCATGGAGCCGTCGATCCGAAGCTGGGTCCGCGTCGCGGTCAGGCCTCCGGTTCGAGTAACACGCAGTCCCGGGCCCGGATACGGATGTGGACGTCCGTACCTTCCTTCACTGGTTGTTGATCGATCTGATTAAATGCCTGTAGCGAGTGACCGCCGGCGGTGACGAAATAGCGGGCGGCCTGGCCTTGGTAGTCGACGGCATCGACGTGTCCGGTGAGTTGCGTGGCATGGTCCTCGTCCTGCTTGGCTTCGCCGAGCGTGAGCTTTTCGGCACGAATCACCAGTGCTACCGAATCGCCGTCACGGAAGTCCTTGAGTTGTTTCGGGTCGACCTGGATGGAATCCAGTCCGTCGACGTACACCGAGAGAGCACCATTCTTCGAGTCCAGACGGCCGGACAGGATATTGGAGTTACCCAGGAATTGCGCTACGAATAGAGAGGAGGGACTCGTGTATACCTCTTGAGGCGAACCGACCTGCTCGACGCGGCCGTCGCTCATGACCACGATGCGATCGGACATAGCCAGTGCCTCCGCCTGGTCGTGGGTCACGAATATCGTGGTGATCCCGAGTTGGTCCTGGATGCGTTTGAGCTCGACCCGCATATTTTCGCGCAGGTTGGCGTCCAAAGCCGAGAGCGGTTCGTCCAGCAACAGGACTTCAGGCTGAATCACGATGGCCCGCGCCAGGGCGACGCGTTGTTGCTGGCCGCCGGATAACTGAGCCGGATACCGATCCGCTGTATGCGGGAGCTGTACCAGCTCCAGTGCATCGGTGACGCGTTTTTTCAGCTCTTCCTTGGAAACGTCGCGGTATTTCAAACCGAATGCAACGTTGTCGAAAATCGACTTGTGGGGAAACAACGCATAATTCTGGAAAACCAGTCCGAGGTTGCGTTTGTGTATCGGCAAATCGTTGACGCGCTTGTCGTGTACCAGGATGTCCCCATTGCTGGGGTCCAAAAGACCCGCGACCATGCGCAGCGTCGTGGTTTTACCGCAACCGCTTGGTCCCAGAAACGTCACGAATTCACCTTCCCGGATTTCCAGATTCATCTCGTAGACGGCGACGAACCCGCCGAATCGCTTGACGATGCCATCAAGCTTAACCGCCACTTTATCTGCCACGTTTAGGGACCTCCGTAGCCGCCTGGTGAAAAATGCGGGTTAATTTCTATTTTTCGCAAGTGGGCCGCGAGCCGGTGCGCCGCAAGCGCGGCGCACCAGTGTCGCTTGCATCCGGCGGGATCGGTTTAGTAACCCTTTTGGACGCGGCCGAACTTTTTCGACCATTCGGCTTCGTTGCCGTTCCAGTACGCCGGGTTGAAGAACGTCAGGTTCTCGAGGGTACCGTTTGGATCGAAAGCCGGAAGAGTCGGCACCTTATCGCCCAGGTCCACCTTATTCGGATCCAGTGCCGGCGGATAATTCTGACCTTCCGCCACGGCGACCGCCACCTCGGGCTCGAGCATGAAGTTGAGCAATTCCTCGCACTCCGGCAGGGGGCTGCCCTTGATCGTGAACAGGCATTCCTGCCAGGCAATGCCGCCCGGAGGATCATAGTAGCCGATGTCGTGACCCTGGTCCTGCAGGGCGCGAATCCGGCCCGACCAGGCTTCGGTGACATAAATCTCTTCCTCGGCCAGCAGGCTCATCAGCTCGGCGCCGGATCCCCAGTACTTCAGGAGCAGGTCACGGTGTGTTTGGATCGCGTCCCAAACCGCTTCCATATCCTGGATGTTGTTGGGATCCTGACCGGTTTGTAGCGCGCCGTACCAGATACGGGTTTTCCATTCGCCCCAACCGCCGATCTTGCCCTTGTAGGCTTCGTCGATCAGGATGCTGGCGCCTTTTTCCTTGATCTCGTCATCGGAGATGTGTTCGCGGTTATAGGCCAGGTTCGTGGTGCCGTAGTCGTACGGGACCGCCGAAAGCGTGCCGTCGGTGACGTTGCGGAACACATCCACAAGCTTGGTGATGCAGTTGTCGAGGTTCGGGATATTGTCTTCGTTCAAAACGACGCTGAAGCCGAGATTATGATAGCGCTCGTAGTCGAACACGCCGGATAGATGGGCGAGATTGTATTCGCCCGGCTGGCTGGCCTTGACGCGGCTGAGGTACTCGTCGGCGCCCCCGAAGGTGCCGTCCACGACCTCGATGCCGGTGTTCTTCGTGTAAGGCCCAAACGCGTGGTCGCGGAAAGCTTCCGAGACCACGCCGCCCCAACCGTCGAACCGGATCTGTTCGACGTCCGCCGCGAGAGCGCGGCTGATCGGCCGTAAGGGCCCCCCTATTACCCCGGCTGCCAGGCCGGCGACGCCGAGCAAGCTCAGGAAAGTCCGGCGGTCGATGTCGCCGTTCTTGTAGCGTTCGAGTAGTCTTTCATAGCGTTTGGTATTGGTCATTTCGGTTTGTCCTCCTTTGAGGGCTTGTCGGTGTAAGTTTTGGAAAGTTATTCCGAGGAAGCGCTTCCAAATCGCCGCGCGATGGCGGCGCCCAGGAGCGGCAGTGCAACGGTCACGATTATCATCACCGTGCCCAGTGCATTGATTTCCGGGCTGATCGAATTCCGCAGCATGGCGAATATCTGCGTTGGCACTGTCTCGATTCCGCCCGGCTTCCAGAAAAGCGTACCTGTTATGTCGTCGAATGATATCGTAAATGCGAACAGGAAGCCGGCGAACACCGCCGGCAGGAGCAATGGAAGCGTAATCTGGAAAAAAGTCTGAATCGGGCTGGCGCCGAGGCTCTGCGCGGCTTCCTCGTATTCCCGGCGGATACCTACCAGCCGAGCCTGAACCACCAGGATTACGAACGGCAGGGTAAAGATGACGTGGCCCAGCAGGAGCAAGAAAAAGCTCTTGTGTACCTCGAGCCAGCGCAGGAACAATAACAGCGCTACTGCCAGCACCACCTCGGGAACCAGAATCGGCGCTATGAGCAGTGTGCTAAGCGACTGTTTACCCGGGAAATCGTAACGGACCAGCGCAAGGCTTGCCAGGACCCCAAAAGTCGATGAAAGCAGCGCTGTCAGCGCGCCCAGCGCCAGGGAAATCCGGAACGCCCGGGTAATGGCGTCGTTGTTCCAGAGTTCCACGAACCAGCGGAAACTGACCCCCTCCATCGGGAAACTGCCGAACTGGCTCGAGTTGAACGACAGGAGCATGACCACGATGATCGGCGTAAACATAAACAGGTACACGAGGATCGTGTAGCCGCGGATCAGATTCCAGCTTGTCGAGCCCATGGCCTCTCCTATTTGAAGCTCTTGGCCAGTTGACCGATGCCCACAAATCGATTGTAGACCGTTACTAGAGCCCCCAGCACAATCAACAGCACCAGCGACATGGCGGAGCCGAGGGGCCAGTTGAGCTGGGTGATAATCGCGTCGAAGACCAGGTTGGCGAACATTGCATTCTCGGGTCCGCCCAGCACCATCGGCGTGATATACGTACCCGCGGACAGGACAAAACACAATAGTCCGCCCGCTGCCAGTCCCGGCAGGGAAAGGGGTAGTGTCACCTCGCGAAATGCCTGCCAGCCCGTTGCCCCTAAAGAGCGCGCGGCGTCAGTCAGATTTTCGTCTATGCCGTCAACGCTGACGTAGACGTTCAGGATCATGAATGGCAGGAGAAAATGAACGAGGCCGAGGATTACCGAGGGCTCGTTGTAAAGCAGCTGCAGTGGGTCGCCGATTAATCCGATCGTTTGCAGGAATACATTCAACGCCCCACTCACGCCCAGGATGTTGATCCACGACATGGTGCGAATGATGTAGCTGATCCAAAACGGCAGCATGAGGAGAAGCAGCAATAGCGCCTTGTACCGGGTCTGGGAACGGGCAATGAAATACGCTGGAACGTACCCAAGCAGGGCGCAGACGATGGTTGTGATAGCGGCTATCCGCAGGGTGCCGAAGAGGATATTCCGGTAGAACCGGTCAGTAAGCACCTCTTGCCAATTATCGAGATAAAATCCAACTTGTTCCGCACCCGTGGCGGTGCGAAGCCAGAACGAGTAAACGACGACGAAAATAACCGGGATAATCAACAACAATGCGACCGAAACCATCGCCGGCGACAATAAGAGCCAAGGGCGAATGGATTCTCGGCCGGCTTGCGTCGTCATAATCCGTTCTGCGCGTTCATTATAGACATATTATGGCAACCGTATCCCCGGTAGCCTACCGCATCATTAAGCATTTTTAAAATAGATGATTCATATTTAGTATATCAGAACTCCAAAACGCTCCCAAATAATCGGTCATCGAAAGTAATTTCTCAAAAAGTCCGTGCAATGTCGGCGATCATGTGGGGGTAGGGTTGTCTTTCAGGGACGCTGTAAGAAGTGGCATAGGGAAGTGCCGTTTACGGAGCTAAGGATGCAATACCTCCCTGTA
>JAANXG010000117.1 GCA_018263405.1 Gammaproteobacteria bacterium
AGCGCCTCCAAAGCGCCACTGCGGCGTTGCGCTTCTTGAAAAGGGCTCGCCATTCCCTGCGAAGCGCGCCTTGCATTGGCACTTTGGAGACGCTCTGAACGTGTGTGTATTTATGCCCAAGGGTACTTAGGGTTAGCCCGACGCATAATAATCGGGATAGAATCCCGATCACGCCCTAACGAGTCAAGCGAGTCGTCGAAGTGTTATTGAGCGTTGAAGAATTTCGCGCGTGGCGCAATAAGAGTATTACCTTGATGGGCATGTCCGGGGTCGGGAAGACCTATCTGGCTTGCATCCTGCGAAACCACAACTGGTTTCACTACTCCGGCGACTATCGCATTGGCACGCGCTACCTGGACGAGGAGATCCTGGACATCATCAAGCGCCAGGCCATGCAGATTCCTTTCCTCAGGGGTTTGTTGAGACGAGACTATATCTATATCCGTAACAACATCAGCGTCCAGAATCTGGGTCCCGTCACCAGCTTCCTCGGCAAAGTGGGCGACCCGGGTCAAGGCGGTATCCCGCTGCCGGAATTCAAAAGACGCCAGGCATGCTACAAACGGGCCGAGATTGCCGCAATGCAGGATGTGCCGAAGTTCGTCAACAAGGCTCACAACATTTACGGCTATCCGCATTTCGTCAATGATGTCGGCGGGAGCCTGTGTGAGCTGGATGACGGCGCGGTGCTGGACACGCTCCATGAAAGCACGCTGATACTTTATATCAAGGTCTGCGAGGGGGGCGAGTCAAAACTCATCGAGAGGGCGGATCACGATCCGAAACCGCTTTATTATCGCGGCGACTTTCTGGACGAGCAGATCGCGAGCTATTTGCAAGAGAAAGGCATTGAGTACATGGCACTGGCCGATCCCGATAACTTTATCAGGTGGATTTTCCCGCGCTTGTTCCATGCACGTATTCCCCGTTATCGTGCCATCGCCGACAATTACGGTTACACCGTGACGGCCGATGAGGTCGCCCGCGTCCGGGATGACCGGGATTTTGACGAACTGATCGGAAACGCGATCGATCGCCGCAGCCGCGGTATCCCATCGAGCGCCGGTAGCTGAAAGCCATGCCTCTAGTGGCCCACAACGATCTGCCGGCGTTCGAAAGGCTTTTGTCCGAAGGGCAAACCATTTTGACGCACAACCGCGTCTACAATCAGGATATCCGGCAGCTGCACATCGGGTTGCTGAACATGATGCCGGATGCCGCTCTGGCGGCGACGGAGCGGCAGTTTCTGCGACTGGTGGGGCAAAGCAATCACATCGCGCAGTTCTATGTTCACCCGTTTTCTCTCGACGGCTTGCCCCGCGCTCAATCGGGGCTCGACCATATCGCGAAGTATTATGAGCCGTTCAGCGACATCCAACACCAGGGACTGGATGCATTGATTATTACCGGCGCCAACGTCACCCGGCCGAACCTTTCCGAAGAACCGTTTTGGAACCCGCTGATTGAAGTCGTGGACTGGGCTTACGAGAACGTGACTTCAATATTCTGTTCCTGTCTGGCCACCCATGCAGTCATGGAATTTCGATACGGGCAGAAGCGCAGGAAAATGGACAGCAAGCGATGGGGCGTTTATTCCCACGATGTGATCGAGCGATCCCACCCATTGCTGCAGGCCGTTAATACCAGGTTCGACGTCCCCCATTCGCGTTTCAACGACGTTTCACCGCATCAATTCGATGCCGCCGGTGTAAGCGTTCTTGCAAGGAGCGAGATAGCGGACGTCCATCTGGCAGTGAGTGAAGACGGATTCCGTTTTGTTTTTTCCCAGGGACATCCCGAATACGACACGATCAGTTTATTAAAGGAATACAAAAGGGAAGTAGTGCGGTTCGTGTCGGGCGAAGCGGACTGCCCGCCGTTTCCGGAGAATTATTTCTCCTGCCGGGCGTCGGCCATACTCGAGGAATATAAGGCACGCGTGCTGCAAGCACTGGAAAGCGGTAATGCGCTGCCTGAACTCCCGGAGCATCTGATTGCATCCGAGGTGCACAATACCTGGCACGATAGCGGTGAAGCCGTGGTCGGCAACTGGATCGGACTCGTCTACCAATTGACCCATACGGAGAGAACAAAGCCCTTTATGCAGGGCGTCGACCCCAAGGATCCGCTTAACTGGAGAAAGACGGCTGCATCGTGAGCGACCACGCGAAACCGCCGCGCGTCGGATTATTCGTCACCTGTCTGGTGGATTTATTCCGTCCGAACATTGGATTTGCATCCATAAAACTGCTTGAGCAAGCGGGCTGCGAGGTGGACGTGCCCGCGCAACAGACTTGCTGCGGACAACCGGCATTCAACAGCGGTGACTACGACGCGACCCGGCGGATCGCGAAACAGGTCATCGAGGTGTTTGAAAAATACGACTATGCCGTCGGCCCATCGGGGTCGTGCATGGCCACCATGCGGGCTCACTACCGCGACTTGTTCGAGGACGACCCGCCGTGGCTTGAGAGGGTGGACCGCTTTGGCGAACGTGTTTACGAACTGTTGAGTTTTCTCACCGATGTTATGGGAGTCGCCCGAGTCGACGCCGGGTTTGCCGCAACGGCGACCTATCACGACAGTTGTTCGGGCCTGCGTGAGCTCGGTGTGAAACAACAACCGCGCAGGCTGTTGGAATCGGTGTCCGGTTTCCGTTTGCAGGAGATGGACGACAGCGAGGTTTGTTGCGGTTTCGGCGGCACGTTTTGCGTCAAGTACCCGGAAATATCCGCGCGCATGGTAACGGATAAAATAGCCGCCATCGAGGCGAGCGGGGCCGATACACTTATCGGCGGCGACCTGGGTTGCCTGATGAATATGGGCGGTCGCTTGTCGCGCCTCGGTAAACCGGTGAAGGTCTATCACACGGCGGAAATCCTGGCGGACATGGCCGGTGGCCCCGCGATCGGCGAGGTGGATGCGGAATAATGCCAACAGCCGCGAGCCATCTTTTCAAGCAACGGGTACCGGCGGCCCTGGCGGACCGCGATCTCAAGGCGGCTATGGACAAGGCTCAGGATGGCTTTATCGGCAAGCGCGAGCAGGCGGTGTCGCAGTATCCGGGTTTCGAGGCGCTGCGCGAACTGGGCCGGGAGATCAAGGACCACACGCTCGCGCACCTGGATTTCTATCTCGATCGCTACGAGCGGCAGGTGCAGCGCAACGGCGGTCACGTTCATTGGGCCAGGAATTCCAACGAAGCGCGGACCATTATCCTCGATCTCTGCAAACGCGCGAACGCCCGGAACGTCACCAAGGGCAAGTCAATGGTCAGCGAGGAAATCGGCCTGAATGGCGCCTTGGAAGAGTCGGGCATCGCCGTCCATGAAACGGATCTTGGTGAGTACATCATACAACTCGCCGGCGAGACCCCCAGCCACATCATCGCGCCGGCACTGCATAAGACCAAGGCCCAGGTCTCCGATCTGTTTCATGCCAAGCACCAGCGCTACGGGTTCCACCAGAGGCTGACGGAAGCGCCGGCACTGGTCAACGAAGCACGGCAGGTGCTGCGCCGGCGCTACCTGGACGCGGAGGTCGGCATCACCGGCGCGAATTTCCTGATCGCCGAAAACGGTTCCAATATGATCGTGACGAACGAAGGCAACGGCGATCTGACCCGCACGATGGCCAAGGTCCATATCGTTACAGCCGGAATCGAAAAATTGGTGCCGACGCTCGAGGATGCCACCGTGCTGCTTCGCCTGTTGACGCGCAGTGCCACGGGCCAGGAGTTTTCAGCGTACACAACATTGAGCAACGGTCCGCGACGGGAAGAGGATCCGGACGGCCCCGATGAGTACCACGTAGTCCTGGTGGACAACGTGCGTACCGAGATGCTGGGCAACGAGTTTCGTTCGATGCTGCGCTGCATCCGCTGCGGGGCATGCATGAACCATTGCCCGGTCTACGGCGCCGTGGGCGGGCATGTTTACGGTTGGGTTTATCCGGGTCCCATGGGTTCCGTGCTCACCCCATTGAACGTCGGTTTGGAGGAAGCCGGGGATCTGCCCAACGCCTGTACGCTGAACGGCCGATGCCAATCGGTGTGCCCGGTGAACATCCCGTTACCGGATTTGCTGCGGCGGCTTCGTCGGCGCCAGCACGAGACCGGGTTGGACAGTCGGTACAGCCGGGCCGCACTGCGTCTGTGGACCGCCCTCGCCGCGCGGCCCGCGCTATATCGGCGGGCGATGCAGTGGGGGGCAGTGGCTATGAAAAGACTGGCCGGCCGGCGCGGCCGGTTGCGCCGGTTCCCCCTGGCCGGCGGCTGGACACGGTCGCGGGATATGCCGGCTCCGGCGGGCAGTACGTTTCAGACCTTATATACCTTATATAAGGAAGGCCGGCGGCGATGACATCGGCCCGCGAAGACATACTCGACCGCGTCCGGACGGCGCTGGGCCGCGACCGGATATCGAGCGACACGCGAACCAAGCTGGACCGGCGACTTAGCGATCCGCCTTCCTACGAGCGTCCCGGTCTCGGCGAAGACCGGGTACATTTGTTCGCGACCCGGCTGACGGCCGTGCGAGGCGGCTTCAGAAAGACCGACAGCGGCCATGTGATGGAATCGATCGCCGATTGCTTGGATCGACACGGATTGGAACGTGCGATCATTGCGGCGCCCGCCCTCGAACATCTGTCCTGGCCCGCGGATTGGAACGTGTCCTTCGGCGCCTCGCGGGGCGATGACCGCGTTTCGGTCACACCCTGCTTCGCCGCCGTAGCCGAAACCGGCAGCGTGGTGCTGTTGTCCGGACCCGATTCCCCAACCAGCCTGAATTTTCTACCCGAGTACCACATCGTGCTGGTTCGGGCGGAGCAACTCCTCGACCATGTCGAGGACGTGTGGGAGAAGCTCCGGAGCACCGGCGCCCCGGCGCGCACCGTTAACTTCATCACCGGCCCTTCGAAAACCGCGGATATCGAACAAACGATTCAATACGGCGCCCATGGACCGCGCAGCCTGGATGTGGTTTATATTTCAACCTTGCAGGAGTGCCTGTAAAAGCTTCTCGATTCGTCCGTACAATGCCGGCATGGGCAAGCTGACCACGCACGTGCTGGATACCGCTCGGCCTTTCTTTTATTACGCTTACGGTGCGGCTGAATGTTTCGACGGCGGTTTAGCGCCGGGCCCCGTTTACCAACACAAGCAATAAAATTGACTCAATCCGATTCATCGACGATACCGCGACTTGAATTGCGGGACATCCGCAAGGTTTATCCGGCGGTCGTCGCCAACGATGGCGTCAATTTGACGGCGTATCCGGGTGACATCCACGCCATAGTAGGGGAAAACGGTGCGGGCAAGAGCACCTTGATGAAGATCGTCTACGGTGTGACCAAACCCGACGCCGGTGAAATCCGATGGGAAGGCGAACGGGTGCGGATCAATCGCCCGGCGGACGCGCGCAAGATCGGCATCGGCATGGTGTTTCAGCATTTTTCTTTGTTCGAGACCCTCACGGTGGCGCAGAACATTGCTCTAGGTATGGAGGGGCCGTACCGCCCGGACGAACTGTCCGAACGCATCGAATCCGTGTCGGAACATTACGGCTTGCCTCTGGACCCCCGTCGCTTGGTGCACAGCCTGTCCGTTGGCGAGCGCCAGCGCGTGGAAATCGTCCGCTGCCTGTTGCAGGAACCCAAACTGTTAATCATGGACGAACCCACTTCCGTACTGACGCCGCAGGCCGTGACCAAGTTGTTCGACACCTTGCGGCGGTTGGCGGGCGAAGGCTGCAGCATTCTGTATATCAGTCACAAACTCGAGGAAATCCAGGAATTGTGCGGCGTGGCCACGGTAATGCGCCGGGGGAAGGTGACCGGCGTGGTCGACCCGAAAAAAGAGGGAGCAGCGGGGCTGGCGCGGATGATGATCGGCCGCGAGCTACCCGCGTACGAGCACGGGGAACCGGTCAGCGTCCGAGAAGAACGGCTTGTTCTGGATCGTTTGTCGATGACCTCCGACGATCCCTTTGGAACCGATTTGAAAGATATTTCATTCACCGTTTACGGCGGTGAAATCGTCGGTATTGCCGGTATTTCCGGTAACGGCCAGCAGGAACTGCTGAAAGCCATCAGCGGCGAAGCGCCGCTGCCGGCGTCCCGGGCGTCCGCGGTGCGCATCGACGGTAAGCCGGCAGCGCATTTCGATGCCGATACACGGCGTGACCTGGGCTTGACTTTTGTACCCGAGGAAAGGCTTGGCCGCGGGGTCGTACCGCCGATGTCCCTGGATGAAAACGCCCTGCTTACAACCTACCGTAAAGGGATGGTGCGTTACGGATTGATCGACCGGTTACGGGTGCGTGAGTTCGCGGAGCAGTGCGTTCAAGACTTCGACGTTCGGTGCGCCGGTACCCACGCGGCGGCGAAAAGTCTATCCGGCGGTAATTTGCAAAAGTTCATTGTTGGACGGGAAATGAATCAGAAACCGGAAGTTCTCGTCGTGTCTCAACCGACATGGGGTGTGGACGTGGGAGCGGCAAGCGCGATTCGCCAGGCCCTCATCGATCTGCGCAATGAAAGGGCCGCTGTGCTGGTGGTTTCGGAAGAGCTGGATGAGTTGTTCGAGATTTGTGACCGGATCGTCGTAATCGCGCAGGGCCGAATATCGCCGGCGCGAAAACCTTCCGAAACCGACATGGAAGAGATCGGCTTGTGGATGAGCGGCATGTTCCCGGAAAGCGAAACGGTCAAGGTATCCACGAGCGGAACTTCGCATGTGGCTTAAGATCGAAGCGCGCCCCGCGCCCTCGGTCAGAATGAAGTATCTGTCCCCACTGATTGCCGTAGCGCTGACCCTGATGACCGGAGTGATATTTTCCGCCTTTATGTCTTTGAACCCGTTGAACACTTTCCATGCGTTTTTTATCTCGCCCATCGACGACTGGTACGGGCTGGGGGAACTCGGTGTTAATGCGATACCCCTAGTATTGATCGGTACCGGCCTCGCGATCGGGTTTCGTTCCAATGTCTGGAACATCGGGGCCGAGGGACAGCTCGCCATGGGTGCGATATTCGGCGGCGGAGTGGCGTTGTACTTCTATGAACAGGAAGGGGCTTACGTTTTGCCCTTGATGTTTGTTATGGGCGCACTCGGCGGAATGTTCTGGGCGTCGATCCCGGCGTTTTTGCGCACTCGCTTCAATACGAACGAGATATTGGTGAGCCTGATGCTGAATTACGTCGCCATACTGATATTGAGCTACCTCGTACACGATCTATGGCGCGATCCGGACGGATTCAATTTCCCCGAGTCGAGGCTGTTTTCCGAATCCAGCACGCTACCGATCGTGCTGGAAGGCACGCGTTTGCATTTCGGCGTAGTGATCGCATTGGGCGCGGTGGCGCTGGCTTGGGTATTCGTACGCAAGAGTTTCCTCGGTTACCAGATGCAGGTGGCGGGTATGGCTAACGCCGCCGCTTTATACGCCGGCTTCAAACGCAAGCGCATGGTCTGGGTGGGCCTGCTCAGCGGCGGTCTCGCCGCCGGTGTTGCGGGGCTGATGGAGGTGGCCGGACCCATCGGGCAACTGCTGCCATCCGTATCGCCCGGCTATGGGTACGCCGCTATTATCGTGGCATTCGTGGGTCGTCTGCACCCGTTCGGTATACTCCTGGCCGGCTTGTTGATGTCGCTGTTGTACCTGGGCGGCGAGTCGGCGCAGATGGATTTGGGCCTGCCGTCGGCGGTGACCGGCGTGTTCCAGGGTATGCTTCTTTTCTACCTGCTGGCCGCGGACCTGTTTATCAACTTCCGCATGCGCCGGGATACCGCCGGGTCGAGGGTGGCGGGGGCCGGCCTGTGACGGAGACCATCGTCGGTATTCTTCTTGCCACGCTCGGCGCCGGCACGCCGCTGGTGTTCGCGACGCTGGGGGAATTGATCACCGAGAAGTCCGGGGTATTGAACCTGGGTGTCGAAGGCATGATGCTGATCGGCGCCGTGTGCGGCTTCGCCGCGGCGGCGGAGAGCGGCAGCCTTTGGTTCGGTGTCGTCATCTCGATGTTCGCGGGAGGGGGGATGGCCCTGTTGTTCGGCATCCTGACACTCACCTTCCAGGCGAACCAGGTTGCGGCGGGCCTGGCGCTGACGATTTTCGGCATCGGCACCAGCGCCTATATCGGCCTGGATTACACCAGTGTGACCCTGCCGAACATCGACCCGATCCAATTACCGTTTTTGAGCGATATCCCCGTGATCGGCCGACTGCTGTTCTCGCTCGATCCATTGATCTACCTGTCCTTTGCGATGTTCGGCGCGATATCGTGGTTTTTATACCGGACCAAGGGTGGGTTGGTGCTCCGCGCCGTAGGCGAATCCCCGGAGTCCGCCGTATCCCTGGGGCACCATGTCATCGCGATCCGTTACCTCGCGGTATGGTTCGGCGGGGCGATGGCGGGCCTGGGCGGTGCCTACCTGGCCCTGGTCTATACTCCGCTGTGGGTGGAAGAGATGACCGCCGGCCGCGGCTGGATCGCGCTCGCGCTGGTGGTGTTCTCGACCTGGCGGCCGTCGCGCGTCATGGTGGGCGCGTACCTGTTCGGCGGTGTTACCATTGTTCAGTTCCATATCCAGGGTTTCGGCGTCGACATTCCCTCGCAACTGCTCTCGACCTTGCCGTACCTGGCAACGATTCTGGTGCTGGTATTGATCTCCAGAGACATCCACACGATCCGGCTCAACGCGCCTGCCTCCCTGGGCAAGCCTTATCATCCCGACTTGTAAGTAATGGGGTTGTGAATAGAGGTGCTCTTCATTCCTTTTGCGCCAACCCTGTCGGCGCTTTCTGCCCGAATTCCCGGTTACCTGTTAAGAATGTCAGGTCAGGGAGGAGGGGGGGGAGTGCGGTCTTTTACATAAGGTATTATGATGCCAGCGCTTTCGATGGCCGGCCTCGAGCGAAAATAAATCTGTCCCCTTATTGGTATCACCCCGACTTATAAAAAATGGAGAGCATCATGAGTAAATTAAGCGTTCGTAAAACTGTTTCGATGTGGGCGGCGGCTGTGCTCGGTTTTGCCGTGAGTTTCTCCGCTTTTGCCGCCGATCCACTCAAGGTCGGCTTTGTGTATGTCAGTCCCATCGGCGACGCCGGTTGGACCTACCAACACGACCAGGGGCGCAAGGCGATGGAAGGGGCACTCGGCGACAAGGTCGAAACCAAGTTCATCGAAAGCGTGCCGGAAGGCGGCGAGGCGGAGCGGGTGATCCGCCAGTTTGCTTCCGATGGTTACGACCTCGTGTTCACCACGTCGTTCGGTTACATGAACCCGACCATCAAGGTGGCCAAGCAGTTTCCGGACGTAGTGTTCGAGCACGCCACCGGTTATAAGACCGCGGGCAACGTCGGTAACTACGTTGCCCGTTTCTACGAGGCGCGTTATCTGACCGGCGTCGTGGCGGGGCACATGACGGAGTCGAATACCGCCGGTTACGTCGCGGCGTTCCCGATTCCAGAGGTGCTGCGCGGTATCAATGCGTTTACGCTCGGCATGCGCAGCGTGAACCCGGATGCGCAAGTGAAGGTAATCTGGGTGAATTCCTGGTTCGATCCGGGGCGCGAACGCGAAGCCGCGGACGTGCTGATTTCCCAGGGCGCCGACGTAGTCACCCACCACACCGATTCCACCGCCGCGGTGCAGGCCGCCGAGGATGCTGGTGTCTGGTCGGTGGGCTACCACTCCGATATGTCCAAGTATGGTCCGGAGCGTCACCTGACCGCCGCGACTCATCACTGGGGCGGCTACTACACCAAGACGGCCCGGGAAGTGATAAACGGGGCCTGGGAGTCGACCCGCGTCTGGGGCGGCCTCGCCGAAGGCATGGTGTCCATTGCGCCGCTGAACGACGAGGTACCCGCGGATGTCGCCAAGCAGGTGGAAGGGGTGACCGCGGCCATCAAGGACGGCGGTTTTCATCCCTTCCAGGGACCGATCAAGGACCAGGGCGGGGAAGTGGCAGTGCCGGAAGGCAAGACCATGACGGACGAGGAACTGTCGACAATGGAATGGTACGTTGAGGGGGTGCTCGGCAAGCTGCCTAAATAACCGTGGGAGTGGTTTCAACCAAGGCATGTAGGAGCGGCTTGACCTCTCGCAAACGATGGAAGTCTACATCATCGATTGGTTGGGCCTGCTCGGACGCTGGTTGCATTTCGTCGCCGGCATTGCCTGGGTGGGCGCGTCGTTTTATTTCGTCTCTCAACCTTTCTTGCCCACAATTAATAGAGGTGCCCTTAAGGGCTCGCGCAAAAATAACTTCCCATTTTCACATCCCGTCTTCGGGCCATCTTTGAACGATCCTCAATCGCAAAATCCTCATAGTAGCCCTGCTAGGAGCCTGTCGGACTTAGGGGATCGTAGCGAGGTAGGTGGGAAATCGAGACCAATTTTTCGATTTATTGAGGCGAATAGCCAGCTATTTAACGAAATAAATCGGGAAAGTGGGCCGATCTCCCGCCGCCGCAGTAGATTCATCCTAAGTCCGACAGGCTCCTAGTACTGCGGTTTTGCTCCATCGGATCGTCCAAATCTAACCCAAATTCAGGCGCGAATTCTGTGAAGTTATTTTTGCGCGAGCCCTAAGAACGCGGTGCTTGAACCGAGACTCCTTCGGTCGGACTTGGTGAAAGCAAGAAAGTCCGACCGTGTTTCGGCACGGCCAAGTCAACGCATAGATCATCGATCAAGCAGAGATTGACGTGGGGCGGCCCGCCACCCAGGTTAGTCACGCGCACGATCGCACGATCGCCCAGGCGCAACCCGGACCACATCACTGATGCCTCACGGTTATCCGGCACGGCAAAGTTCATGACTTCACCCGCTTCCAGAAACTCCCGATAAGCGAGCATTTCATCGAATACCTGCTGCACGTCCCGCACCTCCTGTATCGCGTAAGCTTCGTATCTCTCTCGTACCGCATTAAACACCTGCATCGCGTCTATGCCACGCAGCCAGATGTGGCGCAGCGATTCGCGATATGCAGCCCGGCTCATCGCCGGTACACGCTCTTCCGGGTGGTCCCGCACCCAGCGCGCCACCCAGACTACCGCGTCCAAATTGGAGCGGTATCGTTTACGATTAAGCGCATCCATTGTGACTTGCCGCAGCAGCAGATGCGTATAAAAACGGTCCACATTTTCACGGTTGACCTCGTGTTCGGAAGGCCAGGCGGCCAAAAAATACGTGTCGATGCCGTAGGCGATGGGATTCGTGTGCGTGAAGAACAACGGCGGGCTGGGCGGGTGGCGCCAATCGGTCCAGCTCAATACCGGGTGTGTGGCGGAGGAAGCCATCACGACCCAGTTGGTCACGGAGACATCCGGATACATTCGTCGAACCGGGGCCGCCAGGTACCGCGACAGGCGGTACAGTCAATGCGTTCGCCGGTATTCGCGGTAGAGCGACTCATTGTCCAGGATAACGTCCGGCAATTTCTCGGCGGCGGTGGAAGCGCGCAGCGCCCGATAATCGTCATGCAACAGCGCGCCTTCGTAGTCGAGCCAGACCGCGTCGACCGTCAATCCGCCGGCCTTGTACCGGCGCAGTCGTTCCCGGGTCAGATCCCGAGCCCGCCGCCAACCCGCAAGACGGGTTGCGTCCGCCAGGCTGCGCCATTGCGGCAGGATCTTCGCGTTTGGGAGGAACTGCAGCCGCCACGGCGCCTCGTCCTTGACCGTGTCATACGGCCAAGCGCCCGCGGCGCCTTCCATCAGGACGATCGGCGCACCGGCCGCGTCCAGCGCGCGCGCGGCCTGGATATCCGGTTTGCGCAAGCTCAGGTGTTGCACGATGCCGCGGTCGAGCAATCCTTTAATTTGGTCCCGCTCCAGTGGCTCGAGTTCCACGCCTTGCCACAGTACCAGCGGCCAGCGCTCGCCGCGTTGGTGCCCAAGGGGATCCAGCCGCGACATCAACGTGTCGTACCAGTCGATCCGGGCGGGCGACGGCAGCGGATACAAATGCTCGCCCGCGAGGCCTTGCCCGATAACCGTGCCGGCAACGAATTGCAGTGCGAGCAACGCACTGACGAAGATCCGCGTGATGCGCGAGGTCCGGCGCCGGTTATGCCAGAGATTCGATATCGATGTCACAAAGACGCTCCACGGCGCGATCCAGATCGCCCAGCTGCACGTTTATCGAGTCGTACTCCCGGCGTTGGGCCGCTTGTACCAGAATCCGGGCGTGGTGAGCCAATTCCTCGGCGGCTACATAGCCGGCAGAGCCCGCCAATCGATGCGCGAGTGCCTGAAGCTCTCCATGGTCCCGGCCTTCCACTGCCGCCCGTAGCCGGGGCACTGTATCGCGCGCTTGTCGGCGCAGAACATCCACACTGCGCCGCCACAGCTTTTCGTCCCGCGACGCCAAAGTCAGGCCTTGTGCCCGGTTCAAAACGCAGCGCTTCCCAACGTCCGTATTGTGCGAGTGTTTCAACGTCTCGGATTCATGCCGGGCGGCGCGGTTCGGGAAGATCGTTGCCAACAGGTCAACCAGATCGTCCTCTTTTACAGGCTTGGCGATAAAACGATCCAAGCCTTGGTCGGTAAAACGGGTGCCGCTATCACCCACCACGTCCGCCGACACGGCCACTACCGGTACGTCTCGATACCAAGGAATCTGGGTGCGCAGGCGCCGGGTCGTTTCAATGCCGTCCATGTCCGCCATGTGGATATCCATAAACACGACGTCGAATCGACGTTCCTTGCAGGCTTCGAGTGCCGACCCGCCTGACGATACTTGTTGTACTTCCAAGCCGCATTGATCCAATACGGCACCGAGGTACCAACGGTTGATTTCGTTGTCATCAACGATCACCGCCGACAGTCCGGCTCCATTGAAACGGTGCGACATATCCGCGGCTTCCCGGGTGGCCGTTTCAATGTTGTCAGGCGCGAAACCAAAGGGCAGTTCGAACCCCACTTCCGTGTACTCCCCGGGGTCACTGTATACTTTGATTTCGCCGCCCATTGCTTCAACCAGGGTTCTGGAGATGGTCAGTCCCAAGCCGGTTCCCGAATACCGACGGTCCGGTCTGGCATCGAGCTGGTGAAACGGTTCAAAAAGCTTCACGCGGTACTCGGGCGCGATACCGATTCCCGTATCCCGTACCGCAACCCGGAGCAACAGGCGTGAGGCGCTCGTTTCCTTGACCTGATTTTGAACCAAGACGGATCCGGCGTCCGTGAATTTGATTGCATTGCTCACCAAATTGGAGATGATCTGGCCGACCCGGGTGCCGTCCCCCACGACGAAACGCGGTATCCGTCGATCGAAGTCGGCATCGATCACAAGCCCTTTGTTTTCTCCCAGCGGACGAAGCAAGTCAACGGAGCTTTTCACTATGTCGCGATAATTGAAAACTTCGTTTTCTATGGAAAGACGCCCGGCCTCGATTTTAGACAGATCGAGGATATCGTTGATGATCTTGAGCAGGTGTTTGGCGGACTCTTCGACAGGACCCAAATATTCCTTTTGCCTGAACGTCAGGTCGGTTTTCGCAAACAGCGCCAGAAATCCCAAAATTCCGTTGATCGGGGTTCGGATCTCATGGCTCATGTTCGCCAGAAACGTGGACTTGGATTCGTTCGCGGTTTCCGCCTCGCAGCGCGCGGATTCCAGTTGCTTTTCCATCTCCTTCCTCAAAGTGATGTCGCGTGCGATTCCGTGAAAGCCACACAGTTCATTGCTCTGGAACATCGGCCGTGAGCCGATCTCGAATGTCTTGATCTCTCCGGAAGCCGTCACGGTATCGAGCTCGAAGCTGATTGTTCGTTCGCCCCCGGCATGACGCTTATACATCTGCCTTGCTTTACCCATATCGTAGGGGGCAACCAGCTTTTCCCACGTAAGACTCTTCGCTTCTTCCACGGTATACCCCAATAGACGCTGGACGGCCTTGTTGCCTGCCAGAAAGTGCCCGGAAAGGTCCGTGGTGAATACGATATCGGTGGCATTTTCAAATAAATCGCGATATGTCGCCGCTTGTTCCGTGGACAATGACGAATCACTGCCGTGTACCGCGTTGTTGCCTTGGGCAAGCTGCCGGAGCTTATGCTCGCGCTTCACGATCGAGATTCCGATCAAGCAGGCAAGCCCCAGGCACACGATGACGACGGGGATTAATTGGCGGCCGCTGTCAACAAAAACATCGAAACGCACTACACCGATCGCAAGGACTATCGCCATTGGAAGCGCGAGCGTCAGCCAGAAAGAGGAATTCTTAATCCATTCGTAATGCATCGCTCCACTCCTATTTCCATGTAAAAGGTTTAGGCCGGGTTTACCCGGATAGGCGATTATGGCAAATTCGCTTGAATGGCGCCCACGGCCGGGCCGGCAATAGAGGAAATAACAACCGGACACAGGTGAACTGCTGTGGAACATACGGGAACACAGGACACGGACACGCGGGTGTTGTTGGTGGACGACGACCCTATAATCCTGGAACTGTTGTCCACGGGACTGACCAAAGCGGGATATCGCGTAGACGCTTGCACCGAAGCCAAGCGGGCGTTGGCGCACTATCACGACACGACCCCGGATGTCGCGGTGCTGGACGTAGGGCTGCCGGATATGTCCGGCACGGATCTCGCCAGGGAGCTGCTCCATTCCGAGTACCGCCCCATTCTCATCCTATCCAACTACAAAGACCTGGACACCGTCCAACAGGCCATTACGTCCGGCGTGGTGGGTTATCTCGTCAAGCCCCTGTCGGTCGAACAGCTCATTCCAAGTCTCGAAACGTCTCTCTCGCGCTACCGGAAGCGACGTGAATGGATAGCATCGCACCTGGACAGCGATTCTGTATCCGCGCAGCACTTGACCGAAGTGATGGATCGGTTTCCGTTCGGTTTACTCATCGTCGACAGGCACCATCACCCCATTTACCGCAACGCGCCGGCACGCGCTCTGCTGCAAGACAAAGTGCTCAATATCGACCCCGCGGGACGGCTGCGGGCGCGAATGAACAGCGAGCGGTTTGTGCCGCTGTTGGACCAGGCACTGGGCAAAACGGCGCCCCGTCAATGGGGAGCGGTATTGCTGGAAGCCCATCCCACCCGGCGTCTACACGCCTGGGCGGCACCGCTGATGGATAAACCGGACTACGACGGGGAAACACTCGCCGCGGTTACCGTGTTCGACTCGGAGCGCGACCACTCTTACACCTGGGACGCGATGAAAACACTGTACAAATTGACACGCAAGGAAACCAACCTGATTAACGGCCTGCTTAAGGGACAAACTATCGAGGATTATTGCAGCGCCAATTTCGTTACCGCCAATACGGTGCGCACGCATTTGAAATCGATTTACCGTAAAACGGATACCAACAGGCAAGCGGAAGTCGTACGTCTGTTCTCATCGATGTTCATGCCGTTCGAATAGACGGGTACGCAATCAACCCCACGTGATCGCCGGCATTACACGGAGTTTTTGAGAGTTACCTGACAGCGCGGTAAGATGTTGTCACGTTTACAGTGGAACAAGCCTTGACATGAGTAAAACGGTCCTTGCACAAAAGGAACCTTTCGTACTGGAGTTGGAGCCGGGCGCGTATTTCTGTTGCCGGTGCGGGCGAGCACGTTCCCGCACGGCGCGTGCCTGATCCCCCGGCCATTGTCTTAACGCCCGGAGAGCCCGCGGGGATCGGACCGGACCTCGCGGTACTAATGCCGTGGGCAGAACTGGATTGTCGAACGGTGGTGGCCGCCGACCCCGAACTCCTCGCCGCGCGGGCGGCACTCCGGGGGCGTACGTTGGACTGGCCGGTCTATGACCGGCGTGCCTCGCCGCCGGTTTCCGTACTGCCGGTGACGCTGAACGAGCCGGCGTCGCCCGGCGAACTGAACCCGCGCAACGCCTCGTACGTCCTCAACAGCCTCGAACGCGCCGTACAAGCCTGCGTGGAAGGCCAGTTCGATGCGCTGGTGACGGGTCCCGTCAACAAGGGCGTCATTAACGAGTCCGGCATTCGGTTTTCCGGATACACCGAGTACCTCGCCGAGCTGACCGGCGCGCCAGCACCGGTCATGATGCTGGCGGCCGGAGCCCTGCGCGTCCCGCTGGTGACGACGCACCTGCCGCTGCGAGAAGTCGCCGATCGCATTACGGTGGAACGGGTGAAGTCGGTAATCGAAACAACCCACCGTGAACTCAAGGGTCGATTCAGCATCGACGATCCCCGCATCGCGGTCTGTGGCCTAAACCCGCACGCCGGCGAAAATGGCCACCTCGGAACCGAGGAAATCGAAATCCTGCGACCGGTCATACAACAATTGGCCGGCGAGGGCATGGCCCTGACCGGTCCGCTGTCGGCGGACACGGTGTTCACGGACTCCTACAACGCCGGCTTTGACGCGATTATTGCCATGTACCATGACCAGGGTCTGCCGGTCTTAAAGCGCGTCGGTTTCGGGCATGCGGTGAATATCACGCTGGGGTTGCCCATCATTCGCGTTTCGGTGGATCACGGCACGGCTTTGGACAAGGCGGGGACTGAAAGCGTGGATACCGGCAGCCTGCGGGCCGCTTTTGAATGCGCGATTCGACTGGCCCGACAACCGGCACAATTGAAACAGTGACGCATCCGCCGGTGCGCAAGGCGCTGGGCCAGCACTTCCTCCATCGGCACAACGTGATCGATGCCATCATCCACCACTTCAACCCGCAGGACGATGACGTTGTAGTGGAAATCGGACCGGGCCGGGGCGCTTTGACCGAGTCGATCGCACCGAGGGTCGCCACGCTTCATGCGGTGGAATTCGACCGCCGGTTGGCCGAACGGCTGGCGGCCAGGGCCCGCGATCTACCGACGCTGGTAGTGCATCGAACGGATGCACTCTGTTTCGACTATTGCGCGGTCGGGGGTCACATCCGGGTGATCGGCAACCTGCCGTACAACATATCCACGCCGTTGCTGTTCCGTTTATTGGACCATTCCCAATGTATTCAGGACATGACCCTGATGCTCCAAAAAGAAGTCGCCGAGCGCGTGCTGGCGGAGCCCGGCAGCAAGGCATACGGCCGGCTGTCGGTAATGGTGCAGCAGCGCTGCCACGGCAATTTCGTGCTGCGGGTGGCACCCGACGCCTTTACGCCTCCGCCCAAGGTCGACTCGGCGGTCGTGAAGCTGGTACCGGACCCGGTACCTCGAATCCCAGTGAACGATCCGAAGCGGTTTTTCGAACTCGTAAAAAAAGCCTTCTCGCAAAGAAGAAAAACATTGCATAACGCTTTGAAAGGACTGGTCAGCGAAGAGGAACTGGAGCAATGCAGTATCGCGCCCAATGCACGCGCCGAGCAAATTTCCGTGGCGCGCTTCGCACAACTATCCAACCGAATGACTTCAAAATAAAGGGACTACGTGTAAATGTGGGGCGGGGTTGCACGGACTTTTCGAGAAGTTGCACAGAGCCCTTCCATCCCCGTCTGTATCGCGTTTGTTGTAAATCGTTATAATCGCCCTCCAGGATTTTTCCGGCGGCGCCGGACCGGATCGCCTTTTAAGAATTCAATCATGCGACTAACGAAATACCTCGCTCTCGTTGTTTGCGGGTTCGCATTACTGCCCGTGCCTGTCCCGGTATGGGGAGGGAACTTCGACTGCGCGGTGGTCTACGATGAATTCGAAAGCCTGATGAACAAACGCTTTCTCCGGGCGCCGGACCGGTTCGTGCGGACCCTGCCGGGGCGGATTTCAAAGCAACAGTTCGAAGGGGTGTCGAATGCAGACTTTCACCTGTACCCGCGCCGCGACGGGATGGGTATCGGTATCCTGACGACGAATCAGAATATTCACGCTAAATTTCTTTTCCACTGGAGCCGGCCCATGGCCGACGGCACGACTCATGTCATCATCGACGAAGCCGTGAAATACGGCCGCGTCGCCGACGGCTACGCCCCGAATCGCATCGGACCGTTCCGGCTGAAACCGGGAATGGCGATCGACATCGATAGCGGAAGCTACGAGCCCGTCCGCGTCAACCTGCTCCAAAACGAGGCCACGGGAAACAAGGTCGAGACGGGTGATTTACAGTACCAGTTCGGCGCCGCCGGCCCGGTGCTCGAATCCGCAAACGATGCCCGGGTCCAGTTTCCACTGGAGACACTGTGCCGGTAAGGTCGCCACCGATCCAGTAAGGGCTCGCGCAAAAATAACTTCACAGAATTCGCGCCCGAATTTGGGTTGGATTTGGACGATCCGATGGAGCAAAACCGCAGTACTAGGAGCCTGTCGGACTTAGGGGATCGTAGCGAGGTAGGTGGGAAATCGAGACCAATTTTTCGATTTATTGAGGCGAATAGCCAGCTATTTAACGAAATAAATCGGGAAAGTG
>JAANXG010000118.1 GCA_018263405.1 Gammaproteobacteria bacterium
ATCCTCGACGAACAAGCGGGCGAACTCCTCGTCTCCGGATGAGTCGGGTCCGAGGTATCGAAACGCGATCGCCTCGACCTGATATTGTTTCCGTGGCGGCGCCGCCTCGGTTTCGGTCTCGTTCGCTTCCGGTCGATCGAATTGCGCGAGGCATAGCTGTCCGCCCGCAAGCAAAGCCATGAGTAAGATCGAAATACGCGAAACCGGCATGTGGCGGCATTATAAAGGAAGCCCGGAGCGGGAGCAGCATCGATCGTAGCTTTGTAATTTCTCAAAAAGTCCGTGCAATGTTAGCGATCGTGTGGAGGCAGGGTTATCGAGAACGTACCATCGAATTCAGACTATCGAGATGAGCGCGAGAAGTGTACTCAAGATGGGCGATCCCCGCCTGTTGGAGGAATCCAAGCCGGTCGAAGACTTCCCCAGTGCCGGGTTGAACGATCTGATCGAGGATATGTTCGACACCATGCAGGCTTTGAACGGCGCTGGGTTGGCGGCGCCCCAGATCGGGGTGCTCGAGCGTGTGGTCATTTTCGGGGTGGACTCGAATCCGCGCTACCCGGATGCGGAGCCGGTGCCCACGACCGTTTTGATCAATCCGCGCATCGAACCGCTGACGCGGGAGAGGGAATACGGGTGGGAGGGGTGCCTGAGTGTGCCGGGGATGCGGGGCCTGGTGCCGAGGCTGTCGCACGTCCGGTATTCCGGTTTCGATCGGCACGGAACGCCTATCGAACGCGAAGTGCACGGGTTTCATGCCCGGATCGTGCAGCACGAAGTAGACCATATCGACGGCGTGCTCTACCCGATGCGGATCGAAGACATGCGTCACTTTGGATTTGAATCCGAGTTGTTTCCCGAGTCGGCGGGGTAGCGGCATCAATGTAGGCGTGGCGGCGATTAGCCGCCGCGGCCGGGTTTCGGCGCACGTCAATTCGGCGCGGCGAAGGACGCGATTTCCTTGAGGCAGTCGAAGCGGCTCGCTTCGTCGGGCAGATCGGCCCGGATCAGGAGCGTGTGGGAGCTCTGCATGCGGAATCTGCCCGGATTCGATTCGATCATGCGGAGGATCGGCGCCGGGTCGATATCCGCGCTGCGGAAAAATTCCACTCGACCGCCCGCCGGCCCGAGGGTCAGGCGTTCAATGCCGAGGCCTCCGAGCGACAGGGCGTTCTCGGCGGTTTTGAAAAGCGTCTTGGCCGCGTCCGGCAGCAGGCCGAAGCGGTCGATGGCTTCGACATGAAGCTCGTTGAGTTCCTCGATGTCGCGGGCGTTGGAAATCCGTTTGTAGAGGACCAGCCGCTGATGGACGTCGTTGAGATAGGACTCGGGCAGCAGGGCCGGCAGGTTGAGGTTGATTTCCGGGGGCTTTGCATAGGGGCTTTCGATACCAGGCGAGGTGTTGCGGTTGGAATCCTCGCTTTTTAATGTCTCGATGGCGCGATTCAAAAATTCGCTGTACATCGTGAAGCCGACTTCGTCGATGGTGCCGCTTTGCGACTCTCCCAGTATTTCTCCCGCGCCGCGGATTTCCAGATCGTGGGAAGCCAGCGCGAACCCCACCCCCAGGTCTTCCAGGGACTCGATCGCCTGAAGTCGTTTCAGCGCATCCCCGGTCAGAACTTTTTTGGGCGGGGTAAGGAGGTACGCATAGGCCTGGTGGTGGGAGCGGCCGACCCGGCCCCGTAGCTGATGAAGCTGGGCGAGTCCGAAACGGTCCGCCCGATTGACGATGATGGTATTGGCGGAGGGAACGTCGATCCCACTCTCGATGATCGTGGTGCAGAGCAATAGATTAAAGCGCTGATGGTAGAAGTCGCTCATGATCGACTCGAGCTGCCTTTCCGGCAGCTGTCCATGGGCGACGCGAACATCGGCTTCCGGGACGAGGTCGACCAACTGTTCCCGGTACTTGTCGATCGTACGGACTTCGTTATGCAGGAAATAGATTTGACCGCCGCGCCTGATCTCGCGCAGGCAGGCTTCGCGGATCGCCGCGTTGTTCCATTCCCGGATAAACGTCTTGACGGACAGGCGGGCTTTGGGAGGCGTTCCGATAATGGAAATATCCCGTAGACCCGACAAGGCGGTGTTAAGCGTTCTGGGAATCGGTGTGGCGGTCAGTGTCAAGACATCGACTTGTGCGCGCAATTGTTTGAGGCGTTCTTTCTGGCGCACACCGAAGCGGTGTTCCTCGTCGATGATCACCAGCCCCAGGCTCGGTATCTTGACGTCCTTTTGCAGGACACGATGCGTGCCGATCAGAATATCGACCTTGCCCTGGCTGACGTTCCGGAGTATCGCCTCCGCTTGTTTTTTCGAACGGAAACGCGACAGCAGCTCGACGTTCACGGGAAAGTCCGCAAGCCGGTCGTTGAAGTTGTCGAAATGTTGTTGGGCGAGCAGCGTTGTCGGGACCAGCACCGCTACCTGCTTGGCGCTGTTTACCGCGAGAAAAGCGGCGCGCAGGGCAATTTCGGTTTTACCGAAGCCCACATCCCCGCAAACAAGCCGGTCCATGGGATCCCCGGTCTCCATATCTGCGGTAACGTCTTCGATCGCCCGGGATTGATCGGGCGTTTCCTCGAACACGAAGCCCTCGGCGAAGCTTCGATAGGCGTCGTCCGGTGACCGGCAGGCAAAACCGGCGCGTGAGTTGCGTAGGGCCTGTGTTTCGAGCAACTCGGCCGCGACGTCATAGGCGCGCTCCCGGGCTTTCTTGCGCGCACGGAGCCACTGTTCGCTCCCCAGCTTGTGGAGCGGCGCCGTCTCCGGGCCGGCGCCGATGTAGCGTGATACAGCGTGCAGCGACAGGATGGGGATATACAGCTTGTCGCCCCCGTAGTACCCGATCGTCAGGAACTCGGTTTGGTTGCCATCGATATCGAGCGTCGCGAGGCCTCGATAGCGGCCGACGCCGTGATCCTCGTGCACGACCGGATCGTCTACCCGCAGCTCTGCCAGGGAACGAATAACGGCGTCGGGATCGCGCCGGGTTCTTGCGCGCCGCCGCCGTTGCGTGACACGCTCGCCGAATACCTGGGCCTCGGTGACGATCGCGATTGCCGGTTCCCGGAGCAACAGTCCGTCTTCCAGGCGGTCGACGACGATCCCGATCCGAGCTTGGCCGTGGAGGAACTCCGCCCAAGCGGCGTACTCGGTGGCGGCCAGGTCGTGGTCGCGCAAGACGCCCTGCAGAACCTCGCGCCGCCCCGCGCTCTCGGCGACGAGCAGAGTCCGGCCCGGGTAGTCGTTCAGGAACTCGATCAAAGGCTCGAAGGGCTCTTGCGCGCGTCCCGCCGCCGCGAAGCGCGGCGGCGCCGTGGTACTCGGCGATGCGTCTCCCTCGTCGCGGTAGACGGTATTCTCGATGCGGGTGAAGCGCTCGATCGCGGCGATGACTTCTTCGGGAGAGAGATACAGCGATTCGGGCGGCAGGACGGGGTTGTCCCCGCCGGTTCCGGCCAACTCGTAACGGTCCAGTACTTCGCAGCGATTGGTTTCACAGGCCGTTTCCAGCGCGTCGTCATGGACCAGCACGGCGGACTGCGGCAGGTAGTCGAAAATGGTCGCGGTCCGCCCGAAGAACAAAGGCAGGTAGAACTCGATGCCGGCCGGCGCATGGCCGCGGGAGACGTCGCGGTAGATGGATGACTGCCGGGGATCGCCTTCGAAACGGCTCCGAAAGCGCTGGCGGAACCCCTTGATGGCCTCGTCATCCAGGGGATATTCGGTCGCCGGCAGTAGTCGCAACCCTTCCACCCGATCCACCGAACGCTGAGTATCCGGGTCGAAATAGCGGATGGATTCGATTTCGTCCCCGAAAAGGTCGATGCGAAATGGCTGGTAGCTGCCCATGGGAAAGACGTCGATGACTCCTCCCCGTACGCTGAACTCACCGGGGGACAGGACCTGGCCGACGTGGTGGTAGGCGGCTTGCTGTAGACGGTTGCGGAGCTCGTCCGGGTCGATGGTTGCGCCCGATTTCAAGTCGAAGGTACGACTCCGGACGTATTCGACGGGCGGCAGCCGCTGCATCAGATTCGATACCGGCAGCACCACCACGCCGCCGCGCATGAACGGCAGGCGGTGCAGCGTCAGCAACCGCTGCGAGACAAGATCCGGGTGGGGGGAAAAGTTATCGTAAGGCAGACACTCCCAATCGGGAAAGGGGAGCAGGGAAACACGTCTCGTGTCTACGAAAAACCGCAACTGAGTTTCGATCCGTGCGGCGGCCCGCATGTCGGCGGCGGCGACTACGATCGGCTGCCCATGCCCGGCCAGCGATGCGATCGCCAGGCCTAGCCCGCTGCCGTACAAGCCGTGCCAACGGGTTTGCTCTCCGGCGGCGGGTATTTGCGGATTGAAGATATTGTTGCTCATTCGGCTACCGGCGGGTCAACGCGGAAAACGGAACGGCGGCGAATGGTATCTGTCGGCACGTGTTGGTGGAAAGGTCTTGTTACCGCTGCTTTAACAATACATAGAGGGCCCCCAGGCCACCGTCATGGCGGGGGGCGGAACAATACGCCAGGACGTCCCGGCGGCATGCCAGCCAAACCGCTACCTTATTTCTAAGCACGGGCTCGCGGCCCGGCGATCCCAATCCCTTTCCGTGGACAATTCGAACGCAGGTCTGCCGCCCGCGATCCAGGTTGAGCAGGAATTCGCACAGTCGCTCGTGGGCTTGCTGTACCGTGTAGCCATGCAGATCCAGTTCGGCGGTCACCGAATAGGTACCCCGGCGCAGTTTCCTGATGACGCGTCGCTGGACACCGGGTTGGTGAAAGAGCAGTTCGTCTCCGGTTGCGAATTCCGTTGCATCCATGTCGTTGTTGGCCAGGTTCTCCATGATCTCCAGTTCTTCCCGGCGCCTTTGGTGGGGAATTGGCGCGGGCCGCCGGCGATGCGGTGGAACAACGTCGGCTTTTTGCCGGACTACATCCGACATCTTTCGGCGGAACAGTTTCCGTTCATCATCTCCGGGCATGGTAAATTCGTAACTCGCAAATAATTTAAAAGGCCGTGCAATGCCGGCGATTATGTGGGTGGTAGGGGTGTCGTTCGCATGGGATCGATAATGCCGGTCAGTTTAGACCGCTGAGATACTTTTCGGCGTCCAATGCAGCCATACAGCCGGTTCCGGCGGAAGTCACCGCTTGGCGATAAACCTGATCCATCGCATCGCCGGCGGCGAAAACTCCCGGGATGCCGGTTCGGGTCACATCGCCGTCGATGCCGCCTTTGACACGGATATAGCCATTATCCATGTCCAGTTGTCCTTCGAAAAGGCCGGTATTAGGGCTATGCCCGATGGCGATGAAAACACCGCTGACATCCAATTCACGGGAGGCTTCGGAGTTCGTGCTTTTGACCCGTATACCCGTCACCCCCGACTCGTCGCCCAGGACTTCGTCTAGTACATGGTCCCACATGAGCCGAATATTGCCGTTCCGACCAGAGCGGCTCTTTAGTTTGTCCACGAGGATCGCCTCCGCGCGGAGTTGGTCCCGGCGGTGTATCAACGTCACCGAGGAGGCGATGTTCGACAGATAGACGGCTTCTTCCACTGCGGTGCTCCCGCCACCGATCACCGCAACGGGTTGTTTTTTGTAGAAAAACCCGTCGCAGGTTGCGCAGGCGGAGACTCCTTTCCCCTTGAATGCTTCCTCGGAGGGCAGGCCCAGGTACCTCACCGATGCGCCCGTGGCGATAATTAAAGCGTCGCAGGTATAGTCGCCGGCGTCGCCGCTCAGCCGGAAGGGGCGCTCGGACAGGCTCGCGGTGTGCACGTGGTCGAATACGATCTCCGTGCCAAAGCGCTCAGCGTGACGCAGCATACGGTCCATGAGCCCGGGGCCCTGCAGACCTTCCACATCCCCGGGCCAGTTATCCACATCGGTGGTGGTCATCAACTGTCCGCCTTGCTCGATGCCGGTAATCAGAGCGGGGTTGAGGTTTGCTCGGGCGGCATAGACGGCGGCGGTGCAGCCGGCCGGACCGGATCCGAGAATCAGTACCCGGCAGTGCTTGGAGTCAGGCATGAATTGAGACGCTCCGGTTGAGGTAATTTCAATAACCCCCTACATGATCGCCGACATTGCACGGACTTTTTGAAATTACCGGTTGAGGTGTTAACAGGCCCAAATGAAAGGGGCATTTTCCGATTGGCGCGTGCGTGAGCCCAAGCCACTCTCGGTGGGAGAGGGAACTCAGTACCCCTTTCGGAAAAATTGCTATTTTGGCTTATATGGTACGCGAGTGCGCTCAATTCAACACTTGCCGGATCACTGCGTTGCCGGGGATCGTGCGCGATGCCCGTCTTGTCGTTTAAAATAGCGGCCAACAACACGCCATACTATGCAACAAGCCCGAAAAAAACCGCTAAGAAGCCGCGCCACGAGAAGCGGCGTGACCCGCCATACCAGGGAGGTGCTTTTGATCCTCTGTGCAGCGGTGGCGGCGTATTTCCTGCTCGCCTTGTGGACGTACTCGGTTAACGACCCCGGATGGTCGAGCACCGGCGTCGGGAACGGTGTGGAGAATTGGGGTGGTCAGTTCGGTGCGTGGATTTCAGACCTTCTCTACCAGGCATTTGGGCGGGTCGCCTATCTGTTTCCCGTCATGGCACTGGCCCTTGGCTGGCACGTCTACCGCGGGAAACCGGTGAGGTATTCGGACGATTTGCCCAGGAAGGCGGTGAATGGCCTGGGTTTCGTACTCACAATCGTCGGAAGCTGTGGTCTGGGAAGCCAGCATTTTCCCAGTGCTGCCGCAAATCTGCCCTACGTCTCCGGCGGCGTCCTGGGTTTGGTGATGAGCGAAACCCTCCGTCAGTTTTTTGGTTTTGCCGGTTCGACGGTGTTCTTGCTGGCGATGTTCCTCACCGGGGTTACGCTGTTCACTAAACTGTCCTGGTTCCGGTTGATGGATTGGATCGGCGAACGGGTATTTGGATTATGGGACGCCGTCTACGGCTCTGTAGAGGAATACGTAGACCGGGCAGTGGGGATCAAGGCGAAAAGGGAACGTAAGGGCAGTGTGAAAGCGATCCGGGCGCGGCTCAATCTAGAGGGCAGGCGCTCCCCGCGGATAGAACCCAAGATGCAATCCAGGGCGGACAGCGGACGCTTGGAGCGCGACAAACAATCCAGTTTGTTCGAAACGCAAACTTCAAGCTCATCGATAGTTCCACCGCTGACGCTGCTGGACCCCCCCGGACAGCACGATCGGGGGTTCTCCCATGACGCGCTGGAGGCGATGTCGCGCCTGGTCGTAAAAAAGCTCGCGGATTTCAATATTGATGTCGAGGTTGTAGAGGTTCATCCGGGACCGGTCATCACCCGTTTTGAAATCGATCCGGCCCCGGGCGTTAAGGCGAGCCAGATTCAGAATCTGTCCCGGGATCTGGCCCGTGCCTTGTCGACGGTCAGTGTCCGGGTTGTCGACAATATTCCAGGCAAGACGGTTGTTGGCCTGGAGGTTCCGAACGAGTCCCGGGAGGTCGTGCGTCTCGTGGAGGGTTTGTCGTCTACAGCGTACGAACAGGCCAATACACCTTTGGCCTTGATGCTGGGCAAGGATATTAGTGGCATGCCGGTCATCGCCGACCTTTGCAAAATGCCGCATTTGCTTGTGGCGGGTACGACCGGCTCGGGCAAGTCCGTGTGTTTGAATGCCTTGATCCTCAGTATCGTTTTCAAGTCCTCGCCCCGGGACGTGCGGATGATCATGGTGGATCCGAAAATGCTCGAACTGTCGATTTACGACGGTATTCCACATCTCTTGGCGCCGGTTGTAACCGATATGAGTGAAGCGGCCAATGCGCTGCGCTGGTGTATCTACGAGATGGAGCGACGCTATCGGGTTATGGCATCGATGGGTGTGCGCAATGTCTCGGGCTACAACCGTAAGGTACACACCGCCGGGGAAGGCGGTAAATCGATCGAGGATCCGTTGGCCGAAGACCCCGAATCCGCCGAGCCGTTGTCGACGCTGCCGTATATCGTGATTATCATCGACGAACTTGCGGACCTCATGATCGTCGTCGGCAAGAAAGTGGAGGAGTTCATTACCCGTTTGGCTCAGAAGGGCCGGGCCGCGGGGATACACTTGATTGTTGCAACCCAGCGTCCCTCGGTGGACGTAGTCACCGGTTTGATCAAGGCGAATATTCCTTCACGCATTGCGTTCCAGGTGTCGTCGAAAGTGGATTCACGTACCGTCCTGGATCAAATCGGCGCCGAGCACCTGCTCGGCCACGGAGACATGCTATACCTGCCGCCTGGGGTGAGTACACCGGAGCGCGTCCATGGGAGTTTTGTGACGGATCAGGAGGTCTACAGCATTGTGCATCATTTAAAAAACGCGGGCGAACCGGTTTACGACGAAGAAATCCTGTTGGGAAGTTCGCGGGTGGGCGAGGCGGTTACCGGTGAAACGAAGGCCGCCGGCGGCAGCGAATCTCCGGAGGACGACCCGCTGTACGATCGGGCCCTGCACCTCGTTACCGAGTCTCGGAGAGCCTCGGTATCCGCGGTACAGAGACAGTTGCGGGTCGGCTACAATCGCGCGGCGCGTATGATCGAAGCGATGGAGCAGGCGGGAGTCGTGGGTCCATTGCAGTCAAACGGAAAGAGAGAGGTGCTGACTCCGCCGCCAAGCGAATAAAGTCCGTGCAATTGCAAATTTCAATGTCGGAACATATTCAATGACTAAATTTTTCATTAAGAACTCCGTGCTGTTGGCGGCTTACCTTACCTGCTTCAATACATTGGCCGGTGTCGGTGGGAATCTGAATCATTTCTTTAGTGAAGTACAGACTTATTCGGCGAGATTCCAACAGGTGGTGCTGGATGAAGGATTTAACCCAATCGAAGAATCTTCCGGCAGGGTCACGATCAAGCGCCCGGGGCGGTTTCGGTGGGATTATGAACCGCCCAACGAGCATCGAATTATCAGCGACGGTGACAAGGTGTGGGTTTATGACGTGGAGCTGGAACAGGTCACCGTTCGTTCCCTCGAGGAGGCGGTGGGTGGCACGCCGGCGGGCCTTCTGGCAGGCGGCGCCGATATCGAGGAAGAATTCGCTGTGGCGGACTTGGGGCAGGCGAACGGCCCGCTTTATTGGGTGCGCATGGTCCCGAAAAGCAAGGACGTAGGATTCGAGGATATACGAATCGGCTTCGAGGAGGGGCGATTGCGCGTAATGGAATTGATCGACGGACTGGGCCAGACCACCCGGATCACCATGGCCGACGGTGTGGAAAACCGGCCTATTCCCGACTCGCAGTTCCAGTTCGCGCCACCCGAGGGTGTGGATGTAATCGATGAAACGATGCAATAAAGGATCGGGCAATCGAACCCTCGTCCGGCGCTCGGCGACCTCCCCGGCTCATCGTTTTCTTTGGACACAGGGCTCCTTGTACCGCACGGTGCGTATACCAAGGCCGTGGGAAATGTGCTTGTTAACGTGACGGATGGGCCTGCGGCGACCTGACGGGGTACACTGTTTTGCTCGATCCCTATGTCCTGAGAAAAACCCCTGATTTCGTGGCAGAGCGCCTGAAACTCCGGGGTTTCGAACTGGAGGTCGACCGGTTCAAGAATCTGGAACATCGGCGTCGTACGCATCAGGTCCGGACCGAAGAACTCCAGAAAGAGCGTAACCGGACCTCCAGGATGATCGGCCGCGCCAAGGCCAACGGCGAGGATACCGACGTGCCGATGGCGCGTATGCGGGAGGTCAACGGTGAGTTGAAGTCCTTGCAGGGGCAGCTTCAGGAAGTACAGGATGAACTGACATCGTATCTTTGTACAATCCCGAATCTGCCGCATGAAACCGTGCCGGGAGGTTTCGGTGAGAGCGAAAACGAAGAAGTGCGGCGTTGGGGTGCGGTGCCGGAATTCGACTTTCCCCCACTGGGTCATGCGGATATCGGTATCCGGCTGGACGGGCTCGATTTCGACGCCGCCGCGAAGCTTTCCGGTGCGCGTTTTGTCGTGATGCATGGGGATGTCGCGCGGCTTCATCGAGCATTGATCCAGTTTATGTTGCAGGTACACACCGAGGAGCACGCTTATACCGAGACGTACGTACCGTATCTGGTAAACCGCGCCAGCTTGTTCGGTACCGGGCAACTGCCGAAATTCGAGGAAGACCAGTTCGCGACATGTGGCGATGAGCAGTTTTTTCTGATTCCGACCGCGGAAGTACCGGTCACCAATTTGGTTCGGGGTGATGTTCTTGCGAAAGAGGACTTGCCCATTAAACGCGTGTGCCACACGCCTTGCTTTCGTAAGGAAGCGGGAAGCTATGGCAAGGATACCCGTGGAATGATACGCCAGCATCAGTTCGAAAAAGTGGAGCTCGTGCAGATTGTAGAACCCGCCCGCTCCTATGCGGTACTCGAGGAACTCACGAAGCACGCCGAGAAAATACTGCAGTATCTGGAACTGCCCTATCGGGTCGTTTCCCTGTGCGGAGGCGATTTGGGGTTTTCCGCCGCGAAAACCTATGACCTCGAAGTCTGGTTACCCGGTGAGCAGCGTTTCCGGGAGATTTCTTCGTGCAGCAACTTCGAGGCTTTCCAGGCCCGGCGCATGAAGGCTCGGTGGTATAACCCCGAAAGCGGTAGAAACGAGCCCGTTCATACGCTGAACGGCTCCGGTCTGGCGGCGGGTCGAACGCTGGTGGCCATCATGGAGAATTTTCAGCGTTCGGACGGCTCTGTCGGCGTCCCGGCGATCCTGCGTCCGTATATGAATGGCCTCGAATCGGTCGTTCCACGCTGATGTTGGTAAGGTCTCGATAACAACCCTGTCGCTCTCACGCCATCACTAACATTTTTAGGGGCACAGAGACACGATGTGGCTCGGTTAATCGGGGTAATTGGGGGTTGATATTTAAGAATTCACTTGCTATTCTATTTTTAACCTATTGATCGAAAAGGCTTTTTAGGGGCAACGTTTGGTGAAATGCTCGTGCGCAATATTGTTTAAGGAGACGGGTAAGTTCTGTCGCTATACTATAAACGAGGGCGGATAACGTCCTCGAAAATTGGCAACGACCTTGCAGAAGGTCGAACTTAGCTCTTGAAATCAAGAACTTATATAATGTTTCGCGCCTATCGCGCCAACTTGTGAGGACTCACGATGCAATTATAACGCTGGATTTCACTCGTCGGTTTTTTTACGACCGTTGCTTGCACCGGTGTCTCGTACGCCGAGCTGGGTCGGGATACGCATATCCAGGAGACCGGCGAGGTACGTATCGAAGTCGACCGGACGGCATTCGATACGTTTGGCCGGCTGTTCGATCTGGGCTATCCGCCGGCAACGGTTATGATGCACGCGGTATCGACAGGCATGTCGCTAAACGACGTTCTGTATATCGCGGTTAAATCGGATGTCGGCCGCGCAGATGAATTCTACGACACGGCGGTGTCGTTACTGCCGGCGTTGCCGGGTTGGGTGTCCCAGGCGGAGTCCGATCGGCAACGGTATACCAAGCCGGTAAATCTTTCCGGGCTGGGCGAATCGCCGAGTATCCGGCGTCTGGCCCGGCTTTATTCGAGGAAGATCGTCGAGTTATACCGTTTCCGGACTGGACCCGGGGTCGTGTTCACATGGAGTCTTCGGTGGACGAACTGGCTGATTTAGTGAACGACCGGAAATGGTATGTGCCGGGCGAGGACGATGGAACTCCACGGTCTGCCCCCAACCGGCCCCTTTTTGTATCCTTCTACAAACACGATGAGACAATCGTCGTTGGCTCGGGATTCGATGCCGCGTTACAGATCCGCGAGGCACGGGAAAGCGGCATTGAAAAGTTGCCGCTCGTCCTGGTTTACAATCACATTTTCCAACGGCCTGTCGGCGGCTTTGCACCGGACGCGAGGCTGCGAACGCTCGCGGATGAATTTTACGAGCGGGGGTTGGAACTCACGGCTGTTCCGGAGTGGCAGGTAGGCGATTATCACAAGCTGGCGAGTCCGGGGGAGCTTAAAGAAGTGGTGGAAGTGCCGGAGCGCGAGGATGTCTCCGAGGTTCGCTGGGAGACCGTGAAACGGGAGCTGCTTGCCAATGATCGGGCGCCGTCGCGGCCGTTGCTGCTGACGCTGGTACGGACTGGTGCCGGCAGAGCGTGGGTGGATAAACCGGTGGTCGTGTCGGTGGCCTCGGAGATGGGAATCGAGGAAATGCCGGTGGTCCTGTTTTATCATCGGCTTGACCGCAGTCCCTGCGGAGAACCCGCCGACGGTGAAGACATGCTCTGTAAAGCCGCGCTGGCCGCGGGAGCCGAGGAGGCAGTTTGCCGCGGGGGCGACGAACCAACCACGGCGCAACTCGATACCTCTCCCGGCTCCGATGCTTTGCGAATGCTGGATTCCACGCCGGTGAGCATAACCGCGAACCTTTATAGTGGTTTGAATTATACTCAGAATCATTACAATCAGGATCGCTGTGCTTCATAGGCCGATCGAGGTTTAATACCAACGCGATGATCAACGACAACGATAAAAACAATCGGAAGCCTTGGGATTCAAGGGATTTAGGCGGAATAGGGCGGACCGGGTGCTTTAAATTGACCCTTTTGGGAATGGGCGCGATTCTGGTTTGTTCCCCGGAACTGTTTGCGCAGCAAGTCCAGTTCGGCATTGCACCGTCGGCTCGGACCCAGCGGGCCATCGGCGATTCACCGACTCAATCCGCGCGTGAGCTCGAGGGTTTTTATGCGGAAGTGGGTGTTGCGGTTTCCCGCAGTACCAACGTGCGTCGTGTATCCGAGAACGAGGAAGAGGACACGGCCGTGATCGTCTCGCCTTCGGCGGGTTACAGGCATTTATTCGGACGCCACAGCGCCGAGGTCTCCATTCGTTCGGAATTCACCCGGTACTCGGACCTCAAAGACGAGGACACGGATAATTATGCGATCAAGGGATTAACGAACCTGGATATCACGCGAATTCTGGATCTTGATTTATTCGCTTCCATTACCGATATGTCGGAACCCCGGGGAGGCATCGGTACCCGGCTCGATCAGGACTTCGAGCCCGATGAGTTGGAGATCGGAAGTTACGGTGGGGCGTTCACGGTGGGGCGTCGCGAGAACCGGATTCAGTTGAAGGCCGGCGCGGAACGCTCCCAATGGCGTTACCAGAATAACCAGCAGCAATTCCGGAATCGAGACGAGGATCGCTACCACGGTCGGGTGTTCTATAACATCAGTCCACGAACTTCCGTTTTTGCGGGTGTGAGTCTGACCGATGTCGATTTTGTACGAGCAAGCGGTAGCCCCGACAGCGAAGAATTAGAGTACCAAATTGGCGGTGAGTGGGAGATCGGCGCCAAGACGACGGGCCGGGTCAGCGTGGGACGCACTGAAAAAGACTTTGACGATCCCCTGCTGGAAGACGCGGATGCGACGACGTGGGGGGGGGCGGCTCACTTGGGTGCCGCGTCAACGCACGCCTTTCGCCCTTTATGGATCCCGGCAATTCGAAGAGCCAACTTCGGCGGACGATGACTTTTCGATCAGCGATCTGATCGGCGCGAGTGTCAACCAGACGTTCGGCGTGCGTTGGGACGCTTTTGCCTATATCAATCGCACGGAGGAGGATTTTGACAGTGGCCGCAACGATGAAATTCTGGACTATGGCTTTGGTGTGGATTATGCGTTGAGACCCTGGTTGTCCGTCGGGGGCGGGTATACCGTGATCGAACGCGACTCCAGTGTGGCGGGAGAAGATTACGAAGACGAAATCTTCACCGTGAAATTAAGTGGTCAATTCGGTAATCGGTAGAACATGTGCGCGTCAAAACGCAATGTCGTTTCGATGTGCCCGATACGTAACTCGGCGGCGATAGTCGTAAGGCGAATTCTTACCGTGGTTGCCTTGATTGGGTTACTGTGTGGTTGGAATATTTCGGTGGCGCTGCAATCTCAATCCGGTGTGAACAACTCGGACTATATGCTGGCGCCGGGCGATGTTATTAACATCACGGTATTCGAAGAGCCGGAATTAAGCGTGGAAAAACTTCGAATACCGAGTGGCGGCGTTATTTCGTACCCACGCCGAACGCGTGGTCGAAAAGCTTGGACTCTTGCGCCGGGAGGACGTCGATAAACTTATTTACGATGAATCGAATTTATCCAATATAGTGGCGTTGGCAAAAGCCGCACTGGCGGAAGTTAACTTGATAAAAGGACCTGAACTCAATACGGATCTCGTCCCGGGCACGCAACTCCCCGGGCAAGTGGAACGTCGCAGGGAAGAATTGGCGGATACCGTTCAAGACGACCTTTCCGTTACCGCCAGCGAAGACAGCCAGATGGTAAGCGTCGCTTTCACCTCCCTGGACCCCGTATTCGCCGCCGAGATAGTCAATACCGTTGTGAATAGCTACATTGAGCTGGGTCTGGAGGCTCGTTTGGATCGAGTCAGGCGCACGAGCACTTGGTTGATGGAAAGAATCGATGACCTGCGAAAAAAAGTAGCGGAATCGGAAAACCAGTTACAAGTTTCAAGGAAAAAGAGGGCCTTGTGGGCTCGAAAAGCATGGAGCAGATCTCGTCCGCCAAACTTGAGTTCCTGAATGACGATGTGGCGCAAAAGCAAGAAGTCGTTGCCGAGTTGACCGAACGCTATGGCCCCAAGCATCCCAAAATGATTAATGCGAAGGCTGAACTCGAGTCCGCCCGGAAGCGCCTCAAAGAAGCGTCAAAACGCATTGTTCAGGAAAGCAGCAAACAATTCGAGCTCGGCAAACTGGAACGGGAGGTGGCTGCAAATCGAAAACTGTACGAATCGTTTCTGAATAAATTTGAAGTTACGGATATTTCGTCCCGGTTAGAGATGACGAATGCGCGAATTATTGACGAAGCCAAGATACCGAGTACTCCGTTCAAACCGCAAAAAAGCAAACTTGTGCTCCAGTGGGGGATGATAGGGTTGATTTTCGGATTTTTATTCGCCCTTTCCCGTGAGTACTTACACAACAATTTTCAATCGGCCGAAGACATTGAACGAAAACTGGCGTTGCCTGTCTTGGGTGTAGTGCCCTCGTTGGGCAAGAAAGAGGCCCGTGCGTCCAAAAGCAAAACAAACAGGCGTGAAAAGCATAAACATGGCTTGGTTGAAAGGCACTACTTGAGCAACTCCAGGTCTGCTTTTTCGGAAGCCATAAACCATATTCGCACAGGCGTTCAGTATTCGGATGTTGACAATCCGCCGCAGACGATACTGGTTACGTCGTCCGTGCAAAGCGAAGGCAAGACGGCAATGGCTTCGAATCTCGCCTTGTCTTTCGCACATCTGGGCCGAACGTTATTAATCGATGCCGATCTTCGCCGGTCTCGTGTCGAACAATTTATCAGAGGTTCGAACAAGGGCGGTTTGGTTGAATTCGTTGCCGGCGCCCGTTTGCTGAAAGAATGCGTTGTTCGAGATCCGAAATGCCCATCCCTTTATATATTGAAAGCGGGCGTCAGGCCACCCAACCCATTGGAACTCCTTTCGTCCCAAAGACTGGCAAGAGCGCTGCTGCAGCTGAGAGAAAAATTTTCGCATATAGTGATCGATACAGCGCCCATTCTCCCCGTTAGCGATGCTATCGTTTTAGGGCATATTGTCGACGCCATGCTGTTCGTTGTGCAGGCGGAGCGGGCCTCGACAAGAATGGTTCGTGATGCCTTAAGGAAACTGGACAACGCGGGTATCGGTGTCATGGGTGCGGTACTTACCCAGGTTCAGGCTCGCCACACCGCCTATTACTACGATGGGAAATATCAGTATCATTATGGCGGTTATTACAGTGCGGAAGATACCTCCGTTTAGAAAGGCTCGATCTCTTTGACAGCACCCCGCTTGTTCCGCAAGCTGTTGTTGCTCGCAGTATGTGGATTGGCTGTAATGGTTGCCGCTAAAGCCCGGGATCGGCTTCAGGGAAGTGTGGCCTATCTCGAAGCGCACCGGCTGAACGACCAGTGGCGCCAATCGCAGCGCGTGCCGGATGATAAAAGTCTGCAAACGGCCTTCCAGCTGGCGCGCGAGGCGACTCATTACGACCCTTCGAATGCGGAGTATCGGCTTCTTCTGGCAGATCTGCGCGCATGGCGAGTCAAGTCCCTTCGTTTGTGGCCTAACCTGGCGACGACGGAAATGGAACTGATCGTCGATCGTCTCAAAACGGTACTCGCCGCCCGGCCGACGTGGTTCGAGGCATGGATCCGCCTGGTTTTGGTAAAATTTCAACTCGGCCAAATCGATCAGGAAATGATCGTTGCCATGGAGAAATCCATGGAAACCGGCCGCTATGAAACATCGGTTCACCACGGTGTAGCATTCGTAGGGCTGAGGGTATGGGATGAGCTTGGACCCGATTTAAAAAAACAAATTCAGAAAACCCTGACCATCGCTCTGGGTAACCGGTATATCCGGAAATTTGTGGTCAAAGAGATTGTTACGACACGCAAGATAAAGATATTTAAAGAGAAACTGGAATCCGATACTTATCTGGAAAAAAAAGTAAAACAGTTTTTGCAGGAACTAAAAGGGTCTGAATCGGTTTGATGCGGTTTCGGTTCGGTGAATTTCACAATGCGATCGTTTTCGTGTGCGTTCTGATCGTGATTATCTGTGTGCCCATACCCCTGGCATCGAACCGCCCTTTTGCCTGGTTTAGTCTGGAAACCTTTATCTATGGGACTCTGGCTTTTTGGGCCTTGGGGCAATTTATTTATAACCAACCAGGGAATATCTCCAAGCCGGCAGCGACAATCCTGATTGTCCTGGTCACGTGGATGGTATTGATACTATTGCAGACAATTCAGTTGCCGGAGGGTGTCGTCCAGGCGTTGAATCCACTCGTTTATTCACACCAAAAAGATCTTGCCCTGATTACCGTAAAAGGAAGTACAACCCTAAGCATAGATCCGTCCAATACGTACAATGAAATGCTTAAATACGGTTCCTACGTCGGTTTGCTGTGCTTGACGGTCGCATCGGTGACAACCCGGAGGCGCTTGTTGTGGATCGTATGGGTGATTATCGGAGTGGGTGCGGCCGAAGCGGCATTTGGCATTTATAGCCGGGTCACGGATTATGTGATTTTCCCGGAAATCGAACCGAGACTTCGAATTGGAACATTTGTGAACGAAAATCATTACGCCAATATGCTGACCATGATATTGGGACTTGTTTTGGGAGTCATTACATGGCTTGTCAATACCGGCTATAAGCGCAAGATCTCGAGGGATTCGAGCGATGCGGATATGCACCGTTCCGCTGCTTTTTTTTTGATCGGAGTAGCGATCGTGATGGTCGCCGGCATTTTTGTATCGGGTTCGCGGGGGCCAATCGTATTTTTCGGAATCGGATTTCTCATTATGGTAATCGTGGCGGCGCCCGTGCGACATCGGGCTGTTGGGGAGTTGATCATAGCGCCGGTTGCTGTATTAAGTGTGGTGGCGTCCGTGTGGTTCGTTGGCGTGGGGGCGGGCAACTATCAATGGGTGTTTCCCATTTTCAAGGACCAAACTTTGAGCTTCCACATTTACGATCATGCTCACAACGATTACCTTCAAACTGCTATTGAACAAGGCATCCCGGTGGCGGTGTTATTGTGTCTAGCGGTATTGTTGATAATACGGGAGCTTTATAAAGGTTACAGGTATAGAAGAAACCCTCTGGTCCGAGGGGTGTTATTCGGATGTTTATCAAGCGTCATTTATATGTTACTACACGCCATGGTGGAGTTTAATTTCCGTATACCCGCTAACGCCGTGTATTTTTTTGCGATTTCAGGTATTGGCCTCGCAGCCTGCCGGATTGACCGACGTGGTGGCAGGCGTCATTCCTCGGAAAGGCGGACATGAGTACTGTAAAAAGAACGTTGGTCACCGGCGGGGCGGGATTTTTGGGGTCGCATTTGTGCGACTTCTTACTTGCTCAGGGCCGCGATGTGTTATGCGTGGACAATTACTACTCCGCGAGCAAGGAAAATATCCGTCACTGTTTTGATAATGTTAATTTCGAACTTATGCGGCATGATGTGACGTTTCCCCTCTACGTAGAGGTCGACGAAATCTATAATTTCGCCTGCCCGGCATCGCCCGTTCATTATCAAAGGGATCCCGTGCAGACAACGAAAACCAATGTTCATGGAGCCATCAACGTACTGGGTTTGGCGAAAAGAACGGGTGCAAAAATACTTCAGGCATCCACGAGCGAGGTGTACGGGGATCCCGAGCAGCACCCGCAGCAGGAGAATTATTGGGGCTGCGTAAACCCAATTGGAATACGGGCGTGCTACGACGAAGGTAAACGCTGCGCCGAAACGCTGTTTTTCGATTACAAAAGACAACATGGTGTGAACATACGAGTATTGCGGATATTCAATACGTATGGTCCTCGTATGGACCTGAATGATGGGAGGGTCGTTTCGAATTTTATCATTCAGGCGCTCAGAAACGAGCCCATAACGATTTATGGAGACGGCACGCAAACCCGATCGTTTTGCTACGTGGACGACATGATAGAAATTGTAACTCGGTTTATGGATGGCCCCGATGACCTGACGGGGCCAATAAACGCGGGCAATCCCGAGGAATATACGATCAAACAATTGGCCGAGGAAATACTGCGATTAACGCACTCGTCATCCGGGCTGATATATCGGGACTTGCCGGACGATGACCCGAAGCAAAGGTGTCCGGATATCGGCCTTGCCGGGGAAAAATTCAATTGGGAGCCGACAACGGGACTGAGAGAAGGGTTGAGAAAAACGATTGCATATTTCGACGATGTCCTGACGCAAGGAAAGTGCCCTATAAATTAACGCAATACGCTCACTTTAGCATTACGTGGCTATCTTACTGGTATTCCTTGCCACTTTAGTCGTACTGGAGGGGCTGCGCCGGAACGCCGGGCAGATCGGTTTGATGTCGATTCCCGGGGCCCACAGACGGCATAGTTGCCCGACACCGCTGGTGGGTGGCATTGGCGTGTTTGCCGGGATTATGCTGGGTTTATGGTTGTTGCCGTTCCAACAGGAAGTACGTGTTGCGATGGCGCTCGCCGGGACAATTTTGGTGGTTACGGGCATATGGGATGACATACTGGAAGCCCAATTCGCCGTTCGATTTGCAGCCCAAGCACTGGCCGTAGGCGTAATTGCGTGGATGGCCGACGTCTCGTTAAGGGATCTTGGCTACATTCTCAATACGAATCATTCCGTTTCCCTCGGGCAGTGGAGTATCGCTCTGACGATTTTCGCCGCGGTGGGAGTGATCAATGCGATAAATATGTCCGACGGCCTTGACGGGTTGGCGGGTGGATTGTCTCTTGTAACTTGCAGCGCTCTGCTGATAGCGTGTTACACAGCAGGAAAACTCGAGTATGTACCTCTTGTTGCGATCGTTATCGCCGCCTTACTTGCGATCATGTTTTTTAACGCAAGGAGGATATTCGGACTCGGCGCCGCGAGAGTCTACCTCGGCAATACGGGAAGCTTGTTGGTCGGTTTTTTGCTGGCGTGGTTACTGATTGCTACGACCCAGGGAGAGGGAAGGGTAATGGCTCCGGTAACTGCTTTGTGGGTGTTCGCTTTACCGTTGTTCGACGCCGTCGCGGTTTTGTTGCGGCGACCGATCCAAGGCCGCTCGCCCTTTCATGCGGACCGGCGCCACTATCATCACTATTTACTGGACGATGGTTTCAGCGTAAATCAAACGCTGGTGATTTCTATTTTCTCCGCGGTGGTGCTCGCTGGGATCGGTTTATCGGCGGAAGTCAACGAAGTGCCCGAACACGTTATGTTTTATACTTTCCTTATATTGTTTGCCGTATATTTACTGATTATGTTGGCCCTGGATTTAGGCAAAAATCGCTTGCCTTAGTACCCTTGGGCATAAATACACACACGTTCAGAGCGTCTCCAAAGTGCCAATGCAAGGCGCGCTTCGCAGGGAATGGCGAGCCCTTTTCAAGAAGCGCAACGCCGCAGTGG
>JAANXG010000119.1 GCA_018263405.1 Gammaproteobacteria bacterium
TGCGGGAGGATGCTTCCGCATCGGAAGCGGATCCCGGTACCGGGGTATGGTCCCCCGGGGCCTGGCCCACCGGCGACAAACCCAGCGGTTCCGGATCATCGCGCAGCAACAATCCGCATACCACCGCGATGACCAATACCATCCCACCCAGCACCAACCAGCTCAGCCGCCAGCCCTCGGCGCCATGCGCCGCGTTCACCGCCGGCACGAACAGACCCGTGAATATAATGGCGAACCCGCTGCCGATGACAATGAAGCCGGCCGCCCGGCCGCGCCGCCGGCGTGCAAACCAGTGCGAAACCAAACTCATGACCGGCACGTTACTGGCCCCGCTGGCGAATCCAGTCAACAGGTACATGACAAGCACCTGATGGAACCCGGTCGCCCGGCTGACCAGCACCAACGAGGCTCCGACCCCGACAAGCGCGGCAAAGATAAGCGGGCGATAACCGAAGCGCGCCACCAGACGGCCGCAGACCAGCACGGCGGCGAGGTAGCCGACAAAGTTGCCGGTGCTGATGAGCCCCATCTGCGAATAGCTCAACCCCAGGTTCTCGCCCATGGAGGGCAGCAGCATGCCGAGCGCGAACCGGCCGATACCGAGGCAGGCGAAGATGGCCAGCATGCCGGCAAAGACGACAACCCAGCCGTAGTGGAACGGGAGGCGCACGGAACGGTCGGTCATGGAATAGTCGGGCTCGGCTAACGGATTTTTTAGTATCGGGCAGAGGCACAGAGGAAGCCGGAATACTGCGCCCCCAAGACAGTTCCCCGACTCAGCGAACCGCCCCGATGACGCATGCGGGCATATTATCGCTACAGGACAGGTGACTGATGTTTAAGGCGAACGTGAAGTATTGCCTGACACGCCCCGCGCAAAAGCATATCGTTGTACCATAACACCTGTTAAGAACCAGACGTATTGTCATATGCCGGATTCCAGCGATTCCGACCACCGCTACCTCCAGCCCGGTGATTTCGTCAACAGCGACGACCCGGCCGTGGTCGCGTTTACGCGAGAAACCGCAGGCGCGGCGACGCGAGACGTGCCCCGGGTCCTGAGACTGTTCTATCGCATTCGCGACGAAATTCTCTATGACCCCTATCTGCCGTTGGGCGAACGCTCCAGCTATACCGCCGTGGACTGTCTAAAGAACGCGCGCGGCTGGTGCGTCCCCAAGGCCGCTCTGCTCGCCGCCTGTGCCCGGGGCATGGGGATTCCCGCCCGCTGCGGCTATGCCGACGTGAAGAACCATTTGGCGACACGGAAGCTGCTGGATGCGATCGGCACTGATATCTTCTACTGGCATTCTTACTGCGATCTCTACCTGAACGGGAGATGGGTGAAGGCGACACCGGCATTCAACAAATCGCTGTGCGATCGGTTCCACCTCAAGCCCTTGGATTTCGATGGGATCAACGACTCGCTGTTTCACGAGTTCGACCAGTCGGGCAACCGTCATATGGAGTACCTCCACTACCGAGGCACCTACGCCGACGTACCGTTTACCGAGATCGTGGCCACGTTTCGCGACAAGTATAAAGGCCTTGAAGCTCGAATGCGCGACGGTCTCGACGGTGATTTTCAAGCGGAGGCGGGCAGTGGTTGAGCCGGGAGAAAACCAATGACAACGATACAAGAACGCATCGACACGCTGCTGGGGCGGATGCCCGACGCCCCCTGCTACAACACCCAGGGAGCCGTTGTGTTCGTCGACCTCGCCGCCCGCCGGACCCGGCGCGCATGGTTGCCGCCCGAAGCGGTAGAGACGTTCCTGGGAGGGCGGGGCGCCAACATGTACCTGCTCTACAACCTGATGGATGAATCGCTCGATCCGCTCGACCCGAACAACCCGCTGATATTCGGCACCGGCGTCCTGACCGGCTATACCTCTGCCGCGGCGCGCGCCAACGTGACCAGTCTGTCTCCGGACAGCTATGCACTGCTGGACAGCAACTGCGGCGACTACTTCCCGGCGTACATGCGCTTGCACAGTATTGACCACATTGTCCTATACGGACGCCGACGGGAGTGGACCCTGATCGAGATGGACCACGATACCGTGAGCTTCCATGAAGCCACACCCTGGCTGGGCATGGACAATATGGAATTTACCCGCGCCGTGGAAGAAACTTTTCAGTGTACGGAACAGCGGGACATGGCCATGGCGCGGATCGCGAGCGCGGGGGAAAACCAGGTGTTGTGTTCCGGAATCATGGGCGGTCCAAAGGCAATCTGGGCACGCGGCGGCGGCGGCGCGAAGATGGGCGCGCTCCATCTCAAGGGGATCATGATCCGCGGCAAACCGGAGAAGTCGTCACTGCCGGCCAAGTTCAAGGCGCAAAACAAGGTGGTCGGCAGGAAGATCACCGGTTCGAGCGTGATTCGCAACGCCCTCAAGACCGTCGGCACGCCGTTTCTGTACAAGCCAAGCCGGGTGCTCGGCGCCATGGGTGCGTTGAACAACCAGGCCACCACCTGGACCGAGGCGCTCGACGCGGATAGATTCGATGTCTATCGCACCGGCATGGCCGGCTGTTTCAAGTGCCCGGTATTCTGTCGGCCGTTGAACGACATGACGCCCGACGCCAAGGGCGGCTGGGGTACCGGCACCCTGAAAGACCTCAAGGGAAACGCCGGTTACGCCCTCGCGCAGGCCGACACCGAGGACGCACCGAGCGGCAACTATCGAGGCGTTGCCGGCGACGACGAATTCGACCGTTACGACCGTGGCGACGGCCCGGAATACGTCACGCTCGGCAAGTTCGGACCGGCAATCGGCATCGAACGTCCGGAACACGTGTTGCGGCTCAACAATATCCTCAACGACCTGGGGCTCGATTCCTCGAGCACCGGCGGCGCGATCGCGTGGGCCATGGAACTGTTTCAGCGAGGAATTATCGACACCACGCACACCGGGGGTCTGGATCTGAGCTGGGGCAACTACCCGGTTATCGAGTCGCTGCTATTCATGACCGCGCGGCGAGAGGGCTTCGGCAATGTCATCGCCGATTCCGCGCGGGCGGTGGAACGGGGCCACTATCCCTCCGAGGCGCTCGCTTATCGAATGGCGGTGAAGGGGCTATTCCAGTCGGACCCCCACGACAGCCGGATCCTGAAGGCGTTTGCCCTCGGGCTTGCCGTGGCCACACGGGGAATGGATCACTTGCGCAATCGCGTGACGCTCGAGATCAACGCCCGGATCAACGACGACGAAGCATTCAAGACCGAGTTGTACGGCGGCAAGGTGTCGGCCCTGCCAAACGCCTACGAAGGCAAGGAGCTTGCGGTGCGGCGCTGCGAGGACACCTTCGCGGTGGGCGACGCGGTGGGGATGTGCCGATTCGACACCAAGCTGTTCAATTCGCCGACTTTGCCCGGTTGCGAGGACTTCGCCGCGCACCTGAGCGCGCTCACCGGCACCGAGTGGACCGGGGAGCAACTGCTGGAGATCGGCCGTAATATCACGGGGCTGGAGCGGTTGATCAACGCCCGCCTGGGACTCGATGCCGGCGATGACACCTTGCCGGAACGCTGGTTCGACGAAGCCTGCAGCACCGGACCCTTTGCCGGAGAGAAGATCGATCGCGAGGCGTTCGCGGCGATGAAATCCCGCTTTTACCGCGTGTCGGGGCTGGACGAGAACGGGCTACCGGCGCCGCCCTGGCGCCAGCACCTGCTGAGATCGGCCACCGGCTTCGTTGTTTCGGTAACGCTGCCGCCGGCCCTGGGCGGGAGCGAGATTTTCCTCGACCACCGGCCAAGCGGGCTCGCGGAGCTTCGAAACGCAGTCTGCCGGCAGGTCCCGGCGTCGGCGCCGATGCTCGACGACGCGAGTATGTCAATCGCGATCAACGACGAGATGGTCATCGCCGGCGAACGCAACGTCGAGATCGAGGACGGCGACCGGATCGCTCTTGTCCCAGCCATGTCGGGGGGGTAGCCCACGATCATGCCTGTATCTGAGGTCGTTTTTGTCCTGGTCATTCTCCTGGGTGTGGCCATGCTCGTTACGGGCGTGTGCCGCAAGCTTCCTATCCCGTTTACCGTCGTGTTGGTGCTCATCGGCATATTACTTGGAAAGCTTGCCGAGATTTGGGAACCGATGGAGCCATTTCAGCATTTTGATCTCAGTCCCGAGATCATGCTGTTCATTTTCCTGCCGGCCCTCATTTTTGAATCGGGATTCAGCCTCGACGCTCGCCAGCTTACCAAAGATCTGACACCCGTCTTGATACTGGCGATACCCGCCATGATTATCTCCACAGTTTTGATTGGCCTGGGTGTGTGGTGGGCATTGGATATCGGTTTGGCTGTTGCGTTGGTTTTCGGTGCCTTGATTTCGGCCACCGATCCGGTGGCTGTGGTGGCCTTGTTCAAGGAACTGGGTGCACCCAATCGTCTTAACGTTCTGGTTGAAGGCGAATCACTACTCAATGACGCGACGGCCATCGTTGCATTCGGAATTCTGTTGGCTATCGCCGTGGAAGGGGGTGGAATCGGATGGTCGGATGCCGACGATGTCGCTCTGGAGTTTGTGCGAGTGTTTATCGGCGGCGCGTTATTTGGAGGCCTTTTGGGGTTCGTCGTCTGCGAGCTTTTGTACCGCATGCGTAGCGGTATTACCGTCATTCTGACAACTTCCATCGTTATCGCTTACGCGGGTTTTGTGATTGCGGAACACACCCTGCATGTTTCGGGTGTGATGGCAGTGGTGGGATCAGCCATCTCTTTGAGACGTTTCGGCATGTCACGATTTCGCCAAGACGCGACACACTCCATCAGTGAAACATGGGAAGTCATTGCCTTATCCTGTAATTCATTGCTGTTTCTGTTGGTTGGCCTCTCGGTGAATGTTGGCGATCTAGTGTCGAAGACCGGTCCCATTTTGATGGCCATCGTCTTGGTGCTGGGTGCCAGAGCACTCTCCGTGTACGGCCTGCTTCCTCTGACTGTCAGGAGATTTCGGCTGCCCCATGTGACCAAATCCGAGCGCCATATCATGTGGTGGGGCGGCCTTAAGGGTGGGCTGGCCATTGCCGTCGTGCTTTCCATTCCCGCCGAGCTCCCCGAGCGCAAGTTTCTGTTCGACCTGACCATCGGTGTTGTATTGTTTACGTTGCTGGTCAGTGCGCCGACCATTCGGCCGCTCATGGAGCGGTTGGGACTCGATAGGCTCACGCAAGGTGAAGAATTGGAAATGAAGAGCGTGCTGATCGACGCGAAAAGCGCCTCCCAAAATCACCTGTCGAAATTGCTGAAAAACAAGCTGCTACGTAAGCAGTTTTCCCCGTCGTTGACCAATCGGATTCAATCGGCGTTTTCTACGGAATCCGACGACGGCAGCGCCGAAAGTCATGAAAACGACGAATACCTGGCACTGTCCAGGGCATATCGTTCGGAACGAGATGAGCTCAAAAGACTCTACGAATCCGGGAATATCAGCCGGTACATCTATCTGGACATGCAGAACGGGCTTCACGACACGCGCGAATTCTTGCGATTGGGAACAAGCGAGCTCGATAAGATTGGTTCAACGGAGGGCCCAAGTCTGTTTCAGAGATTGGAGGGAGCGCTGCTAAAGAGAATGCGGGAAAAGCGCTGGTCATCTCGACTTTTGTCGAGGTATCAAGCGACAAGAGTTGTTCAGCAGACCCAAAGAAACGTGGCACATATCCTGATGTGCGACGCCGTGATGACCATGTTGAACAAGCAACGGGATCTGGCGGATGAAGTGCGTAAACGGGTGAAGAGTAACTATTCCGAACGGAGAAAACGTTACCGGAAACAGCTCAAACAGATCAGGATTCAATCACCCAAATTTTACCAGCGTTACATGACAAACCTGGCCGCCCGCTCGACGCTCCACAGTGGTCTTAACAAGGTCATAGCAGAATTTCAGCACGGTGACCTTGGAACCAAGGGATTCGGCATGATACAGAAACAAGTACACCATGAGCTGACCGGCATAGACAAGATGGTCTCATACGCAGTAAGCGAGGGCGACTCCCCTGCTGATTTGTTGGAGAAGGTAGAGCTCTTCGAGACATTAGCCGATGAAGATCGAAAGTTCATTGAGAGGAATTCGTCAATTATCACGTTTCTCACCAATGATGACATCATCGCCTCCTATGAACACGGGGTTAACTTCTACATCCTTATCCAGGGTCGGGCATCGGTCTGGAGAAGGGATGCGTTCGGCTACAGCCATCAAATGGCGGAGTTCGGTACAGGAGACGTCATTGGCGAGACACCATTTCTCGGCGAGCATTTCGGTACATATGAGCACAGGGCGACTATCAAAGCGGAAACGCATTGCTCCGTGATTCGTATCGAGCAACGACCGATGGAGGCGATTCTAGAACGATATCCCGATATCCTACAAACACTTAAAACGATTCATAACGCCAGGGTACGTAATGCTCCGAAGATCGCCTGAACCCTGCAGCCCCTTAGAGCAGAGTTCCGGCTTGTAAGCGTATTGTGTAACCGAAGGTACTTTAACGTCGGGACATGATTTTACAATCCACCGGCGCCATACCAGGTTTGCCAAGCAAACGGATTAATTTACTCCAAGTCGTCAACTGCCGAGGAGTCGTTCAGGTTAAACCGATCGAATCACGCTTCTTGTGCTACTTGCCGCATCTCGTCCAGAGCGACTTGCATGATGGCGTCGTCTTTGGGGGCCGAGGTATACACCATGTAAACCGGCCTTGGCACCGTAGGCGCATCGTCTACAGGCATCAGCCGACCGTCTTCCAGCATGGGTTCGACCATACGCATGGGGAAGTAACCAGATCCACCGTTATCCAATATGTACTGCAATCCCAACCATCCATGCCCCACCGACACCATCGCGGTCTCGGCTTCGGAAAACGCTTCCCCGTGTTGCGCCCGGAACGTATCTCCCCAGTCGACGTAAATGTAGTCTTCGACCCAGCCCTCCGAGACATTTCGTTCCCTGGTGGATACCAGCATCAGGGTTTCCTCGAACAGATCCTCGGTCACCAGGCCCGGGGCCTGTCTTGGCGAATACATGACACCGATTTCCAGCAGGCCGTCGATTAAATACCGCATCAAACTGATCGAGTAGTCGGCTTCGACCCGCAACGCCACTTGCGGCGCTTTCGCTCTCATGCGCGGCATCCACTTCAGAATCAAACGCTCCCACAAACTGACCTGAGCGCCCAACGCCAGCATCGTGTCGGCTCCCCTGGGCAGCGTCACATCCTGCTGCGCCTGTAACCACAGACGCTGTATCCCCGAAGCGTAGCGGTAGAAATAATGCCCGGCGGCAGTCAACTCGACCCCGGCGTGGCTGCGGGTAAACAACGGGCGGCCGAACTGCTCTTCCAGGGCCTTGATGCGCGCACTGGCAGTGGACTGGGTGACATGCAGATTCTCCGCCGCGCGGTTGAAGTTCCCGCAGGACGCAATTTCAAGAAACGTCGCCACATGCTCGAACTTCATGATGCGCTCCCCAGAGTTTAATCGAATTCCTCGATAGTTTGAGCCATAAAAATTCGTTTTTCAAATAGTTATTTTCACCCCAGACTAACCCCATGCCACCGGTACGAAACAATACTAACCAACCCGTTGCCGGCGTTTCCGCGTTGATGCTCGGACTGTTTTTATTCTCATTACAGGACGTCGCCATCAAGTTTTTCAGCAACAGCTACTCGATCTTGCAAATATTCGTGATTCGCGGCACCGTGGCCCTCGCGCTATGCACCATTCTGGTAGCCCTTTTTGTCGGGAAGAAAGGGTTCGTCATTCGCAGCCCGGAACTGGCGTTAAGCAAAGGCCTGCTGGCCTTCATCTCGTATCTGGCCTACTACCTGGCAATCGCGTCCATGCCGCTTGCCGATGTTGTCGCTGTTGTACTTACCGCACCCGTCATGGTGACGCTGATGTCGGTCGTCCTGCTTCGCGAACGCGTCGGACTACATCGCTGGCTGGCCGTTGTTGTCGGGTTTGCCGGCGTTTTGCTCATCGTAGCGCCGGGAGGACGCATCGCCAATATCGCGGTTTCCCTCGCCGCGATCGCGGCGCTCACCTACGCCATGGGCAGCATAATCTCCAGATATATCGGGCCGGAAGATCGTCCTCTTACGGTGACGTTTTATTTCAGCGCGATCAATCTACTGGGTGGTGTGGCGGTCAGCCTGCTGGTGTGGTTGCTCGGATCGACGCCGAAAGCACAGCATGCGTCCATCGAGTTTCTGTTACGGCCCTGGTCATTCGGCGATCCTGTCGACCTGGCCATTATGATGGCTATCGGTGCGAATGCGGTATCGGGATTCTACTTACTGAACAAAGCTTATCTAAGTGCGCCCGCGAGCACGGTGGCGCCCTACGAATACACCTATTTAGTCTGGGCGGTACTGTTCGGTTATCTGTTGTGGTCGGAAATTCCCGCACCCAACACCACGATGGGGGTGACTCTGCTTGTGCTGGCCAACTTTTCCATCCTGCATCGCGAATTGCTGCACAGAAGACGGCTGCGAAGACAACCGCCGGTGGCGGCCGAAATAGAAATTCAGACAGTACAATGGGGCAGCGCTGATCGGCCACCCATCCGAGAATGTGTTGAGCAAGTCCGGGCTAATGTATACGCCCCAAAATAATGTCTAGTAGTGTGCTTACACCGGTACTCGTTTCAAGTGTAGCAACTAAACTGCTCAACCTGGTTTGTTGATCAGCGGATAAAACGGGGCCCGTTAGTTCAATAAATTTATCCATGATCTGCCGGTCGGACAATGGGTTGTGCGCATCGCCTCTGGCTTCGACGTTTTCGATATCGAACGTCGATTTATCATGCATCCGTATACAAACCGAGGCATATCGCTTTGCGGGGAAAGCCTTGTTATGGACCTCACTCTCCTGAATATAAATGCGTTCCTGCATCGCTTTGATGGCGGGGTTGGTAAGAGCGGCGTCAGTCACTTCTTCCACTCCCAATTTTCCATTTATCAGTAATGCCGCAACGGGGAAGCCAATCGCATATTGGGCGCTCTCGGTCGATTCCGGCTGCTCATTCCCCAGGCGCATCGCTTCATGAAATGTACGAACCTCAACGGCTTCGATGTTTTCTACGTTGATCGAGTGTCTTGTGGTTAATGCAACCACCGCCTCGAGTGCAGGTTGCGCCCAACGACAAACAGGCCAGGGTTTGAAATATTGATCCAGCATCTCATAGTGGTGAAAATAATCTTGCCGATCGGCCTCGTTTATGGTCGTCGCAGGCGCTCCGGTAAAACCCGATTGCGCCAAAAATACCGCACTGATTCCCGCCATCGCACCCCATCCTGCACCATCTTTTAACATGGTGGGATGATCGATGCAGCGCATCATCGGGCTGCGCGGCCCATAGTACTCCGCGATACCCAATGCGTGATCGAACTGATCCGTCGACATTCCCAGCAGTTTAGCGCCCATCGCGGCAACGCCAACGGCCGTCCATGCTCCTGAGCTCGGGTAATCCCGGGTACGCTTATGTAGCTCTATACCCGTGCGCAATGCAATCTCGTAGCCAACCACCAAAGCTTCCAGAAAAGTCTTTCCAGAAATCATGCGACCCTGGTGCGAGAGATGACTTGACAGAGACAATAATGCGGGGATAACCGATGCGCCTGCGTGCCCTTTGGTCAGACGATGCCCGTCATGCGCATCGAGAGAATCAACCAGCAGCCCACCCGCGAGTGCCGCACCTGCGGCGGAACATCCGCCATCAAAGCCAATGAGCGATGACCGACTACCAGATGTTGCTCCAAGCTGACTGAGTGCAAACCTTGCGCTGATGGCGGCGGCCTCCGTTTGACTGGCGGCCAGTGCGACGCCCAGAGTATCGAGCAGGCAGCGCCGTGCCATCTTCTGCACAGTTACAGGCAGCAACTCCCATTCAATACCAAAATTAAAGCGATGAATATCCGCCATTATCGTAATTTCTCAAAAAGTCCGTGCAATGTCGGCGATCATGTGGGGGTTATTGAGAACTTACCCATTATCGTGTTTATAAAATGTTTCACGACTCTACAACCGCAACATGGGCACTGTATCAGCGTTCCGGCGATGGCGCGTGCCAGACGGAATCGGCGGGTTGCGATCCGACATGGGGCGGCCTCGACCTGCTGCAACGCCAACGCCGGCTTGGTCGTAAAGCCGGCCTCTTCAGGGATCATGATGCCGCCATTTTCAAACCAGCACTCCATTGCTGCATAGGCTCCAGCGGTCAATCGACCGCGACTGGTGAGGGTGTCGTCAATATCGGCAAGGATGCCACACACGTGTTGACGCTTGGTGCGGGAAAAATGCGATAAAGGTTGCAATTAAGTTATCCGCTCGCGGGTAGTAGCCGCATTTTGCTCGAAATGCTCGGGAATATACATGGCTACCGGGTTTCAGCGATAAGACGCACAGCCAGACCGATAAAAACAATTCCAGCCAGCGCGTTCAGGACACGCAGCGCGATTCCGGATTTACTCAGCCATTGCCCCAGGGTTCCGGCCAACAGGCTGATCGAACCGAACACCAGGACAGTAGCGACGATAAATACCAGACCCAAAACAAAGATTTGCACCACCAGATTTCCGCGCGCCGGGTCGGCGAACTGCGGCAGAAAAGCCAGAAAAAATATCGACACCTTCGGATTGGTGATGTTCATTATGATACCGCGCACATATAGCCTGAACGGGGGAAGCCCCTGCCGCCCGGCGCCGTTGTGTTGTGCCGTCGCTCTGAAGGCCCGATACGCCAGATAGATCAGATAACCCGCGCCGGCGATCTTCAGCGCTGTAAACGCGATAGCGGAGTTCTGGAACAACGCCGCCACGCCCACGGCCACAATCGTGGTATGGACGATCAGTCCGGTACATAAGCCCACGGTCACAAACAACCCCGCCAGCCGTCCATGTAGCGCCGATTGGGTCAGCACAAACAAATTATCCGGACCGGGCGCCAGTCCCAGGACCACGGACGAACCGAAAAAAAGAAGTAATATAGAAGAATCGAACATAGACGCAATATTTGCCGTACACGCTCCTCGCCTACGACTTACTTTCCATCACAAGAAATCGATATTGTTTCCGGTCATGAGTCAACGTTAGCGATTTGCGAATTTGGAAACTTTGATTTAGTTCTTTTTGTTCAGCTTCCGGAATAATATCTTCCCTATACAGTAGATAAAACTTTTTCGTAGCGTGCCCTCTCTTTGTTAACGCTTGAGTGTTTCGAAGTGTACGCACCGGTGGAGAAAGGTAAAAATCGAAATGAGGTTTGCTCATAGCAAGCATATACAAGATGTTCCCGGCAGGGACATGCTCATTGATCTGCTCACAGATGCGCCTGGGCGATTTCCGTGCATTCTGCTCGGGAATCACCGATGTGGTGTGAGCGCCTTTCAGGACGACTACCAAACCCAGGCAACCCAGCATCACCCGCCGCCCTTGTGTCTTCCGGATTGCAGCGTATATGGAAACAATGGCGATTCCCCATAACACCGCCCACATTAACCCCATGGCAAGGTTTTGCGGGTAAAGCCGATAATGCACCAGCACAAGCAATGGAGCGATAAAGCCACCCGTGACGGTAATAACACTTAAAACTTTAACCGGCGCCTTGCCCCGTTCTCGCACTCCCATGCGAATGCAATGTAATCCAAATGCCCCGATAACGGCCAAAGCACGTCCGAGGCGTCCAGCCCCCATAAGTACATCACCACCCAGAATATCGAGAGCGACACAACTGGAGCTTTGAAGGCGTTAAAAGATCGATACACGGTTTTGGCTTTCGGCCCCCTCAGGCAACGGGGAAATAAAAATAGGTGCCGGAAAATGGTTCGTCCGACAGCGTGAAATGCCACCATTCGTAATCGTGATGGATAACAAGGAGGATAAAGCACATATCTCGTGGTGAAAAGATCTTCCCGGGGAGCTTGGGTCTATGCGCACAGGGGTAAAATACGGTGTATAGGGCACAATTTTCGCGCCCGTCTTTTGTGAAACCGTCTTATTTAGGAAGCCAGTTTCTTCCAGGCGCTTTCCATCAAACTCTGTTCAAAAACCGCGTTGCCGGGATATGCCGTGCCAAAGGTCATGTCCCAGAACTTTTTTTCCTCCATGCAGAGATAAAAAAAGACCTTTGCGTGCCAGGGACTAAAGACGTCATAGGCATGTTGAAAGAGTGACTTCTTAACTTCCTGCGGATAAGTCAGCTTTCCTTCCGGGTTCCGGACCATTGGCATTTGATGTATTTTGCTCTTGATTCCATAGGTTCGGATTTTCCGGATGATCGGCTTTGGGAAAGTCAGGCTCCCAAACGAAACGAAGGCTACTTCGTCTGTATGAAACTTGTTAATGACATCTCCAATCAAGGCGTAATAATCTTCCCGCCACCCTTTGTAGGCGATCAAGGGGTGCAGATGGAAACCAATCCCGACGCCCCGGTCGGCGACCGATCGGGCAGCTTCCAGCCGCTTTGACAGGCTCGGAGTCAGGTGCTCCTCGTTGTGAATGATAATGTCAGGGTTCAATGACCAGGAACAAATAATATTCCGGGGGACATCCGAATTGATGATGTAATCCACATTCCTTGACTTGGTCTTGAATTCAATTAGTGCATTGGGCCACTTCCGGGCAAAACGGAACATATCGTCCAGGATGCCATGCGCGTTCCCCCACATCAGCGCATCCGAGGCCTGGCCCGTTCCAATGTGGTAGTGTCTTTCCGGATCAAGTTCTATGGCATCCAGTTTTTCGCCAAAATGGTTGTCGAACAGGATATTGTCGTCCGTATACATGGATTGAATGCTGCAATAGCTACAACCAAAGCCACAGTTTTTTACGGCATCAATGGTATGGAGGTTGCAGCAGAGCGTTTTTTCCGAATAAACAGGGCACTTACCGAATATCTTGGCCCCAGACGTTTTCTCTAGACGCTTTATTTTTCGATTTCTATAGGACCGGTTATGTCGCGGCTCGTGTGTATAGGCGACTTCCTTTTCGGTGACATCCTTGAGAAGTATTTCAAGTTTGCTGAATGCCCACTTTTTGAACGTTCGCCCGTCGAGGTTATTGATTTGTCGCCACCGGATCCAGGTGGTTATCAGGTCTTTTTCCTTCCAGACGGTCAAGTCGATAGTGGACTCAACGAACTTTCTCAGTTCCTGGAGCGTGAAGCGATTTTCAGTCGCGATCTCTCGAATCGCCTGTTGTTCACTCTCTGCCAACTTATCAAAGAGCGTTTGTTTTTTTATTTCTTCAAATTTATGCAGATAGTCAGAGATCAAGATCGCTGCTCCCGGGTCCGTGGACAGCCCGGCCGGCTGGTTTGCGAAGTTTTAGCAAAGTCCGTCACGGAAGGGAGGATAAACCACATGTCTCGTGGTGAAAAGATACTGATCTTCCCGGCCCGGATACAGTGTATCTTCGGCCCGTCGCCAACGGAAGTGGAGTAGATCGGCGAACCACATTCGGGGCAGAAAGACTGTGGGCGCTGGTTGCCGCTTTCCCCCGTCTTTATATAGGTCTTGAGTTCGCCGCTGAGCAGTTTGAACGTGCCTTCCCGCGTCAGCGCGATCGTTCGAAACGCAGAGCCGGACAATGTCTGGCAATCCGTGCAGTGGCAGATCCCGACGTTGTCGAGGTCGATTTCGGCCTCGTAGGTAATGTAACCACAGTGGCATGCCCCGTCGATCTTCACGACAAAGGTCCCCCGGAACAAGCGTGCTGGCGAACTTCGGATGTATCCGTCATGTTGCCATGCCCTCGTCTCAACGTCCACGTAGTGGGCATCAAAACAGCGTTTCACTTGTGCGGCCTCTTATCGCCTGGTGCTGTGCTGGGGAGAAATTGTAAAAAGTTAAGGCAGTGAATCGGCTTGAACGTATTGTCATGAGAGGATAAATTAAGCCGATGTAGGGATCCAGATCGATGGCTGGACCATTTTCAGACAAGCCGGAGTCGGACCACCATGAAGCATAAGCGGACCGAGCGTTACCTGCCCGCAAACAACGCTGCCTGTTCGAACAATATCGTCCCGGCCCCGCAGCTCAAACCGGTGGCCTAGGAGTTAGGATGAATCTACTGCGGCGGCGGGAGATCGGCCCACTTTCCCGATTTATTTCGTTAAATAGCTGGCTATTCGCCTCAATAAATCGAAAAATTGGTCTCGATTTCCCACCTACCTCGCTACGATC
>JAANXG010000012.1 GCA_018263405.1 Gammaproteobacteria bacterium
TACAGGGAGGTATTGCATCCTTAGCTCCGTAAACGGCACTTCCCTATGCCACTTCTTACAGCGTCCCTGAAAGACAACCCTACCCCCACATGATCGCCGACATTGCACGGACTTTTTGAGAAATTACATTTCTGTCTCCGGCGGGCAAGGCGCTGGCAAACTATTTTCGCGGCTGACGGAACGGTCGGACTCCCTACCCGAGGCGGGAAGGAGCTCCCGCCCATACCGCCCAGGCAGAATGGCAAACAGGGTAGGGTCGCCAAATCGGAGGCTCATAACCTGTGGGAGCGGATGAAACAGTATGAGAAGGCGGTATTGCTCTTCGCCAGGAAATCTCATGTATCATTCACCAATAACTGGGCGGAGCGTGACTTGAGAATGAGCAAGGTGAAACAGAAGGTGTCGGGGTGTTTTAGAACCAGCAAGTATGCCGAAGCCTATTGCCGCATCTCCAGCTACTTACAGACCATGGCGAATCAGGGATACAATCTACTGGTCGCTATTCAATTGGCGCTTTCTGGTCAGCTTTATGCGGATATGGGTGAGTAGTTACGTTTAACCAAGATTTCTCCGTTCTCCCAGCACTGTTCTGTCAAGTTCCTCGGTGTATTGCTGCGCGGGCCCGCGGAGAGCCACGAGCGGTTTGGTAACTTTATGAGGAAATAACTTTGGCGAAGCGTGCATTGATAACAGGTATAACAGGCCAAGACGGTGCGTATTTGACAGAGCTGCTCTTGGAGAAAGGTTACGAAGTCCATGGGATGGTGAGGCGGGTCGCATTGGAAGACCCCGATCATCGGATGTGGCGAATCAGGCATTTACTGGATCGCCTGAATCTGTACTCGGCGTCCATGGAGAGTTTTCCAAGCATTTTCAAAACCGTTCAAACGATTGGGCCCGATGAGCTCTACCACCTTGCGGCGCAGAGTTTCGTCAGTTACTCGTTCGAAGACGAGTTCTCAACCTTGAATACCAACATCAACGGCACCCACTACATTTTGGCTGCGGTGAAAGAAATCCAGCCCGACTGCCGCTTCTATTTTGCCGGTTCCAGCGAGATGTTCGGGAAGGTCCGCGAGATCCCCCAGACGGAAGACACCTCATTCCATCCTCGATCTCCCTACGGGATTTCCAAGGTGGCGGGATTTGATTTGACGCGGAATTACCGGGAAGCTTACGGTATTCATGCTTCGTCCGGTATTCTGTACAACCACGAATCGCCCATTCGCGGGTTTGAGTTCGTCACGCGAAAGATTACACGGCACGCTGCGCGGATCAAGCTCGGACTGGCTAACGAATTGCGGTTGGGCAATCTGGAGGCCAAACGGGACTGGGGCCATGCAAAAGACTACGTCAGGGCGATGTGGCTTATGCTGCAGAGCGATGAACCGGACGACTACGTGATTTCCTCTGGAGAAACCCACTCTGTTCGTGAATTTGCTCAGAAAGCATTCGCCAAAGTGGACCTGGATTATGAGGAGTACGTGGTTATCGACGAGAGGTATTTTCGACCCGCGGAGGTCGACTTGCTGCTGGGGAACTGCGAAAAAGCCAAAGAAAAACTAACGTGGCGCAAAGAAATTGATTTCGAAACCCTGGTTTCGGAAATGGTCGAGGCCGATATGGAAAGGGAAGAACAATCCATTCGGACCCACCGGCGGTGAGGAGCCGGGCGCTGTTAGCCGAAAACCATTGTCGGTTGATACGGCAACACCTTGTCCGAAGTGAGTGTCACAGCGGCGTGGAGGAATGAATGAGTGAACAGGTCAGGGGCGGCTGCCTTTGCGGGAGAGTCGCGTTCGTCATAGCCGGTCCTTTCGAGGCATTTCACTGGTGTCACTGTTCCCGTTGCCGTAAGGATACGGGTTCGGCGCATGCGTCGAATATATTCAGCTCGCCGGACAGCATTGATTGGTTAAGCGGCAAGGATGAAATCAAGCGATTTGATTTGCCCGAGGCGAAGCGTCACGCCAAAGCGTTCTGTACCCATTGCGGTTCACCGGTTCCGTACATCGGTCGAAACGGTGCTTATCTCATTATTCCCGCCGGGACCCTGGATGGCGATCCCGGAATCGTGCCCCAGGACAACATATTCTGGAACTCCCGTGCCTCCTGGTACGAGTCCGGCGCCGCGGCTGAAAAATACGCAGAAGAGCCGGAGGATCGGCGTCCGTAACAACGTCAAGCGCCGGTTTATTTAAACCCGGGTTAATCCTGCTTATATCGCGAAGCGAATCTTTATCGATATTGGCTATCAGGAATGGATCGATAGCGGTGCCGTTTAGGAATACCGACCAGTAAAGAGAGCGGGATTGTGCATCATCCACCAGCACGTCGCCGATTCTTTCCCCGGCCTCGAGTGAATCAGTGAAATCGTTCTTGGTGCGCGACATCGGCCCAATGAGAGTATACAAGCCCATGCCGTGGTCGATCCAGATAAACGTTCCCGATTCATGCGTTTCGGTCGCGGCAACGCGACCCTTATCGGGTGCCGTGATGGATGTGTCGGAATCAATACGAAACGCGACGAAATTCACATACGAGGACGCGGATTCCGGGTTTTGCTCGTAGCGTCCGAATATCGGCCGCGCCGGGCGGGCGACCGGCGAGTCCAGTGGTAATTTTGCGTCCAGAGTATCCCGCCAAGTAAAGTCTATTGCGGCGAAATCCAACATTGCTTCCGGGTCTTGTAGCATCGGTTTTTCGTGGATTCGCCTCGGATAAACCCTAAACTCACGGACGATCGGTTCCTCCTGACCATCGAGCCTGGCCTGGATGAGGTATCGGCCGGGCACCAGGCTCAAAGGCAACCCCACGAGCCCCACCCATTGGCGTCCGAATTCCATTACCAGGATGCGTTTTTGTCCAAAAAACGCTTTGGGGCGCGGCTGTTCTCGAGATAAGAGGGGAATCTCCACCAAACCGCCGGGAACCGCATCCAGGGTCACCTGGGCTGCGACGGCGGGGATCCACGACAGAATTACCAGAAACGACAAAACATATCTAATCACCGGGACGCTTTTCCTTTACCGCACATAGCAGGCTGCCGTCGGAAATCCGAACGTCAACTTCAGCATCCACTTGTGCCTGATCGATCGATTTAACGATAGCGAGCGATCGGGCATCCGTGACCATCGCATACCCCCGGGCCAGCACGGCCAGTGGATTGACGCTGTTCAACCGGGAAACCATACGTTCGAGATATTGATGCCGGTGGGTCGAATTCGTTTTTGCCGCTTGGTGAATTCGTTCATCGGTCAGCGCGATTCGGTTGCGGAGGGACATGAGTCGGGCCGCGGGACGGCTTTGTATGAGCCTCGCCGGCAGGGGAAACATGGCAAGGTTTCGCTCCTGCAGATTGGCTCGCATCCCTCCGGCGAGCGTGTTGAACGTAGCTTGCAGTCTATCGGCTCGTGTTCGAAGCTGTTGCCGGGGGTGTGCGATCAGGCGGCCGAGCCAGTCCACACGTTGTGACACCTGCTCCAAGCGGCTCGTCATAAGCCTGATCAGGCGCCGCTCGGTTTGTGCGACAACTTCCAGCCACTCCGGTGCATTCGGGGCGACCAGCTCGGCAGCCGCGGTGGGTGTGGGCGCACGCCGATCGGCAACTAAATCGCAAATCGTGATATCGGTTTCATGTCCCACGCCGCACACTACGGGTACCCGGCATTCAAACACCGCCCGCGCGCTCCGTTCATCGTTGAAAGCCTCCATGTCTTCGAGCGAACCACCACCGCGCGCGAGGATCAACACCTTGCAGCCATGGTACCGTGAGGCCAGACTTAAAGCCTCGCGGATATCGTCGACGGCATGGTCGCCTTGTACGGATATGGGATAAATCAACAATGGAATTGCAGGGAAACGACGTTTGAATGTCGCGACGATGTCACGGATCGCGGAACCCGTGGGAGAGGTGATGATTCCGACCCGATCGGGGAATGCGGGAAGCGACTGCTTGTGCCCCTCGTCGAACAGACCTTCCTCCTGGAGCTTGCGCTTGAGTAGCTCGAAAGCCCGGCGAAGTGCCCCTTCCCCGGCTGCCTCGATAGTTTGCACGACCAGTTGGGTATCGCCACGCGACTCGTACATGGTCAACTTGGCACGCACCAGAATCTGGGCACCGTCAACCAGGTCCGTGGTTACAGATTGGCTCCGGCCGCGGAACAAGGCACAGCGTATCTGGCTTTGACCATCCTTCAACGAGAAGTAAACGTGCCCGGAACCGGGGCGCGAAAGGTTGGAAATCTCGCCCTCCACCCAGACTTGGGGATAGCCGGACTCAAGCAGATCCTTGATGCGGCGGTTCAGGGACGAGACCGAAAGCACGCGCCGCCGCGCTTGCTCGACCGGCGTAGCAGCGGGAAATTCACGCATGGGTGCTGGTAAAATCGCTCTTTGGTCGCATTAGTAAACACGGTCATGCATCAGCATGCCCCGCAGGGGTAGACTTCCCTAAATTAACACGCCGGGATATTTTCCGTATAATCCACGAATGGAACAGAGTATCAAACAAGCGTTAACGTTCGATGATGTACTGCTTGTCCCGGCAGCATCGGAAATCCTGCCGCACGAGGTTGACCTCGATACCCGCCTGACGCGGTTATTGTCGCTGCATATTCCCCTGGTTTCAGCGGCGATGGATACCGTCACCGAATCCCGTACCGCGATTTGTCTTGCCCAGGAAGGTGGCATAGGGGTCATCCACCGGAATATGCAGCCGGCCCAGCAAGGCGAAGAGGTACGGCGCGTCAAAAAGTACGAAACCGGCATTATCGTCGATCCTATTACGGTCGATGCCTCGGCCAGTATCGCCGATGTCCTGGAACTGACGAAACGCCACCGCATCTCCGGTGTGCCGGTTCTGGACGCCGGCGGACTGGCTGGAATCGTCACCAATCGTGACCTGCGCTTCGAAACCAGAACGAGTGAATCGGTTCGCACGGTTATGACACCGCGCGAGAGGTTGGTGACCGTCAAAGAAGGGGCTTCTCGGGAACAGACCGAGCATTTATTACACGAGCACCGGATCGAGAAGGTGCTGGTGGTCGACGATGAATTCGGCCTCAAGGGCCTGATCACCGTAAAGGATATCCAGAAATCCATCGAACACCCCAATGCATGCAAGGATCGGGATGGACGATTACTGGTGGCGGCTGCAGTCGGTGTAGGCGCGGACACGGACGAACGCGTTGAAGTTCTCGTACGTGCGGGGGTGGATGCCGTTGTCGTGGATACCGCCCACGGCCACGCTCGAAGCGTCATGGACCGGATCCGTACTATCAAAAGGGAGTATGGGGAACTCCAGATGATTGCCGGGAACATCGCGACACCCTCGGCGGCACGGGGACTGATCGATGCCGGCGTGGACGGATTGAAAGTCGGTATCGGGCCGGGCTCGATTTGCACGACACGCATGGTTGCCGGTGTGGGGGTTCCCCAGATTACGGCGGTTATGGACGTCGTAAGCGTCGCCGACCCGGAAAACGTTCCGGTCATCGCGGATGGGGGGGTACGATTTTCGGGCGATATCGCCAAGGCGATAGCCGCCGGCGCGCACTCCGTGATGGTTGGGGGGCTGCTGGGCGGTACGGAAGAAGCACCCGGAGAAATCGAAATCTATCAGGGCCGATCGTACAAGTCGTACCGTGGTATGGGCTCGCTAGGCGCCATGGCATCCGGTTCCAAGGATCGCTATTTCCAGGAAGGTATCGATAACCCCCAAAAGTTGGTCGCGGAAGGTATTGAGGGACGGGTTCCCTATAAAGGCCCGGCGGTCAACATCATTCGACAGTTGATGGGCGGCGTGCGCGCGAGTATGGGTTATACGGGTAGCGCCACGTTGGAAAATCTACGCACTAACACCAAGTTCGTTCGGATCACGAACGCCGGGATTCGGGAAAGCCACGTGCACGACGTGCACATCGTCAAGGAGGCGCCCAATTACCAGATTAGCAACGATAAATGAACGGTAATCGTGCCGCGGGCCGGTAGTCTTGATGCTGGACCACCATGATCGAATACTGATTCTGGATTTCGGCTCGCAATACACGCAATTGATTGCACGTCGCGTGCGAGAAATGAACGTGTACTGTGAAATCCACCCCTGGGATGCCGAATTGGCCGACATTGAGGCATTCGATCCCAAGGGTGTCATACTTTCCGGCGGACCCACGACGATCACGGGCAATACTCCGCCAAGGACTTCGAGAGAACTGTTTGAATCCGGGCGGCCCGTGCTCGGCATTTGTTATGGCATGCAGTGCCTGGCGGATTGCTTCGGGGGTTCGGTACAACAAAGCGGAAAACGCGAATACGGCCATGCCGAGGTGCGCATTCAAGGGGATTGCGAATTATTTGACAATCTAGGAGAGGCGGGCCTGCCCCTGCCGGTGTGGATGAGCCACGGAGACGCAGTGACGGCATTGCCCGAAGGGTTTGAAACGGTCGCGACGAGCGACAACTCGCCACATGCCGCTATTTGCCATCGATCCAGGCATCTATATGGCGTGCAGTTTCATCCGGAAGTGACGCATACCGAGCACGGCACCCGGCTTCTCTGGAACTTCGTCATTCATATTTGCCGATGCCGCGCGGACTGGACGCCGACGAATATTGTGGAGGAGACGATCGACGATGTGCGCCGGAGGGTGGGAAACGGCAGAGTCATACTCGGCTTGTCGGGCGGCGTGGATTCCAGCGTGGTGGCCGCATTGCTTCATGAAGCCATCGGCGAGCAGTTAATTTGTATTTTCGTTGAAAACGGCTTACTGCGCCTCGACGAGGCAGTACAAGTCGTGTCGACATTCTCTGAACACATGGGTATCCCTGTCATACAGGTGAATGCCGAGAACGAATTTCTCCGCCGCTTAAACGGAGTGTCCGATCCCGAGGAAAAACGAAAGATTATCGGCAATGTGTTTATCGAGATATTCGAACGAGAGGCAAAGAAAATCGAGGATGCCCAATGGCTCGCCCAGGGAACCATTTATCCGGATGTCATAGAATCGGCCGGTGCGAAAACCGGTAAAGCGAAGGTCATCAAATCTCATCACAACGTCGGCGGCCTTCCGCAAGAAATGAAGCTCAAGCTGCTTGAACCTTTGCGGGAACTGTTCAAGGACGAAGTGCGCCGCGTGGGCTTAACTCTGGGTTTGCCGGAGCATATGGTGATGCGCCACCCGTTTCCGGGACCGGGCCTGGGGGTGCGCATCCTGGGTGAAATCCACAAAGATTATGCCGATACGCTGCGCCTCGCCGACTATATATTCGTCACCGAATTACAGCACAGCGGTTGGTACGAAAAGGTAAGCCAGGCGTTTGCCGTATTCCTTCCGGTCAAGTCGGTGGGGGTGGTGGGAGATAATCGTGCCTATGAGCATGTGATCGCCCTTCGGGCGGTGGAAACAACGGATTTTATGACCGCCCGCTGGGCACAGCTTCCTTACGATCTGCTTGCACGTGTTTCCAATCGCATTATTAACGAAGTGCCCGGCATCAGCCGGGTCACCTATGACATATCGAGCAAACCGCCGGCGACTATCGAGTGGGAGTAGCGGAGGCAGCGTCGCCGGCCAACGCCATGAATGCAGACATTCGCTGGATGAAGTACGCCTTGAAGTTGGCATTGATGGCCGAGCAGCAGGGTGAAGTACCGGTGGGTGCCGTGTTGGTCCGGGGCGCTGACGTGCTGGGGGAAGGCTACAATTCGCCAATATCGTCGAACGATCCCACCGCCCACGCCGAGATCACGGCTATCAGACAGGCGGCACGGGGCAATTCCAATTACCGGCTGCCGGGTTCTACGCTCTATGTAACCCTGGAGCCCTGTCCCATGTGTGCGGGCGCCATTCTCAATGCCCGGATCGACCGGGTAGTATTCGGAGCGTTTGACGAAACATCGGGTGCCGCGGGAAGCGTCACAAACTTACTTGCCAGCCGGTTATTCAATCACCGTTGCCGGCTCACCGGCGGTGTTCTGCGGGAGGCCTGTGGGGGCTTGCTCACCGACTTCTTTGTTTCTCGCAGGAAGCCGGCTGGCCGGTAACGGGACGTTTGCACGGAGGGTCGCTCTGGTTTAGTCTCACGCGTCCCCCGGAGAGGTGCCGGAGTGGCCGAACGGGGCAGACTCGAAATCTGTTGTACCCTTATGGGTACCGTGGGTTCGAATCCCACCCTCTCCGCCAGTTTCGCCATTTCGGTGTGTGAAGGCGCCCAAAACTTCTCCATGCCGGTCGATTTGCCGCGCATTGCAACGCTGGCGCCGCTGGTTTAATCTCACGCGCCCCCGGAGAGGTGGCCGAGTGGTTTAAGGCGCACGCCTGGAAAGCGTGTATACGCTAATCCGTATCGAGGGTTCGAATCCCTCCCTCTCCGCCAACTGCCAGAATCGATCCCTCCGGGTTCAATTTGGGAAGCCGGAGACGCGTTTCGGATGAGGTTCCATGCGGGTTCGACAATTTGGCAGGGAGACCGGTTGCAGCCGACGGCCCGGTTTACGGGGTTCGATGACTTTATCTGTTGCGAGTCCCAAGATGCCGCATTTACATCGGTACAGTGAGTCTTTATTCTCGGTTGCATCGTAGGTTCTACCTTGATTTTTTGAACGGTTGATAACCGTGCATCCACGGATCCCGGTTTGTGGGAGCGGAAGATTTTAACTTCAATGGCGGTGATGGTCGGTCTTTCCCGACGACGATAGGTTGTGAACCCGGTCAGGTCCGGAAGGAAGCAGCCGCAGCAGCCGAATCGGGCGTCGGGGGCCGGGTCGGCTTGATCCGCCACCTTATTTGAATTGACATGACTTATCAGGCATTAGCACGCAAATGGCGGCCGCGCTTGTTCGAACAACTGGTAGGCCAGGAGCATATCGTCGCGGCTTTGACCCATGCCTTGGACAGTGACCGCGTCCATCACGGTTTTCTGTTCGCCGGGACGAGAGGAATAGGCAAGACTACGCTGGCCCGGATTCTGGCCAAATGTCTGAATTGCGAAACAGGCGTCGGTTCCAAGCCTTGCAATGAATGTCATGCCTGCCAATCCATAGATGAAGGGCGGTTTATGGATTTGATCGAAGTGGACGCCGCTTCGCGCACCCAAGTGGCCGATACCCGTGAGCTTCTTGATAACGTTCAATACGCGCCCACCACGGGGCGTTTCAAAGTGTATCTCATCGACGAGGTTCACATGCTCTCCGCACACAGCTTTAACGCGCTGTTGAAGACACTGGAGGAGCCGCCACCTCATGTGAAATTCTTGTTTGCGACAACGGATCCTCAGAAAGTCCCCGTAACGGTTTTGTCTCGATGTTTACAGTTCAATTTAAAGTTGCTCCAACTCGACCAGATTCAGGATCAGCTAAAACGGATTCTGGATTCGGAGTCCGTGGAGTTTGAAGACGAGGCAGTGCGGTTGTTGGCACGGTCGGCGCAGGGTAGCATGCGTGATAGCCTGAGCCTGCTGGACCAGGCTATCGCCCAGGGTAATGGCCGTGTAACCGCGGAGACCGCACGCAAGATGCTTGGACTGATCGAGGCCGACTATGTGCGGGATCTCATGGAGGCTCTGGTTCGGACCGATACGGGTGCTGTATTCGGTATCATCGATTCGATTGCCCAACGGTCCAGTGCCTACACACAAATATTGGATGACCTTCTTTCCCAGCTATTCTACCTGGCGTTGTATAAACGCGACCCGGAACTGCTCGAGGCCAAACAGGAACTGGCACCTTGGCATCCGTCGGTGGCGGAACAACTGAAGGACGAGGATCTACAGCTTTTCTATCAGATCGCGCTGATCGGCAAACGAGATTTACCATATTCCCCCGATCCTCGAACGGGGTTCGAGATGGTTATGCTTCGACTGTTGGCCTTTCAACCGAACTGTTTGACGGATTCCCCGGCGAGCCACGTCGAGAAGCGCAAGATGGCTCGCGAGGCGGAGAACGGACAAATAGCCGAGCGAGCGCCCGCACACCCGCCAAGCACCGCCTCGGAAACTACGGTCGATTGGCACGAACTAGCTCGACAACTGTCGTTGACCGGCTGGGTACAGGAGTTGGCCATGAACTTGGCTCTGCGATCCCGTGAAAACGGCGTCTGGTTATTCGAATTGAACCCGCAATACGAACATTTGGTCAACGACGAGAGAGTCGGCGCGGTTTCCAAGGCGATTTCCGGGCACCTGGGAGCGCAGATCGAGATCAAGATACAATTATCGGAGCCGGATACCGAAACCCCGGTACAATCCGTTGAGCGGAAGAAAAGTGAAAAGCAGAAGCAGGCGGAACAGGCGATCAAGAACGATCCCGAGGTACAGGATCTGATTGAGCAGTTCGACGCCACGCTAATGGAGGATTCGATCCGCTCCAGGCAGTGATATCCGGGGGTCTGCCGTTTTTAAGAGGTGCATTCGGTACTGCAAACGAATCGCCATGGATAGATCGCTCATGCTGTGCGATCTATCGTGAAAGGTGGGGTTCGTTATGTTTGTTTGCCGTGCTTTGAGGTCGCAAAAAGGCGATGGTGTGGGTGTGCGGTAATTGTAGTCCCGGGGAGGGAACGATTCGGAGCTTCATCGATAAATTAATGGTAAAGAGGTCTATATGAAGGGTGGTCTAGGCAATTTAATGAAACAGGCGCAGGAGATGCAGGAAAACATGCGCAAAGCCCAGGAGGAACTCGCGAACGTGGAAGTTACCGGACAAGCGGGTGGCGGTATGGTCGCCGTTGTGATGACCTGCAGGCATGATGTGAAAAGAATTCAGATTGACGAATCCTTGATGGGTGACGATAAAGAAATTCTTGAGGACCTGGTGGCGGCGGCAATGAACGACGCCGTACGCAAGGCGGAGCAAACCGCTCAGGAGAAAATGTCCGGGTTGACCGGTGGAATGAATATACCAGGGTTGAACCTGCCGCTGTAACGTGTCCCACTCCCATACGATCGACCAGCTGCAGGAGGCTTTGCGATGTCTGCCCGGCGTCGGCCCGAAGACGGCTCAGCGTATGACGTTCCACTTGCTGGAACGCGACCAGGACGGTGCGCGGGTTATAGCGGAAGCGCTGCAGCGGGCCTTGAAGACCGTAATTCGCTGTAAACGCTGCAATAACTTCAGTGAAACGGAATTGTGTGACATTTGCGCGTCAGCCAAGCGGGATCCCGAGACCGTTTGTATTGTCGAGACCCCGGCGGATTTAGAAGCGGTGGAACAGACAGGGGCGTACCAGGGCATGTATTTCGTGCTCATGGGGCGCCTTTCGCCCCTCGATGGCGTCGGCCCCGACGATTTGGGTTTTGGCCGATTGAAAGGCCTGATCGAGAGCGAACAAATTAACGAACTGATTATTGCCACGAATCTGACTACAGAAGGGGAAGCCACTGCCGACTATCTCCACGAGTTACTACAGGATTGTTCCGTGAATATCACGCGTCTGGCCCGTGGAGTGCCGGTGGGCGGTGAACTCGAGTACATCGATCACGGCACGCTAACCCGCGCATTTACAGACCGGCGGCCCTGGTGACTAGTGTACCCCGTCACTGATATTGCAACATTCAGAGCGTGCCAGGTTCCCGGGCCACCCTCTCCGTAAACATAATCCGATAACCATGACACAAGACCCTAAAGCGCTGGTATGGATCGATATGGAAATGACCGGCCTTTCGCCGGAACGAGACCGTATTATCGAAATCGCCACTATTATTACGGATTCGAATCTTAAAGTCGTGGCGGAGGGTCCAGTGCTGGCGATCAATCAATCCGAGGCATTGTTGGCCGGTATGGACGAGTGGAACACGCGCACCCACAACGCAACGGGACTGGTGAAAAGGGTCATGTCATCGACACTCGAGGAGTGCGATGCGGAACTTGAGACACTCAGGTTCATTCAAGACCACGTACCGAAAAAGAAATCTCCTCTTTGCGGTAACAGTATTTGCCAGGATCGCCGGTTTCTTGCGCGGTATATGCGCGAGCTGGAGAACTACTTGCATTACAGAAATCTGGATGTCAGCACCGTAAAGGAACTCGCGAAACGCTGGCATCCCGAATTGCTGGATGGCTTTGAAAAGAAGGGTACGCATCGAGCGCTGGACGATATTCGGGAGTCGATCGAAGAGTTGCGGTATTACCGCACGCATTTTCTTCGAATTTAAGGACCCCCACATATTGCCGGCATTGCACGGACGTTGTGAGAAATTACACTGCTACGGCATTTTTTTAAGCGCGCGGATGCCGGGATTTCGCCCATTTGGCGTGTTCCCGCACAAGCGCCGAAGGGTGGTGCACGAGTCCACCGATGGACCGGCGGACAGACATAGAGGTCACGGCATTGCCCAGCGCTACTGCCACATTTCTAAGGAGCCCTTCATAACCGGTGCGGCGAATCGCCGAACCGATGGTATGGCGATTGAAATCGTCCTCACTCCAAGAGGCAAACCACGCAAGTTTGCGGTCCGTCACCACCGCTCGCGGGCTAAAATCGCCCTGGTCCGTGAACTGTGCGAAACGATTCCACGGGCATATCGCCTGGCAATCGTCGCACCCGAATATCCGGTTTCCCATCGACGGCCTGAGAGACTCGGGAATACTGCCCTGAAATTCGATGGTGAGGTACGAAATGCAACGGCGTGCATCGAGTTGGTACGGAGCCACGATGGCGCCGGTGGGGCAAGCGTCGATACACGCCCGGCAGGTACCACAATGATTTTCCGCCGGATCGTCCACCGGCAAGGGCAAATCGGTGTACAGCTCACCCAGGAAAAACCAGGATCCCGCGGTTTTGTCGATCACATTCGTGTGCTTACCGATCCATCCGAGTCCCGCCTTTTCCGCCAGCGGTTTTTCCAGGACGGGAGCACTGTCCGTAAATGCCCGATAGCCAAAGAGGCCTGTTTCGTCTTCAATGCGGTCGGCAAGACGTTGGAGCCGCCTCCGCAATATTTTGTGATAATCGCGGCCCAGGGCATAACGCGCGACATAGCCGATATCGGAGGTACCGAGAACCTTCTCCGGGGGTAATGCGGGATCATCCGGCCAGTAGCTCATGCACACACAAATCACGCGAATCGTTCCCGGTACCAATAGTTCCGGGCGCGATCTTTTGCGGCCGTGGGCCGCCATGTATTCCATTCCCCCGTGACGACCTTCATCCAACCAGTTCATCAGGTGCGATTCCGCGTCCTGGAGGTCGGTGTCAGCGATGCCCGTCCGGTCGAAACCGAGTTGTCTCGCCCAATGCCCGATTCGCCTGGCGAGGGCCACGTAGTCGAGCGGTTGCCGCGATTCAGCTCTTTCCGGAGTAGATGACATAAGGGCACCTCTATTCATTGATGGCCGGAAATCTTGAGTCCAATATATCCAATATCCGCGTTGAAATCCTTCGCAATAGCTGGCTATTACATGCGAATTTCGCCTTGATCTTGAATATTTCGTCTTTCAACCTTTCTCGCCCTTAAGCTGGTACCGTTATCATAATAGTATGAACAAAACTTCGCAGAGACTTTACACCGCCCGGCAGGTCAGAGAACTGGACCGTGTCGCCATCGAGGACTTCGGTGTTGACGGTTACGAGCTGATGAAGCGCGCCAGCCTGGCCGGTTACCGCCTGCTTCGATATTGTTTCCCCGGTGCCGGACGACTCGCCGTTTACTGCGGTAGTGGCAATAACGGGGGAGATGGTTACGTGCTGGCGTCGCTGGCCAGGCGAGCCGGATTGCGCGTGGAACTCGTCGCGGTGGGCGAGTCCAAATCCGAGACGGCCAAGCAAGCGCTGGCGGAGTTCGAGCAAGCGGGGGGCGCGGTGACGCACCGCGAGCACGAAGCGTGCCCGGATGCCGACGTAATTGTCGATGCATTACTGGGGACGGGGCTGGAGCGCGCACCGGCCGGTGTCTACGGCCGGACCATCGAACGAATCAACGAAGCTGATTGCCCCGTGCTGGCCCTGGATATTCCTTCCGGTCTGCATGCCGACACCGGCAAAGCCCTGGAACCGTGCGTCACGGCCGATGCGACGGCGACGTTTATCGGGCGCAAGCTGGGGTGTTTTACTTCCGACGGGCGGGCTGTTACGGGTCTTTTGTATTTTGACGATCTCGATGTGCCCGATGAAATTTTTACCCGGGTCGAGTCCACGGCAACGGTCATCGCGCCGCACCGGTACGTGTCGTTTTTACAGGCCCGGCCGGCGACCGCCCATAAGGGCGATGCCGGGCGCGTATTGATTATAGGCGGCAACCACGAGATGCCGGGCGCCCCGTGCCTGAGCGCGCGTTCGGCGCACTCCAGCGGCGCCGGTCTGGTGTACCTGGCGACGCGTTTAAAACCCGCGGACATCGTACCGAATACCCCGGAGAGCATGGCCGCGGAAATCACTACTCCGAAGGATGTCGAGCCCATGCTGGCGAATGCCGACGCGATCGCGGTGGGACCGGGACTCGGTCGAGATGAGTGGGCACGCGGTATCTGGGACAGGGTGTCGACAACGACGATACCATTGGTGGTCGATGCGGATGCTCTTTTTCTGCTGGCGGAAAATCCGCTACATCGTGATGATTGGATCCTGACTCCGCACCCCGGAGAAGCCGCGCGGCTCCTGAAAACGACTACCGCCGATGTGCAAGCCGACCGGGTCGCGGCGGTTCGAGAGTTGCGGAATCGATATGGCGGGATCATCGTCCTGAAGGGTCCGGGAACCCTGGTTCTTGGGCAGGCCCTTTATGTGTGCGATCTGGGTAACCCCGGTATGGCGAGTGGCGGGATGGGCGATGCCCTGACCGGCCTCATCGCCGGGCTTCGGGGGCAGGGTATACCCACCGAAGAATCTGCCTGTTATGGTGTCTGGTGCCACGCTCGGGCGGGAGATCGGGTGGCTTCCCGGGGCGCCGTGGGACTGACGGCCGGCGACCTGATCGATGAATTACCGGGTATCGTCGGCGAGGCACCGGTGTAGCCGTCATGCATGCCGAGTCGGTGCATCGGATTCAAACGGAACAGGCAATGGAGCGTCTGGGCGGGCGATTGGGGATGAGATTAAATGGCGGATGCGTCATTTTTCTGACGGGCGACCTCGGCGCGGGCAAAACAACGTTGGTGCGCGGATTACTGCGATCGCTCGGCTATGACGATGTGGTGACAAGTCCGACATTCACGTTGCTCGAGACGTTCGATTTAGGGAGCTTGAAAGTCGTGCATATCGACTTATATCGCTTGGACGATCCCTCCGAGCTGGAGTACCTCGCCATCAGGGATTACTTGGAGGAGCAATCCGTTCTGTTGGTGGAGTGGGCGGACCACGCCCGAGACAGCCTGCCGAATCCGGATTGTGAAGTGCATATTGACATTGATCGACTCGGCGACAGGAGGGTGCGCTTGGAGAGTTTCACGCAAAGCGGGGAACGCTTATGTGCCGAATAGCGGTATTGCTGGTGCTGGCGATTCAGGTCGGTAGCGCCCAAGCTGCGCCGGTGACGGTAAAGAACCTGCGCATGTGGCAGGCACCGGATCACACCCGATTGGTATTCGATCTGAGCGCCCCCGTCGAGTACGATGTCGGCGTTCTTACCGGGCCACACCGGGTGTATCTGGATTTTCCGCGCGCCCGGCTTGCGCGAGGTCTGCCGTCCATCCATGCCGATGGCCGGTTCGTGAAAAAAGTACACAGCGGCAGCCCCCGCCCGGGGGTGCTGCGCGTCGTTTTCACTCTAAAAATGGCCGCTGAGCCGAAGGTGTTTCATCTCAAGCCAAACGAAGTTTACGGACACCGTTTGGTCATGGACCTGCGGGACCGGGTTGGCAGGGAAAATAAAACCATTGTTGCGGCACCGGGGGGTTCGGACAACTTTATTGTCGCCATCGATGCGGGCCACGGCGGGGAAGACCCGGGTGCCATGGGTTCGCGCCGGACTCGCGAGAAGGACATCACGCTCGCGATCGCCCGGGAGTTGCAACGTCTTGTCGGTCGCGACCCCGCAATGCAGGGAATCTTGACTCGAAACAATGATTATTATGTCTCGCTTCGACGGCGTACGAAAATCGCTCGTTCCGCCAAATCTAACTTGTTCGTCTCCATACATGCCGATGCGTTTCCTCAGCGCTCGGTACGCGGGTCGTCGGTTTATACGTTGTCTACACGTGGAGCCTCGAGCGAGACCGCGCGCTGGCTGTCGAATAAGGAAAACGCCGCCGATCTGATCGGAGGAGTTAGCCTGCGCGACAAAGACGATACGGTGGCCAGGGTTCTGATGGACCTGTCGATGACCAAAAGCACCAGCGACAGTCGTGAATTGGCTCGGGATATTTTGCGCGGGCTGCGTCGAGTCGGGCGAGTGCACAGAAACCGGGTGGAATACGCTAACTTCGCAGTACTTAAGTCGCCGGACATCCCCTCGGTACTGGTAGAAAGTGCATTTCTGTCGAATCCCCGTGAAGAATCCTTGTTACGCACCGGGTCTCACCGTCGCAAGGTCGCGGCCGCGATTTACGAGGGGATTCGCCGCTACTACGAGCGCCGCCACCCCGGTGCGCGGCCCGCCGTGTATGTCGTGAAACGGGGGGATACGCTGTCCGAAATCGCCCAACAGTATCGAATCAGTGTCAATACCCTTAAAAAGGTCAATAACATGAGCAGCGATGTGGTGCGCATCGGCCAGAAGCTGCGCATTCCAAGCGGCTGACGATGAACGGCATCGAAATCCTGGATTCCCAGCTCGTCAGTCAGATCGCCGCCGGAGAAGTGGTCGAGCGTCCGGCCGCCGTGGTTAAGGAACTTATGGAGAACAGCCTGGATGCACAATCCACTCGGATCGACGTCCGGACAGAACGCGGCGGCGTCAAGCGTATCGAAGTGGCGGACGACGGAACCGGCATACCCGCGGAACAAATTGCTTTGGCGCTGGCTCGACACGCGACCAGCAAACTGCGTCGGCTGGTTGATTTGGAGCGGGTCGCATCCCTGGGTTTCCGGGGCGAGGCGTTGCCGAGCATCGCCTCCGTGTCGCGGATGTCGGTGACCTCCGGGACCCAGGGTCGGGATAATGCGTTCGGTGTGCGCTGCGAGGGCGGTGGAACCGTGACGAGGCCCAAGCCGGCGGCTCATCCGTCAGGCACGACCGTCGAAGTTTCCGATTTGTTCTTCAATACCCCGGCGCGCAGGAAGTTTTTGAAAACCGAACATACGGAATTGAAGCACATTGACCAGAACGTTAAACGGCTGGCTTTAAGCCGCTTCGACGTTGCATTTTCGTTTCAACACAACGGCGGCCGAGTCGTTCACTACCCCAGAGCGTTAACACACGATCAGCGTGCGGTTCGTATTGCGGCGATCTGTGGCGCGGAGTTTCTGGAGCAGTCTGTCTATCTACTGGATGAAGGAGCCAATATGCGTCTATCCGGCTGGTGCGGACTGCCGACGTTTTCCCGGCCTCAAACGACTTTGCAATATTTCTTTGTCAACGGCCGCGTGGTGCGGGACAAAACCGTCGCGCACGCGATGCGGTCAGCCTATCGGGACGTTATGTATCATGGGCGCCATCCGGCGTTCGTGCTTTATCTGGAACTGGAACCCGGGTCGGTGGATGTGAACGTACACCCGACGAAGTACGAGGTTCGGTTTCGCGACAACCGGAATGTTCATGATTTTATTTACAGTGCGGTGAAACGGCAGGTGTCGAAGCCTGCCGGGGAGGCGCCTCGCGCCGCCCGCGGCGCTGAAGAGATGGATGACCCGAGGAGGAAGCAAGCCGCTATCCCATTACCGGGACAAGTGCGCGAACAGATCGCCGGCTACCGGCGGCTGGCCGAGACGCCGGCGCACGCTCCGGAACCACCCCCCGACTCGCAGGCTGCCATACCGGCCCTGGGCTATGCCGTTGCCCAGTTACACGGGGTATACATTCTGTCGCGAAACGCGACCGGTCTGGTCGTCGTGGACATGCACGCCGCCCATGAACGCATCACATACGAAAAGCTTAAATCGCAGTTCGATTCGAATTCTCTGTCTCTACAGTCCCTCCTGGTGCCGGTGACACTGGAGGTGGGCGATATGGAAATGAGCGTTTGGCAACGGCACCGCGAGCTAATCGAATCCTACGGGTTGGAGATCGACCAGCTGGGGGAGCGCACGCTGGCAGTGCGGCAAATACCGGTGGCGATCCAGAGTGGGGATGCGGCGTCACTGGTTCGCGACATACTGTCGGACCTCGCGGAGCACGGTCAGAGCGAACGGATACAGGCGGTATCGGAAGAGTTGCTCTCCACCATGGCTTGCCATGGATCCGTGCGCGCTAAGCGGTCATTAACTCTCGATGAAATGAACGCGTTGCTCCGGCGCATGGAGGAAACCGAGCGAAGCGGTCAGTGTAGTCACGGCCGGCCTACGTGGGTGCAATTCGATCTCAAGGAGATGGACGGCTGGTTTTTACGGGGACGATAGCGGCGGCTGCATCGTCGGTACGAGGATGACGACGCCCGTGTTATTTCTGATGGGGCCCACCGCGTCCGGGAAAACGGCGATGGCTTGCACCCTCGCGAAACGCTTTCCCGTGGAAATCATCAGCGTGGACGCCGCGCAGGTATACCGGGGGCTGGACATCGGTACGGCAAAGGCGAGTCGGGCGGAGCGCGAGGCGTGCCGGCATCATCTCATTGATATTAAATATCCCGACGATACGTACTCGGCGGCGCAATTTCGCGGTGATGCATTAGCTTTGATCGAGGAGGTGCGGACCCGGGGGCATTTGCCCGTGCTTGTCGGCGGCACCATGTTCTACTTCCACGTTCTTTTGTACGGCCTCCCGCGGTTGCCCCCTTCCGATCCGTATTTTCGGGCTGATATCGAGACGCGCGCCCGCCGCGAGGGATGGCCCATGCTCCACCACGAGCTCGCCGAAGTCGATCCGCGCCGTGCGGAGGAGATTTCACCCAACGACGGACAGCGGATTCAGCGCGCACTGGAGATCAATACCCTGACGGGCAAAAATGTCCGTCGGCGGAGCGCGGTACGGGGCGGCACACCCTGGCCGCTGATGCGACTGGCGCTTGTACCGGCGATACGGGAGCACTTACACCGGCGCATTGAGGCTCGTTTCAGGCGGATGCTGGAACTGGGTTTCGTCTCGGAGGTCGCGCAATTGCTGGAGGCTTACCCTGGCCCCTCTGAACTGCCATGGCTCAAAATGGTCGGATACCGGCAGGTAGCGGGCTATTTGAATCGCGAGGTCGGTTATAATCGAATGATGGAAGCAAGTATTGCTGCCACGAGACGTTTGGCGAAGCGGCAACTGACATGGTTACGCAATCAATCGGCGGTGACGTGGATTGACAGCGACCATCCCGGAGCTGCTCACGGGGTGTGTCTGTACCTGGAATCGCACCCGTTTATGGCAGAGTTATTGGGGTCGAAAGGCGCTTGAAATCGCGAGCGTCAAGCCGCATTACCAAACTGAGATGCTGCAAGATGTATAACAATTGGGAGTAAAAAATGGCTCAACAAAAAATGGCTCAACAAAAAGGTACGGCCTTACAAGACCCGTTTCTGAACATTCTGCGTAAAGAAAGAATACCGGTTTCGATCTACCTGGTGAACGGAATCAAGTTGCAGGGACAGCTCGAGTCTTTCGACCAATTCGTGGTTTTGCTGAAAAACAGCGTGAGCCAGTTAATCTATAAACACGCTATCTCCACCATTGTTCCAGCGAAATCCGTAAAAGTCCCGCATGATGACGATGGCGATGCCGTCGAGGAGTAATTCTTTGAAGTGCCTGTAAGGAGCCCGGCGGTCGCGCGGCCGGAAAGGGCGCTGCTGGTACAGCAGCGTTCACAAACGGACGATAAGACCGAGTCCCTCGAAGAACTCGTGTTGCTGGCCAAAAGCGCGGGAGCGCAAGTTTGCGACAGCGTGACGGGTGTGCGCAGGCGCCCGGATCCGGCGACATTTATCGGCAAAGGCAAGCTGGAGGAACTCCGGGGATCCGTGGAACGTCACGAGGGCGAACTGGTGGTGTTCGATCACGCATTGACGCCGGTTCAAGAGCGGAATTTGGAGCGAGCCCTGTGCTGCCGTGTTCTAGACCGCACCGGTTTAATACTGGATATATTCGCCCAGCGCGCGGAAACCCGGGAAGGTAAGTTGCAGGTCGAACTGGCTCAATTGCGTCATTTGTCGACGCGCCTTGTGCGCGGCTGGACCCACCTTGAGCGCCAGAAAGGCGGTATCGGGCTGCGGGGTCCGGGGGAGACACAGCTTGAAACGGACCGGCGTCTGATCGGTCAACGAATTGAGCATCTGAGGAAGCGTCTGCAACACGTATCGGTGCAACGCGAGCTGCGGCGCAAGTCCCGGCGCAAAGTGCCAATACCAACGATATGCCTTGTGGGCTATACCAATGCGGGCAAGTCGTCGTTGTTCAACCGTTTGACGGGCGAAAGCGTGTACGCGGAAGACTTGTTGTTTGCGACGCTCGATCCGACCATGCGAAAACTGTCGCTGCCCAACCGGCGCGAGATCTTGTTGTCGGACACCGTCGGGTTTATTCGGCACCTGCCGCATTCCCTGGTTCAGGCTTTTCATTCGACCCTTGAGGAGGTATCAAGGGCTTCGTTGGTGTTGCACGTCGTTGACAGTGCCGTTGAAGATCGAGACGAACGGATCGAGGAAGTGAACCGGGTGCTGGAGGAAATCGATGCCGGCGACGTACCGAGGTTATTGGTTTACAACAAGGTCGATTTGAATCCGGATCTTCGGGCCCGCGTGGAATCCGGTGGGGAGGGGTTGGCGAGTGCCGTGTGGGTGTCGGCCCGCCGTGGGGATGGGATATCGGGTCTGACCGGGGCGCTGGAAAATCTGATATTTCGCGACACCCGGCATGAATGTCTGCGGGTGCCGCCACAGGCGGCCCGAGTACGGGCATTTCTTTTTGACAAGGCGGTGATTCTCTCCGAACGATTCGATAATTGGGGCGGCTGCTTACTGGAAGTCGATATTGAGGCGGCGCAATGGGGACGCTTGTGCCGGCTCGCGGAATTCAGCATGTGTTCCATTGTCGACGGCAAAAGCGTTGCGGCGTCGGTTTAGGGCTCGCGCATGCGGTATCCACGGTCTGCTAAAATAACTCCCGGGATCGTTATCCGATCATCGATCATGGTACGATCTTTACTTTATGTCAGTCTCTCATATTCTCATTTAAGGAGCATATTTCATGTCCTGGAATCAACCTGGGCCCGGTGGCAATGATCCATGGGGCCAAAAAGGGGGGCGAAGCGGCCCGCCCGATCTGGACGAAATCGTCAGGAATATCCAAAAGACTCTGCGGGGCTTTTTTGGCGGTCGCGGAGGCGGCGGGTCCGGCGGCGGCGGGACCTCGTTTCCAGGTAAAGCCGGCCTCGGCGCGATCGTTGTGGTGGCGATCGTGGTATGGGCGTTAACGGGCTTTTATGTGGTGGAAGAGGGCACGCGCGGGGTCGTATTACGCTTTGGTGAATATAAGGAAACCACCCTGCCCGGATTGCAGTGGCGCATCCCGTGGCCGGTGGAAGAAGTAAATTCCGTCAATATTCAGCAGGTCAACACGGTCGAGATCGGGTACCGGACGACGGCCCAGAGACAGGAACAGCCGGTGCCGCGTGAAGCGTTGATGCTTACACGAGACGAAAATATCGTGGATATTAATCTGGCGGTGCAATATGACATCAAGGATCCGGAGGATTTGATCTTCAACGTGGCGGATCGCCCGCAAGCTGTTGTACACGGGGCGACGGAGAGTGCGCTGCGCGAGGTTGTGGGCACCAATAAAATGGACTTTGTCCTGACGGAAGGGCGCGCGACGGTTGTTTCCGAAACCAGCGCGCTCTTGCAGCAAGTTCTGGATCGATACCAGACCGGCATTAACATCATCGCCGTGGAAATGCAGGACGCTCAGCCGCCACGGGAAGTCAAACCGGCCTTCGACGACGCCGTCAAGGCGCGCGAGGATCAGGTGCGTCTGATCAACGAAGCGGAAGCTTACCGGAATGACATTATTCCTCGGGCTCGCGGCCGGGCGGCGCGGGAAATCCAGGAAGCCGAGGGGTATAAGGAAGCGATAATTGCCCGGGCGGAAGGTGAAGCGTCGCGCTTTGAACAGATTCTCGCCGAGTATCGGCAGGCGCCGAACATTACCCGGCAGCGCATGTATATCGAGAAAATGGAACAGGTTCTGATGAAATCGAGTAAACTCATGATCGATCAAAAAGGCGGAAATAATGTGATTTACCTACCGCTGGATCAATTGCTGAGGCAGCGGCGTTCCGAGTCCGGTAGCGTCTCCGCACCGCCGGTCTCGTCGTCTTCCCTGTCGGGGGACCGTGCCACGGCCGATGCGCGCGACAGCCGCAGCCGATTGAACCTGCGCGAGCGGGGGGAGTAAGTCATGAATGGCAAAGCCTTGTTTGGACTGATCGTACTGGTGATCCTCGTCGTGCTTGCCTCGGCTACTTTGTATACCGTAGACGAACGGGAAAAAGCCATTGTTTTCAGGTTCGGGGAAATCGTCGAGTCATTCGATGAGCCCGGATTGCATTGGAAGTACCCGTTTATCAATAACGTGCGCAAGTTCGACGCTCGGATTCAAACCATGGATGCCAATCCTCAGGAATATCTGACCGACGAGAAGAAAAACCTCGTTGTGGACTCGTTCGTTAAATGGCGGGTGGACGACGTGGCTACCTACTACGTTACCGTGTCGGGGGATAAGGTCGCCGCGCAGCGGCGCCTGGCACAGCGAGTCAACAACAGCCTGCGCGAGGAATTCGGTAAGCGATCCGTGCAGGAAGTGATATCCGGCGACCGCTCCCAGATTATGGACGTCGTGCAGAAAGCCACGGACGAGCAAGCCCGGGCCATCGGCGTGGAGGTGGTCGATGTGAGACTCAAGCGCGTGGATCTCGTGGACGAGGTGAGTGAACGGGTATACCGGCGTATGGAGTCGGAGCGATCGCGTGTCGCTAAGGAATTGCGCGCCAAAGGTGCCGAGGAAGCCGAAAAGATTCGCTCGAATGCGGATCGCCAGCGCCTGGTTACCATCGCCAATGCACAGCGCGACGGACAGAAACTTCGCGGCGAAGGCGATGCCGGCGCGACTCAGATCTACGCGGAGGCATTCGGTCAGGACGATGACTTTTACGGTCTTTATCGAAGTCTGAACGCTTATGAAGCCACATTCGCCTCCAAGAGCGATTTGCTGGTGCTGGAGCCGGATTCGCAGTTTTTCAAGTACTTTAACAACGCCGTGCCTCCCAAGGATGTCGAGCGTTCGAGTAGTCCCCGGCAGTAGCGAATCCTCGGTGTCATGATCAGTTGGCGGGACCTGGGCGCGGCGCTCGCGCTGGTGCTGATACTCGAGGGACTGTTGCCGTTTCTCAGCCCCGAGCGTTGGCGCCGCACGCTTGAAACGATTCGCAAGCTTAACGATGGACAGCTGCGCAATATGGGATTGATACTAATTTCCGTCGGCGCGTTGCTGTTGTATTTTGTCCGTTTCTAGTGAAATATCCCGGTCAGTGGCTTTTACCCGAAGGCATCGAAGAGGTTCTTCCCGAACGTGCGCTTCGGTTGGAAAATCTGCGACGGTGTTTGCTGGATCTCCTTGAGCGCCGTGGATTTAGATTGGTCTTACCGCCACTGGTGGAATTTCTGGACGCTCTGCTCACCGGCGTTGGCGAAGACCTCGACCTCCAGACCGCAAAACTGACGGATTCGCTGAGCGGCCGGTCGATGGGGGTGCGCGCGGACCATACACCCCAGATCGCCCGCATCGATGCGCACTATCTGCGTCACGAAGGACCGTCTCGGCTTTGTTATTGTGGATCCGTTTTCCGATCGCCCCCGGATGAAATCGAATCGACGCGGGAGCCGTTGCAGATTGGTGCCGAATTGTACGGGTGTCCCGACATCGACGCCGATGCTGAAATTGTCGAGGCGATGGTGGACACCCTGCGGGCCGCCGGTGTTCCGGATATACATTTGCATTTGGGCCACGTCGGGGTCTATCGTGCTTTGACGCATTGGGCCGCATTGCCGGACAGCGTCGAGCCGGATCTCTTCGATGCGCTGCAGCGCCAATCCAGACCGGACGTCGCCGCGATCCTGTCGGACTTGCCGGAACAAAAACAAGCGTTTTTGACACTGCTTGAAAGCAGAGGCGGTGCGGCCGCCATCGAGCACGCCCGGCAGGCGTATGATCCTGTCCCCGGCGCGGGTACCGCCTTGTCCGACCTCTCGGACTTGATCGCTCGATTGGGCCGGACCGTATCCGGTATCGAAGTTTCCGTGGATCTATCCGACCTGCGGGGCTACCGCTATCACACCGGCACGGTGTTCAATGCCTACACCCCCGGCTACGGCCGTGCCCTGGCCCGGGGGGGGCGCTACGATGAAATCGGTAAAGCATTTGGGCGGGCACGCAGTGCCACGGGATTCAGCGCCGATCTGCGCCAGTTGCTCCGCTACGACGTCTCGACCATCGCCGGAACGGCCATCCTGGCGCCGTCCGAAAAAGCCCCGGATCTGGATGCAGCGGTGAAACGACTGCGGGATCGCGGAGAACGGGTGATTCGCCTGTTGGCGGGGGAAACGGCTGGGCATTTAACGGATCAGTGCGACCGCATGCTGGTGAAGACGACGGATGGTTGGAATGTTAAACCGCTCTAATGAGTAAAAACGTCGTACTGATCGGTACCCAATGGGGCGACGAGGGCAAAGGTAAGATCGTCGACTGGTTGACTGAGCGTGCTGATGCCGTTGTGCGGTTTCAGGGTGGACACAACGCGGGCCACACGCTGGTGATCGATGGGGAGAGAACAGTACTTCACTTGGTTCCCTCGGGCATCCTACGGCCGAATGTGCGGAACTTTATCGGCAACGGGGTCGTGCTCTCGCCGGAATCGCTGGAAAAGGAGATCCGGTACCTGGAAAGTAGGGGTGTCGACGTTTTCCCGCGATTAAGGATCAGTGAATCGTCACCCATTGTCCTGCCTTACCACGTGGCCCTGGACGAGGCGCGCGAACGGTTCGAGGGTCAACGTGCTATCGGCACAACCGGGCGCGGAATCGGACCCGCCTATGAGGATAAAGCAGCGAGGCGGGCGTTGAGGTTCGATGAATTGATCGAGTCGCGCCGATTCGCGGATAAGCTTGAGCACGTAATGGAATACCATAACTTTGTTCTCGAGCACTTCTATCATGCGGAAACCGTGGAGTACCGGGAAGTTTTCGATGCCTGCATGCATTATCGGGAATACCTGCGGCCGTTACTGTCGAACGTGGCGGCACGCCTTGAGGAACTCAGGAACGCGGGCCGTTCCGTCCTCTTCGAAGGGGCGCAGGGAAGCCTGCTGGATATCGATCATGGCACGTATCCGTTTGTCACGTCGTCCAATACTACGGCGGCCGCGGCGGCAGTCGGAAGCGGCACCGGCCCGTCAAGTTTCAGCTATATCCTCGGGTTGGCGAAGGCGTACAGCACCCGGGTGGGTAGCGGGCCGTTTCCTACTGAACTGGGGGACGAGGTTGGCCGGGCGTTAAGCGAGCGTGGCTTGGAGGTCGGCGCGACCACCGGGCGTTCCCGCCGCTGTGGGTGGCTGGATGTGGTATTACTAAAACACGCCGCCCGTATCAACGCCCTTACGGGCTTGTGTATTACCAAGCTCGATGTGCTGGACGGATTCGAGCACGTTAAGATCTGTGTGTCCTATGAGCGTCATGGTGAACGGCTCGATGCGCCGCCTGTGAGTGCGGAGATGCTCGAACAGTATGAGCCCGTATATGAACAGCTCGAAGGCTGGTCCGAATCCACGCTGGGAATCACCAGAATAGAAGATTTGCCCCCGGCGGCCAGAAAATACCTCGATCGAATCGCAGAACTAGCGGATGTCCCCATCGATATCGTTTCAACCGGGCCGGATCGAAGCGAAACCATCTGTTTGCGGCATCCGTTTGACGCAGCCGGGTGAAATTCTCCCGAAGACCGATGGCTTCAATACCAAAACCATCGTCATACGTGAAATAAACGTAATTTCTCAAAAAGTCCGTGCAATGTCGGCGATCATGTGGGGGTAGGGTTGTCTTTCAGGGACGCTGTAAGAAGTGGCATAGGGAAGTGCCGTTTACGGAGCTAAGGA
>JAANXG010000120.1 GCA_018263405.1 Gammaproteobacteria bacterium
CGGCCGCCAAGCTCTCGATGTAGCTGCGCGCGTTTTGATGACTAGATTCCTTTTTCACTCCCATAAAGTAGCGCCATTCGCTACTTTGCGCAAGTGATTTTGGATCGCCATGGCGATGGCGATCACCGCCATCATCACCGGCGCCGGCCGGTCAGTCCGGTCGCCCGTCTGGTTCGTTGGCAGGTTAATGGCTACCCGCCATGAACGGGTCGCAATCTGGATAGAACTGAGTTATATCTGACAACCGACTTGTCCTTGTTATGCAGACGAACAACCGTTTGTATGAGCGCGTTCATGTCCACGATGCAGTTCTTCACGCGATGAGAAACCGGATTGTCATTCGGTTTCCGTTTTCTGACCAAGAGGTGACGTCAAGTTCGTCTTATCGACCGGCCCGTATTTGGCCCTAACGCCATACGGAACTATGTGCAATTATGTGCTGTGGGCGTCCCTGTAGGTTAATGTAACTGACTGTTTTTCAAGAGCTTGGATTCGCTGTAAAGAGCTTCGAACCAGGTGGTCGGGGGTTCGAGTCCCTCCGGGCGCGCCATATATCATACGTATTTGCTTTAGAGCCCCCCCCTGTTCATCGGGACGCGAATAGGGAAACGCACCTTACTCGGACGTAATCCAAATTGACATCCTAACCGTGCAGATATGCATGGTGGTAAATTTATGGTCGGCGGTGATCCGTAAAACCCTCTTCGAAGGGCGATCATGCTAACAGTCCGCGAGTATTCCTTTGTGAATGGCTGGACACAATACCGCGAATTTACGTTCCAACTTCTCTGGGAGACTACATATGGAGATTACCGATAGATCCGATATTCTTGAAGCCGCGAGCCGCATATACGCGGGCTGTCTTGCCTCGGGAAAGGTGAGCTCAAAAAACGAGCAAGACACGATTCGATACTCGCTGCATATCGCCGTTGCGATGGCGCAAACCGTGGAACAGCGGAATATATTTACCGAGGGAGGGAAAGTGTTGTTTCCCTGGTAATGTGCGTGGGTCGGTCCAACTGATTACGTATCGCTTAAGGGCCATCAGTGAATAGATGTGCCCTTAACTTCTTTTTCAAGATTTCGTTTACCTGTTTGGGGTTGGCTTTGCCGCCAGTGGCTTTCATAACCTGGCCGATGAAATAGCCGAAAATTTTTTCCTGACCGCTCGTGTATTGCTCGATCTGGGTTCTGGATTTGGCGAGAATGTCGTCGACGATTTTTTCGATCTCACCGGTGTCGGTGATCTGTTTTAGGCCCCTATTTTCGATGACGGCATCGGCCTCGCCTTCGCCTTCCCACATGGCGCGGAAGACTTCTTTGGCGATCTTGCCGGAGATGGTGTTGTCCTCGATGCGGTCGATAAGGCCGGCGAGCATCCTGGATGAAATTGGCGAGTCGCCAATATCGAGGTTCTCGTCGTTGAGGCGGCTGGACAGATCGCCGACGATCCAGTTTGCCACGGTCTTTGGCGCCCCCCGGGAGGCCCCGGCCGTTGCTTCGAAATAGTCTGCATTGGCCCGGGACTGGGTGAGCTGGTGCGCGTGCTCCTCGTTCAGCTGATATTGATCTTTGAAACGCTGCTCTTTGGCGTCGGGCAGTTCCGGCAGATTTTGGCGAATCTCTTCTATAAATGTCTCATCGATCGCCATGGGCGGCAGGTCGGGGTCGGGGAAGTAGCGGTAATCGTGCGCTTCTTCTTTTGTCCGCATGGGGCGGGTTTCATTCTTGTCCGGGTCGTATAGCCGGGTCTCCTGTACGATCTCGCCGCCTTCTTCGAGAATATCGATTTGCCGCTCTATTTCGTGCCCGATTGCCCTTTCGACGAATCGGAAGGAATTGATGTTCTTGACCTCGGTTCGGGTGCCGAGCTTTGCCTGGCCGGCCGGGCGCACCGATACGTTGGCGTCACAACGAAATGAGCCTTCCTGCATGTTGCCGTCGCAGATTTCCAGGTAGCGCACCATCGTGTGCAGCTTGCGCAGGTAGGCGACGGCTTCTTTGGTCGAGCGCATATCGGGTTCCGAGACGATTTCCACCAAAGGTGTGCCGGCGCGGTTGAGGTCGATGGCGGTCATGCCGTGAAAGTCCTCGTGCAGGGACTTCCCGGCGTCTTCCTCCAGATGGGCGCGGGTGATTCCGATACGTTTTAGCTCGCCGTCGACGACTATATTCAGATGGCCGCGACCCACGATTGGCATTTCGTATTGGCTGATCTGGTAGCCCTTGGGAAGGTCGGGATAAAAGTAGTTCTTTCGGGCAAAGGCGGAACGCTGGTTGACGACCGCATCCACTGCCAACCCGAATTTTACGGCCATGCGGGCGGCGTTTTCATTCATTACCGGGAGAACGCCCGGCAGGCCCAGATCCACGGCGCAGGCCTGGGTGTTGGGTTGCGAGCCGTAGTTCGCGGAAGCCCCGGAGAAAATCTTGCTGCGGGTCAGCAGCTGGACATGCACTTCCAGCCCGATGACAGGTTCCCACTTCATGAGTGGTACCCTTCCGGTTGGCGCAAGTGCCAGTCGTTTTGCCGCTGGTATTGGTGGGCAACGCTCAGCACCCGAGCATCTTCGAAGTAGCGGCCGATGATCTGTAGCCCGACGGGCAGGCCCGAGGCATCGAATCCGGCGGGAATAGATATGCCCGGCAGTCCGGCCAGATTCACCGGGATGGTGAATATGTCATTGAGGTACATTGCGATCGGATCGTCCGTCTTGTCGCCGATCGGGAAGGCGGTCGTTGGTGTGGTAGGACCCATGAGAACGTCACAGTCCTCGAACGCTTTGTCGAAGTCTTCGGCGATCAGCCGCCGGAGCTTAAGGGCCTTGTTGTAATAGGCATCGTAGTAGCCGGCGGAAAGGGCGAAGGTCCCGATCATAACCCGGCGCTTGACTTCCGGCCCGAATCCCTCGGCCCGCGTCTTCATGTACATGTCGATCGGGTCATCATAATCCGTCGCCCGGTGTCCAAAGCGCACGCCGTCGAAGCGCGAGAGGTTGGACGAAGCTTCGGATGGCGCGATGACGTAATAGCAAGGCACGCACAATTCGCTATTGGGCAGGGACACTTCACGTATTTGTGCGCCCATATCCTCATACGTTTTTATAGCGTCACGCACCGCTTTCTCGACCGAATCGTCCAGTCCGGCACCAAAGAACTCCCCGGGGATCCCGATGCGCAGGCCCCGGAGTTCGGCGCCGAGTTCACTTGAGAAATGCACGTCATCCTGGGGTACGCTGGTGGAATCGCGCTCATCGAATCCGGCCATAACGTCCATCATTATTGCGGCATCCTGCGCCGAGCGGGCGATGGGCCCACCCTGGTCGAGCGATGAGGCAAAGGCAATCATGCCGTAGCGGGAAACCCGGCCGTAGCTGGGCTTAAATCCGGTAACACCGCAAAAAGCCGCCGGCTGGCGGATGGAGCCGCCGGTGTCGGTTCCGGTGGCGGCGGGGCACAGGCCGGCCGCCAATGCCGCCGCCGAACCCGCGGAACTCCCGCCCGGCACGCGGCCGGTATCCCACGGGTTTTTTATAATACCGTACCAGGAGGTTTCACCGGATGAGCCCATGGCGAACTCGTCCATATTGGTTTTGCCCAGTATTACTGCCCCGCTGCGGTTGAAATGTTCGATGACGGTGGCGTCATAGGGGGAGATGAAGTTGTCAAGGATGTGGGAGCCACAGCTCGTCAACATACCTTTCGTGCAGAAGATGTCCTTGTGGGCAATGGGAATGCCGTCGAGCGGCGATAGAGTCCGGCCCTTGGCACGGCGTTTATCCGAGCGCCGGGCCTGTTCAAGACTGAATTCTTCATCGATGGTGATAAACGCATTGAGCTCGCCCGCGCCGTTGATCCGGTTCAGGTATGACTGGGTCAATTCGACGCTGGAATGCCGGCGATCATTGAGCCTCCCGGCGAGGGAGGTCAGCTCTTGTATGGCCACAATGCGTTGATTTGCCCGTACGGATTATTCGATCACCCGCGGAACCAGGTAAAGTCCGGCTTCGACCGCGGGTGCGAGTTGTTGAAATCCCTCGCGTTGGTCGGTTTCGGTGACCCGATCCATCCGCATTCTGAGCTGCCGGTCCTGGGGATGCGTGAGTGGTTCTACTTTCTCCGTGTCGACTTGATCCATTTGTGCCACGAATTTGAGGATCTTGGACAGTTCGGAAGCATAATCATCTACGTTATCGGGGTCGATGCCGATTCGAGCAAGGGTGGCGATGTCGATCACCGTTTTCCTGTCCAAAGCCATAAGCTTGCCAACAAAAGCGCAGGGATTAGTCACTCAAAGTACCATACTTGTTAATTTGGTTGAACACGCTGTCACCCGTTGATAGAGTAGCGCGTCTTTTTATTTATCCCTGGCTAGCCGATGCTGAAACGATTTCTCGGTCTGTTCTCCAATGATCTCGCTGTCGATCTTGGAACAGCCAACACGCTGATTTACGTCCGCGGAAAGGGGATCATCCTCAACGAACCCTCGGTGGTGGCAATTAAATATGCGCCGGGCGGCGGCAGCAAACGAGTGCTCGCGGTGGGTCAGGAAGCCAAAAGGATGCTCGGCCGTACCCCCGGATCGATTCAGGCCATCCGCCCGTTGAAAGATGGGGTCATCGCGGATTTCAACGTAACGGAGGTCATGCTCAAGTATTTTATCCGCAAGGTGCAGGAAAATACCTTCCTGCGTCCCAGTCCGCGGATCATTGTCTGCGTACCCTGCGGTTCCACCCAAGTGGAACGTCGAGCGATACGTGAATCCGCAATCGGGGCAGGCGCCCGGGAAGTTTATCTCATCGAGGAGCCCATGGCAGTGGCGATTGGAGCCAACCTGCCGGTCGCGGAGCCCAGTGGCTCAATGGTGGTTGACGTCGGCGGCGGGACCACCGAAGTCGGCGTACTTTCACTGGGTGGCATGGTCTATAGTACAACGTTGCGTACCGCCGGAGATAAATTCGATGAGGCCGTTATTAATTATGTGCGCCGACACCACGGAATTTTGGTGGGTGAATCGACCGCGGAGCGCATCAAAAATTCCATTGCCTCCGCGTGGGCAAAATCCGAGAACCGGGAAATCGAGATCAAGGGACGAGATATAGCCGAGGGAATGTCACGGGCCATGACCATCAGCAGTTCCGAGATCTACAAAGCTATCAGCGATTCCCTCGATGCCATTGTTCAGGCTATCAAACAGGCGCTGGAAGAAACCCCGCCGGAACTGAGCGCGGATATTAGCGATAAAGGTATGGTGGTGGCCGGTGGCGGCGCTTTGATGCGCGATATGGATCGCCGATTAATGGAGGATACCGGCCTTCCCGTGGTAATCGCGGACGATCCGCTGACCTGCGTTGCACGAGGTTGCGGCCGTGCACTTGAGGAAATGGACACCCTGGGGGATGTTTTCGCCCACGAATGAGATTTCGTTGATATAACGGCCGCCCATGGCCCTTCAACGCGTACCACAGTCGTCGAGTTTCGCTAGGTTCTTCGCCTTGGTGTTGATTTGTGCGGTGATCATGTTCGCCGATACCCGCACAAGTATCCTTGAGCCTGTTCGTCTTGGTTTGGGTTCGATCGTGACGCCGATCCATTTCGTGGCTGACCTGCCGTCCGAGATAGGAGTTCTCCTCGACAGTTGGCTGGAATCCGAGGAGAGCGTGAAAGGGATATACGACGAGATTGTCGACGAAAATGTTCGTTTGCGCTTCAGGCTCCAGCGTATGCAGGCGCTGGAATTGGAAAATCGCGATCTTCGGCACATCCTGTCTGCGCCGCGTAGGGGTGATACCCGCAGCCTGGTGGGGGGACTTGTAGAGGTGAGCCTGGACCCCTACAAGCAAAAGATCCTCGTCAACCGCGGGGTTTCGGATGGGTTATACGTAGGACAACCGGTATTCGATCCGGACGGAGTGCTCGGACAGGTGACGGAAGCCATGCCATTCACCAGCGCGGTAATGCTGATCACGGACCCGAGCCATGCACTGCCCGTGCAGGTTACACGCCATGGATTGCGGGCCGTCGCAATCGGTACGGGACAACCCGATCGGCTGCGCATCGTATATCTGACTCCCAACGATGACATACAAAAAGGCGACAGATTGGTTACATCGGGGCTCGGCGGGCGATTCCCGGCGGGGTATCCGGTAGGCCGCGTCGCGGAGGTGGTTGAAGACGCGGGCGAACCGTTCTTGAAAGTGACCGCGCGTCCCGTTGCCCAAGTTGGGCACAATAAACATGTGCTGTTCGTCTGGCACAGCGTGGCCGCACTCCGCGACGATGAAGGGCCTCGTTGAAATGCCTTGGATTGTGCTGAGTTTTTTTGTTGCCCTGGTGCTTGATTCGGTTCCGATCGGTGAGGCGCTCCAAGCCTTCAATCCACCGTGGACGCTACTGGTGCTGATCTACTGGTGTTGGATCGTCCCCGCGCACGTGGGCCCTTTCACTGGGTTTTTCGTGGGCCTGCTTCTGGACACCATGAGTGCCAGTGTGTTGGGAGTGCATGGACTGGGAGGGTCCCTCGTTGGTTTTCTCGCCAACAGGCTGCGCCCGATCTTCAATACCTCATCATTGTGGCAACAGTCGATTGTGGTATTGGGCCTGGTTCTTGTTTATAAAGCATTAGTGGGATGGATACAAAGCTTCCTCGCGGCTGAGAACCTGGACATGACGTACTGGGTTTCTTCGTTAATAGTCATCCTGGCTTGGCCTTTGGTGTATACATTGCTTAAAGAGCTGACGCCGATTAGAAGGCGAGCCTGATAGTGAAAAACGACTTTCGTCTCCAGGATTATCTACACGACACCAAGCTGATTCAGTCACGTCTGATTGTCACGTCGGTTATCGTTTTACTGCTGGCAGGTTCGTTGTTGTGGCGATTGTTTGAGCTGCAAATCGTCCAAAACGAGCGGTTCAATACATTGTCGCAGGAAAATCGTATCCGTTATCTCCCGCTCGCGCCGGCGAGAGGCCAGATTTACGATCGCAATGGCATTCCACTGGCACAGAACCTGCCCGTCTACGCCGTTGAAGTTCAACCTGAAAGGGTGGATGACATAGAGTCATTGCTGAACCGGGTGTCGCAACTAGTGGTACTAAGTTCGGAAGAAGTCGAAAGATTTCGTGAAACCCTGAGAACACGGCCGCGTTTTGAGACGCGGGTACTGAAATCCGGGTTGAGCGATGAAGAGGTAGCAAGATTTGCGGCGAATCAGCCCCTCATTGAAGGGGCGGAATTGTCGGCGCGACTGCAAAGGCACTACCCACTGGGGCAAGAGTTGGTGCATGTCGTGGGCTATGTGGGCCGGATCAGTGAGAATGACCTGGCGCGTATCGACACAGCTGCTTACCGAGGTACCGACTACATCGGCAAGCTGGGGATCGAGGGGCGCTACGAGGACGTGTTGCTGGGTAAGGTCGGATACAAAAAGGTCGAGACCAATGCCCATGGAAAGATCGTACGAGTGTTGTCCAGCAAAAAGTCCGTAGCGGGCAGCGACCTCCATCTCAGCGTGGACGCGAATCTCCAGAGGGCGGCCCGGGAATACCTCGGTGAGTTTCAAGGAGCGGTTGTCGCCGTGGAGCCTTCGAGCGGTGCGATACTGGCGTTCGTGAGCAACCCGGTTTATGACCCCAATCCCTTCGTTGAGGGCATCGGCAGCCGTGATTACCAAACCCTGCGTCAGGATCCCCGCCGTCCGTTATTGAATCGAGCGTTGAATGGCCGCTACGCGCCGGGGTCCACCATCAAACCCATTTTTGCAATGGCTGCCCTGGAACACGGCAGGAGCCCGGTCAAGACTACTTTTTGCCCCGGTTATTTTAAACTGCCCGGCAGCTCCCGCCGATACCGATGCTGGAAGCGGCAGGGGCACGGCTACATGAACTTGTACAACGCCATCGTACAGTCCTGCGATGTTTACTTCTACCAGTTGGCCCGAACCCTGGGTATCGAAAAACTTAGCGACGCCATGGTGCGATTTGGACTGGGGCGGCAAACCGGCATAGATCTGACAGGCGAGCCCAGCGGTCTGGCTCCGACGCCGGAATGGAAGCGGGAAGTACGGGGGAAACCGTGGTATCCCGGCGAAACGATCAGTGTGGGGATCGGGCAGGGTTATACGCTCGTCACGCCGCTACAGATGGCCATGGCGACGGCCACGCTTGCGAACAGAGGGAAGCGCATGCAGCCGAAAATCGTGGCCTATATGCGGGACGCGTCCACCAACCAACCTCAATATGAAAAACCAAAGATGTTGGATCGGGTTGACGCACGCAGCTCCGATTACTTTCGATTGATAATCGATGCCATGACTGACGTAGTACATGGTCGGCGGGGGACGGCGCGGCGTTCGGGCCGGGGAGCGACATACCGGTTCGCTGGAAAGACCGGAACTGCCCAGGTTATCGGAATTGCGCAGGGCGAGAGCTATGACGAGCAGGCCATCGCAAAACGGTTTCGCGACCATGCATTGTTCATTTCCTTTGCACCCGTGGAGGATCCGAAGATTGCCGTAGCGGTAATCGCGGAAAATGGCGGGGGAGGAAGCCGGACGGCCGCTCCCATCGCCCGAAAGGTAATGGATTTTTATCTCGTCGGCCCGCCAGAGGAAGAGAAAACGAGCGATGCGACTTGAGCGCGCGTTTCCCGCGGATGTTCCCCTGCTATTGGGATTGCTGACCCTGGGAGGGTTCAGTCTGGTGTTGCTTTACAGTGCGAGCAATCAGGACTTGGGTCTGCTATACAGGCAAATCGCGAGGTTTTTGGTGGCGTTGGTGGTGATGGTGTTGGTCGCGCGTATTTCCCCGGACAGGCTTACCCGTTGGACGCCTTTTATCTATGCATTCGGTTTGGCGTGTCTTGTGTTGGTGCTCGCGGTCGGTATCGTAGGAAAGGGTGCGCAGCGATGGCTTGATCTGGGCCTCGTACAGTTTCAACCGGCCGAAGTAATGAAGCTTGGTGTACCTTTGATGGTGGCTTGGTGGTTGACACGAAACACGCTGCCCCCCGGATGGTACGAACTCGGCGTTGTCGTTGTCATGGTCGGGGTACCGTCGGGACTGGTGATTGTGCAGCCCGATTTGGGCACGGCCCTGCTTATCGCCGCCTCGGGTGTTGTGGTGATATTTCTTGCGGGCCTGACATGGCGTTGGATTGTTGCACTGGGTCTCTGTTTGGCGGTGTCGGCACCGTTGCTTTGGACTCAACTGCACGAATATCAACAACGCCGAATCTTCACCTTGTTCGATCCGTGGTCGGACCCCATGGGCGCGGGCTATCACACGATTCAGTCAGTTATCGCCGTCGGTTCGGGAGGGCTGGCCGGTAAAGGCTGGCTAAACGGTAGTCAGTCGCATTTGGATTTCATTCCGGAGCGCGGCACGGATTTCATTTTTGCCGTATTCGCCGAAGAATTCGGATTCTATGGCGGCATATTCATCATGGCGCTCTACGTTTTTCTGGTGGGACGCGGCTTGTACATTTCGTTTTACGCGCAGGACACGTTTTCCAGACTGGTGGCAGGTAGCTTGTCCCTGACATTCTTTCTTTATGTCTTTGTTAATATAGGGATGGTATCCGGCGTATTGCCCGTCGTTGGCGTGCCGTTGCCACTGGTAAGTTACGGTGGTACGTCAATGGTTACCTTGATGGCGGGGTTCGGTATTCTTATGAGTATCCACAGTCACAAAAAGTTAATGCCGCGATGATTCAGCGTCTGGTCGCTTTTTTGTTATGCCTCGCGTTGCCGAGTGTGTCACAGGCTATTTCAGTCGACGATCACCCATATCTGAGGGCCATGGTTGACAGACTTGTGTCCGAACACGGACTCGATGAAGGTGAACTTACGAGGATATTCAGCAAGGCCACGCTTCGCCCAGAGGTGGTTGAGGCGATCACGAGTCCGGCCGAGCGTCTGCCCTGGTCTCGGTACAGATCCTTTTTCGTCAACCCGGTCCAGATAGAAAGCGGTGTACGGTTTTGGAAAAACCACGAGAAAGAATTATTGCGGGCGGAGCGGGAAACCGGTGTTTCGTCGAAGATCATCGTCGCCGTCATCGGAATCGAAACCCGCTACGGGACTACACTGGGCTCCCATCTGGTTCTCGATTCCCTTACGACGTTGACGCTGCGATACCCCCGGCGGCGGAAGTTTTTCGGAGCGCAGTTGGAACAGTTTTTGCTGTTGACGCATGAGCAGTCCCTGAACCGGCTTGCGATCAGAGGATCCTACGCCGGTGCCATCGGAATACCGCAGTTCATGCCCAGCAGCTACCGGCAGTACGCAGTAGATTTCAGCGGTGACGGAAAAACGGACCTGATAAATCAGACCGAAGACGCTATCGGTAGCGTTGCGAATTATCTAAGACGCTTTAAATGGCAGGCCGGGCGGCCCGTTTCCGTCAGAATTGCTTCCAATCCGAACTTGGACGCCGGGCTACCGGGTAGTAAGCCTCGGCTGCATACCACAGTTGGCGAGTTGCGTGCCGCCGGTATCAAGGTGGCCGCGGATGTTCCGGATGATCTCAAGGCGGGGGTAGTTGGACTGGACGGCAAGAATCGGACTTTGTATTGGATCGTATTTGAAAACTTCCATGTTCTCATGCGCTACAACCCGAGTGTTCAATACGTCATGGCCGTGCACGAACTCAGCACCGCATTGAAACGCGAATACCGCGGATCCTATTAGAGGCATTGAAAAAAGACTGTTCAACACTTTTTACATTCCGGACGCGGGCGGCAATGCGGTTATGCCCCACCACCGGATTTTCCGCCGAGCGGGGCGCTGATTCTCAACTTGCCGAGTCCGCTGCCTGTTGTCCGGGACCGTTTGTGTGGGATTGGCGCCGGGCTTTCCAAAAGCGAATTCCGGCAACCGCTTGTGCGAGGATGCTGGTTGTAGTGGCCGTGGCGCTCTTGTTGTCGGCCTGCGCGTCCCGGGGCGGTTATTACAAGAACGACGGCCCCCCCAAACGGCATTCCGTGGATATCCACGGCATCCCCGATGCGGTAGTCAGGGATGAACCTTTGAGCAAAAGTGGTAACAAGCCGTACGTCGCATTTGGCAAGAGGTACGTACCTTTGGTCAGTGCCGAAGGTTACCGGCAGCGTGGTGCCGCCTCCTGGTATGGCAAGAAATTCCATGACAAACGAACCTCCAGCGGGGAAAGGTACGATATGTACGGTATGACCGCGGCGCACCGAACACTGCCACTGCCTTCTTTTGTAAAGGTGACCAACCTGAGTAACGGAAAAAACGTGGTCGTGCGGATCAACGATAGGGGGCCATTTCTGCGTAACCGGTTGATAGATCTATCGTATGCGGCTGCCTATAAACTTGATATTATCGGTACCGGCACTGGTTATGTGGAAGTGAGTTTAATCGCCGGAGATTCAACCCGGACCGCCAAGGCAGCCCCCGGTGGCTCATCGAATACGTCCGTCAAGGAGCTGTCGAGCGATGCCGCGAGATTCTACGTCCAATTCGGCGCGTTTACTCAATCCGAGAATGCCAGATCCTTGATTCGAAAACTGCGGCAAATTGGAATTCGATTTGCACATATTCAGCATAGTAATGATGGATATTTCAGAGTACGGTCCGGCCCCTTCGGTTCGGCGGAGACTGCCGGGGACGTCGTAACGCGCGGGGAAGGTTTTGGTTTGAGCACTACGATTGTTGCGGAATAAAGCCCACGAGTAAGTTTTCGATAACCCTGCCCCCACATGATCACCAACATCACACGGACTTTTTAAGAGTTACGCCCATGATTAAGAAGTTGTTGTTTGTCGTGCTGTTTGTGCTTGGATCGTTGTCTCAGGCGCAACCTATACCACCGACCGCCAAGGCGGATTTGCCGGTACCGGATTTGACGGCCGCGAGTTGGGTATTGCTGGATTACAACACGGGATGGATATTGGCACAGAAGGATGGAAATGAACCGATCGAACCCGCGAGTCTGAGCAAACTAATGACGGCGTACGTGGTGTTCGTCGAGCTCAAGAAAGGGACTATTAGGCTCGAAGACAAAGTGCTTGTCAGCAAGAAGGCCTGGAAAACCGCCGGCTCCCGGATGTTTATCGAAGTCGATACGCAGGCCACGATTGAAAACTTGTTGAAGGGATTGATCATTCAATCGGGAAACGACGCGGCGGTAGCACTGGCGGAGCATGTAGCCGGCACGGAGGGGGCGTTCGCGGCGAGAATGAATGACTACGCCGACAAGCTGGGGTTGACGAATTCACATTTCAACAATGCCCCGGGATTGCCTGATCCCGATCACTATAGTACGGCGAGAGATCTGTCCATACTCACCGCGGCGCTGATCCGGGGTTTTCCGGACTACTACAAATGGTATTCGGTGCGTGAGTTTACTTACAACGAAATTACTCAGCACAACCGTAACATCTTGTTGGGCCGGGACCCCGATGTCGACGGTGTCAAGACGGGTTACACGAAAAAGGCGGGTTACTGCCTGGTCGGCTCGGCAAAGAAAGCCGGCATGCGGCTTATTGCGACGGTTACCGGCACCGAAAACAGAATCCGCCGCGCCGAGGAAGTGCATGCGTTGCTGAAATACGGATTCGCAAGCTATGAATCCAAACTGTTGTTTGATGGCGGCAAGCCGGCGGCAAGCGTCTCTGTCTATAAAGGTAATCGAAGTAACGTTTCTCTAGCTGTGGAACGTCCTTTGTATGTCACTGTTGCAAAAGGCAGGGAACCCGAACTCAAAACGGATTTGCAGGTGCCGGAGTTAATGCTCGCTCCTCTCGAATCCCGCCAGGCGATCGGCCAGGTCAAGGTGACCTTGGCCGGCAAAGATCTCATGGGTGCCCCCTTGGTGGCAATGAAATCGGTTGAACGTGGCACATGGTGGCAGGTGGCATTGGACACTGTGTTATTGTGGTTCAGATGATGGGAAAGCTGCTCCCACATTCTTGCACGGGGTTATTGAGAAATTACCTTTGTAGTAGGCGAGAGGCTGTCGTTGAATAGCTCCAACAAGCGGTTACTCAGCCGATCCTCGATCGTCTTCGCGGTGTCCTGAATACCAAAATTGCTTAGCTGGGTCACACACAGGCCTTCATACCCACACGGGTCGATATAACCGAAAGGACTCAGGTCCATATCGACGTTCAGGCTTAATCCGTGGTAGCTGCATCCGCGGCGGATGCGAACGCCAAGTGCCGCGATCTTGTCTTCGCTCACGTATACACCCGGGGCCTTGCTTTTTCGTCTGCCGGCGATGTTGTATTCCGCTAGAAGATCTATAACCGCCTGTTCCAGAAGCGTGACAAGTCCCTTGACACCGATCTTTCCGCGTCTGACATCGATCATAACGTAAGCAATAACTTGCCCCGGACCGTGGTAGGTGATCTGTCCGCCGCGGTCGGCTTGAACCACGGGTATGCCGCGGCGTTTGTGTCGGGGACTCATCCTGCAGTTGAGTCCGAGCGTGTATACCGGTGGGTGCTGTAACAGCCAGATTTCATCTGGTGTGTCATCGCGTCGGTGTTCGACAAAGTATTGCATCTCCCGCCACGCGGTTTCGTAGTCCGTAAGTCCAAGATGTCTCACGACGGGATGATGACCGGATTGTGTCGGAGTCATGCGGACTCCGCTTCGAGCGACGGGATGCTTTCCCACGCGATCAGCGCCTTTTTGCGGTCAAGCCCCCCCCGATATCCGCCAAACGCCCCCGTTTTGCGGATGACCCGGTGGCAGGGGATCAGGTAATGAATAGGATTACGGGCGACGGCATTGGCGACGGCCCTTACGGCATGGGGTGCTCCACTTGCGTCGGCGAGATCTTCGTAACTGATCAGTCGGCCTTCGGGAATCCGCAGCAGGGCCTGCCATACTTGGATCTGCAGGCCGGTTCCCTTGAGGTTAACGTACAGAGGGTCGTTATTCGACCAAGTTCTCGTGAAAATCTTGTCGACATGCTTACGAGTGAACTTCCGATTCCGCGTCAATCGAGCGGCCGGCCAACAATCCGAGAGCGCTTTTAAGGTAGCGGATTGGTCCGTCGCAACGAACAAAAGATTACAAATGCCCCGCTCGTTGGCGGCCAACAGGCATTCGCCGAACGGTGTTTCATGAAGACCGTAGGTAATTTCCCGGCCGGCTCCGAGGCGTCGATATTCCCCTGGAGTCATGGCGTGGCAATTGATAAATAAGTCGTGGACACGACTGACGCTGGACAATCCGGACGACTCGCCAGCTGACAGAATCGAATGCGTTTGTCGAAGCAGTGACTTATTACGTTCCAGGGTTAAAAACTGCAAGAATCTTTTCGGGCTGATGCCGGCCCAACGGCTGAACAAGCGCTGCAGTGTAAATTCACTCATTCCCGCCGATGCCGCCAACTCCTTGAGGCTGGGTTGGTGCAAATGATTCTCGTCGAGTCGGTGGATGATTGACTCCACACGACGATAGTCGCGACACATCGATCGGAATCCGGTGTTTGTCATGTCAACATTCTGATCGACACGGCAGCCCGAAAACAATCCGATTCTTGCCTGAATGCTTACGATCTCGCGATACTTGCACGTAGTGCCTCGAGACGCTGCCGAGTTCCCACATCAACCCATATTCCGCGGTAATGCCTCGCGTGTACCTCCCCGCGGCGAACGGCCTCCGTCAGAATAGGCAGGAGCGGATAGCAGCCCGCCGCCAAGCCATCGAAAAAGGTTCGACGATATACGGCAATCCCGGCAAACGTCAGGGAGTGTTCGAAGGGCGCTCGCTTGGCGCGGACCTTGCCCGACGAAAGCTCAAAGTCGCCTTCGGGGCGATGGGGTGGATTGTCGACCAGCGCCAGCCAGGCTGCCCCGGCGAGTTCCTCCTTCAGTTGGAGGAAGGGGAAATCGGTCCAGATGTCCGCGTTGACCACCGCAAAACGATCGCCCCGGATATGGGTCAGAGCTTGTACGATACCGCCGCCGGTGTCCAGAGCGCCCGCCGGTTCCGGGGAATACGTAACCTGTGCTCCGTAACGGCTGCCATCACCCAGTTTTTTCGCGATCATTTCCCCGAGATGGGCGTGATTGACGACGAGCCGGCGGTGCCCGGCGGATACAAGTTTCAAGACGTGATGCTCGATAAGCGACAACCCGGCTACTTTTAACAAAGGTTTTGGTATCCGGTCGGTGAATGGACGCATGCGTTCGCCGCGTCCGGCCGCCAGTATCAGGACGTCCATGTGGTCTCCATGGATTCGAGCAGATCCTTGAAGGGTCGCAATTCCGAGTATCGATCGCAGACGTTGCAAACATAGTTGTACACAACGGGGAGATCATCGAGATAGTTCGCCTTGCCGTCGCGATGGAAAAGTCTGGAAAAAATTCCCAGCACCTTGATATGCCGCTGTACGCCCATCCAGTCAAACCATTGCGTAAATTGTGCGTGGCCCACATGTTTGCCCAGAATGGCGGGTCGGATGCGCTCGAAATACTCCGTTAACCACATGTCGACGCGTTCGACGGGCCAGGTAATGTAGCAGTCCCGGAGCAGCGACACGAGGTCGTAGGTCACGGGACCGGCAACGGCGTCCTGGAAGTCGAGTACGCCGGGATTGTCTACCGCTGTGACCATCAGGTTTCGTGAGTGAAAATCGCCGTGGACCCACACGCGAGGCTGCTTCAGGGCGCTCGTGGCCAGCAAGTGGCAGGTTTGGTCGATGACTTCGTTGTCGCGGGCGGAAAGTTTGTACGATGTCCGGTAGGGAACGAACCATTGGCGGAACAATTCCATTTCCCGAATCAGCTTGTCGGAATCGTAGGACTCGAATAGATCGAGTCGATCCCGGCTGCCCCATTGGAGGCGCCAAAGCGCGTCCAGGGCCTCATTGTAAAGGTCACTGGCGTTCTCATCGTCGACGGCGTCGAGATAGTTCCGATCTCCCAGATCGCTCAACAGCGCGAATCCGCGAGCTTTATCCAAGGCAAATACCAGCGGGACGTTAAGCCCCAGGTCCCTGAATCGTGCGGCCGCCCGCGCGAATGCGCCAACGGACTCATGCTCCGGCGGTGCGTCCATGGCGATGTAGGTGTGCCGGTCCGGACAGAAAACACGGAAGTATCGTCGAAAGCTGGCGTCGGAGGAAGCCGGCCGCAGATCCACGGGCGAGCCGATCAGACATTTTGTCCATCGGGAGAGGATGTTCAGCCTTTCATCCAAATCTAGAGAACCTCTATAATCCCCTCATAGCTACATTTGATGTTACGCCCCGAAAGCGCGTTTAATAAGGCGTCCGTTTTCGGTTGATTAACAATTCGAACAACAGTTTGGGGGCATAGATTCTATGCGATTTCGTGGCCCGGATAACAATAATGCGCAGAAGCTGGAGATCGTCAGGACCCAGCCCACTTTTGGACTAAAGTTTGCGTCGGTGATCATGCTCGTCTGCGCTACCGGTGTGGCGTGGGGAGCCGAAACGATTTGCGTTCCCGACCTAATCACCCGGCCGGCGCCAGTGGAGCCGGGCCCCGACGGTCCGGCAATCGAACTGGAAGGCGACGAAGTGGAGTCGATCGGCGAGGACACGATAACGCTTAGAGGCAATGCCACGATGCGGCGCGGAGCCCGGGCGATGGAGGGCGATGTTCTGACTTATCACCGTAAAACCGGGGAGCTTGAAGGGGAAGATGAACTGACGCTGTATACGGAACAAGGAGACCGTATAGAGGCTTCGTACCTGAAAATGCACGTCGAAACCCGTATTGGCGAGGCCGATGACGTGAAGTACCGTATCGCCCACCGGGACCGGGAACACGAGGATCCAACGAAAACTTATGTCAGGGCCCGCGGTGCGGCGAAAAAAGCCTATATGGAAGGCCATGATGTGACTCGTCTTGAAAACGCCACGTATACAACCTGTAGTAAGGGTGACGACTCCGTAATGCTGTTTGCCGACGAAATCACCCTGGATCAGGGAACCGGCCGTGGCTTGGCGAAAAATCTGAAAATAGAGTTCAAGGACGTGCCGATTTTTTATTTCCCGCGCGTCAGTTTCCCCATCAGCGACGAGCGGAAAACCGGATTTCTGTTTCCAAGTTTCGGTGCCCAGGAGGGTTCGGGATTCGTTATGTCTACGCCCTATTACTGGAATCTGGCGCCAAACTACGATTTTACCTTGTATCCGCGCCTCTACACGCGTCGCGGCGTACAGGCCGGCGGCGAGTTCCGTTATCTGACCGAAAACTCAGAAGGTTCGCTGTACGGCGAATATCTGCCGTCCGACAGCGAGTTCAACGACGAGGATCGCAGTGCTTTGCACCTGAAGCATGAACAAGAGTTCACCGATCGAATCGGCGGGAGTATTGACGCGCAGCATGTCTCCGACGACGCATATCTCGACGATTTCAGCAACGATATAGAGATTTCCAGCGCGACCAACCTGCCGCAGGAAGCGGCGCTGAATTATAACGGTGACGTTTGGGACGTGGAGTCTATATTTCTCGCACACCAAACCATCGACGATACGATACTCGACGCGAATGAGCCGTATGACACGTTACCGCAAGTTTCGGCTGACGCAGAGCGTGAATTAACGCCGTACAACTTAAACCTTGAGTTTGAAAGTCAGATTGTCAATTTTATACATGATGAACTCGACGATGGCTGGCGGCTGGATGCAACGCCTTCCCTCGGAAAGAATTTCGAATCTGTCTGGGGGTATATAGAGCCGAAATTATCGGTTCGCCACACGAGTTATTTTCTCGATCGGAACGGCGCCGGGGACGATAGTCCGAGCAGAACCCTGCCGGTTTTCAGCGTCGATTCCGGGATATTCCTGGAGCGGAAGACCTCCTGGCTCGGCGAGCCGGTTATCCATACGCTGGAACCGCGGTTGTTCTATGCCTTCATCCCTGAAGACAACCAGGACGATTTCCCGAATTTCGACACCGGTGCGGTCGATCTGGATAACTTCGGCAACATGTTTCGGGAATTCCGCTTCTTTGGCGCCGATCGTGTAGGGGACACCAATCAGATTACCGCCAGCTTGGAAAGCCGAGTACTCGAATCCGAAACGGGTGATCAGTGGATGAGCGGCAGAGTTGGAATGATTTTTTTCCTGGAGGACCGTGAAGTCAACCTGAACCCCAATGAGGTGTTCGATGAGAACACCTCGGATTTCCTGGCCGAATTCGATGCGCGGTTAACGGACCGCTGGGAAACCGAAGCTTTTTTGCAGTGGGATACAGAAGGCACTGACGTCAAGGAAGCGAGATTCGCTTTGAGATACGAACAGGAAGGGCGACGATACGTGGATCTTTCCTATGATTTTTCACAGAATAACAAAGAACAACTGCGTGCCGAATCGACTTGGCGGATCTTGCCGCGCTGGCACTTGCTTTTGGAGGAGCGTTACTCGATCCGGGAAGATGAGAACCTCGAAACAAGCGTGGGGCTGGAGTATGACGGTTGTTGCTGGCGGGTCCGTGGATTTTTCCAGCGCCGGGGCGAGTCCGACGAGACGTTCCGAAACGCGATCATATTTGAGTTGGAATTGACCGGTTTGGCCAGTATCCGAGCAGGCACTTCCGGGTTGCCCGGTATCCAAGCAGGCGGTCAATAGTAGTACGGTGAAAAAGCAGCGATGATTCGAAGTATTGCGCATTGGGTTGTATTGTCCATTCTGGCATTTAGTGCTTATGCGGCTGAAATAGACAAGGTGTTGGTAGTCGTCAATGACGACGTGATTACCGAAAGTGAATTCGAGCAAACCCTCTTGCGCATCAAAACGGATCTTGCGGCCCGGGGAGGCGAGTTGCCGCCGGAGAATCAGATTAAGCAGCAGGTCTTGGATCGCATGATTCTCCAGGAAATTCAGTTACAACTCGCGAAACGTGCCGGTATTGAGGTCGCGGAATCGGAACTCAATAGCGCCATGGCGGATGTCGCAGACCGGAACAATTTCACCGTCGATCAGCTCCGGGTGGCGATGAAACGGGAAGGCATCGATTATGAGCTGCTGCGGGAAAATATCCGTACCCAGATGATTACGCAGCGCCTGGCGGAGCGGCAAGTCGCCCGGGCGGTCGTTGTTACCGACGAGGAAGTGGATGTATTTTTGTCGCAACCCCGGCAGAAGGCTTCGCAGAAACGAACTCGCTTCAACATTTCTCATATCCTGTTAAACGTTTCCGGCTCGGACAACGAGGCCCGGATTAGCGGCACGCGTCGTAAAGCGGTTGAAATACGCCAAAAGATCATTAATGGAGTGGACTTCGAACAGGCTGCGATTTCTTATTCCCAGGCAAACGATGCTCTGGATGGCGGCGTATTAGGGTGGCGTGCGCCGTCTCAGTTGCCGGACTTGTTCCTCAATGCGTTGAATAACATCGGGCCGGGAGAAGTGACGCAGGTGATTCGAAGTCCTAATGGGTTTCATATTCTCAGGCTTAACGACGTTGAGGGGAAAGCGCCTCGGAAAGTAATCCAGCACAAGGTTCGGCATATACTGGTTCGTACCGATGAGTTCACGTCTGTGCAGGAAGCTGCACAGCGACTGGAGCAAATTCGGAATCGGATTGTAAATGGGGACGATTTCGGTGAACTGGCCCTGGCTCATTCGGATGACACCATATCCAGTGTGCAAGGTGGGGAACTCGGATGGCTTTCCCCCGGAGATACCGTTCGGCCCTTCGAGGAGGCGGTGCGGCAACTGGATGTCGGTGAAGTCAGTAGACCGGTACGCACACCGTACGGCATCCATCTCATTCAGGTTCTCGACACACGTAGAGCCAAGCCGACCGAAATGAAGCGCAGTATAGCGCGCCGGCAACTTCGCGCCATCAAAACCGGAGAAAAAATGCAGGAATGGCGTGATCGTCTACGGGACCAAGCCTATGTCAAGATTGTAAATCGGGTATAGGGATTCATGCGTAGCCTAGCCTCGCGGCTGCACTGTCCTGGCCACGAAGCCTGTTCCGCGTGCCGGCGCGGTGCATCGTCCAGGGGCCGGTTCGCGGGAGTGATGGTGGTACAATCGAGAATATGAGACCGAATGCCCAACTGTTCGAACAACTGTCGCAAACCATGAACCGGATCCTGCCCCGGGAACTGACCGACGAAGTTCGGGAGAACATCCGAGGCGGGATATCAAGCGTGCTGGACCGCTTTGACCTTGTCACACGAGAAGAACTGGAGACTCAGGAAGCCGTCCTGAGACGAACACGAGAGAAACTCGAATACCTGGAAACCCGGGTTGCCGACTTGGAGAAACATCTCGACGAGCGAAGAGACTAGTGCATTTCCCCGAGGGATCGGCATCCCGAGCAACTTTTCGTACTGACAAGGCGCGGCGAGGAGTAATAGTCATTCCATTGCGACGAGCCGCAACGAAGTCAGCGTGAAAAAGGGCTGGAAGGCCGCCGTGAACGGTAATTGTTAACAGGCCCTAGGGCACCTCTATCAATTGTCGGTTCAAGTCGTAATTTCTCAAAAAGTCCGTGCA
>JAANXG010000121.1 GCA_018263405.1 Gammaproteobacteria bacterium
TCGAAAGCACGGAGGCTTTCGCCAGAGCGTACAGGGAGGTATCTACAGCGTCCCTGAAAGACAACCCTACCCCCACATGATCGCCGACATTGCACGGACTTTTTGAGAAATTACATTCATGGTGCGTAAGCGCCCGATCGATCTCGGAAAGGATCACATCGGTGACACCGTTGGCGCCGATGGTAACGACCGGTTCGCGGTCATGTGCCAGCCCGCGTAAATAGTGTTTCTGACCACCAGTAAGCATTCAATTCAGTTTGTCACAAACGATGGCTAGAGGGAAACGCAAAACCCGGAATTGGCTCGAAGACAAAAAGGGGGATATGTATACCCGAAAGGCTCATCGGGCGGGGTACCGATCCCGTGCCGCCTACAAGCTCAGTCAGATTGACGGTCGGGACCGCCTTTTTACAGGTGCCGGCCGGGTACTCGACCTGGGAGCGGCACCCGGCGGGTGGTCACAATACGCCCGGAAGAAAATCTCCCGCGGTTCCATCGTGGCTTTGGATCTACTTCCCATGGAGCCAATCGAAGGCGTCACGGTCGTCCGGGGCGATTTCACCGACGCCGCCGTCCGGGAACGACTCCTGGCGCTGGTGTCGCCTCCCGCCTATGATCTTGTAATTTCCGACATGGCCCCCAATATCACAGGTATCGCTAACGTGGACCAAGCCAATGCGGCTGACCTCGCGGAACGGGTCATCAAGTTTTCTTCGCGGATTCTGGCGAAAAACGGAACTTTGCTGGTCAAAGTATTCGAGGGCCATGAAGCGACGCGGATACGGGTTTTGGGCAAGTCCACATTCCGTCAAAGCGTGGTCCGGAAACCCGATGCCTCCCGCGACAAGAGCCGCGAGTTTTACTTATTGCTGCGCGAGCGCCGGCTTTGACCGAAAAGCTTGTTCCGAACTAAAAACCGCTTCAGAATCGGACCATGCGCGGAGTTTGTGAACCTTTGAACCTGTCAAGCGTTGTACATGTAACGATCCATCGATCATTTAGAAGGTTGTAAATTGAGCAATCTCACCAAAAATCTGATTTTGTGGCTAGTGATCGCCATGGTGTTAATGGCGTTCTTTAATGGCAGTTTGACCTCCCGCGAGGATTCCCAGAATCAGACAGTCGAATACTCGACTTTTTTGCAGCAGGTCAAGCAGGGCGCCATCAGGCACGTGACCATCGAAGGGGACGGTAAAAGCATCACCGCCACCACCACGTCCGGCGAGATCTATAAGACACACAGCCCGAATGACCCCGGGTTGGTGGGTGATTTGATCGGCCACAACGTGGAAATCGAGGCCAAGCCGAAGCAGGAACCTTCATTTCTGGCCCAACTGCTGATCAACTGGTTTCCGTTGATTCTGATTATCGGTGTGTGGATATATCTCATGCGGCAGATGCAGGGCGGCGGCGGCCGGGGTGCGCTGAGCTTCGGTAAGAGCAAGGCGCGCATGCTGACGGAGGAAACCAACAAGGTCACCTTCGAGGACGTGGCCGGCGTGGAAGAAGCCAAGGAGGAGGTTCAGGAGCTGGTGGAGTTTTTGAAGGATCCGTTGCGATTTCAGAAACTCGGCGGGCGGATTCCGAGTGGGGTGCTGATGACGGGCAGTCCCGGCACGGGCAAGACCCTGCTCGCCAGGGCAATCGCCGGAGAGGCCAAGGCGCCATTTTTTTCGATATCGGGCTCTGATTTTGTGGAGATGTTCGTGGGGGTCGGCGCGTCCCGTGTACGGGACATGTTCGAGCAAGCGAAAAAGCACGCACCCTGTATTATCTTCATAGACGAAATCGATGCCGTCGGCCGGCAACGCGGTGCCGGGCTGGGCGGGGGTCACGATGAGCGTGAGCAAACGTTGAACCAGTTGCTTGTGGAGATGGACGGCTTCGAGGGTACGGAAGGGATTATTGTGATTGCCGCCACCAATCGTCCCGACGTGCTGGATCCCGCGCTGCTTCGCCCGGGACGCTTCGACCGGCAAGTGCATGTGTCCCTGCCGGACATTCGGGGCCGCGAGCAGATATTGAAGGTTCACATGCGCAAAGTGCCTCTGGCCGAGGATGTCGAGCCGGGTGTTCTGGCCCGGGGGACACCGGGATTTTCCGGCGCCGATCTGGCGAATCTGATCAATGAAGCGGCACTGTTCGCGGCCAGGGCAGGCAAGAAGTTGGTGGATATGGAAGATTTCGAGAATGCCAAGGACAAGGTCGTGATGGGTGTCGAACGGCGTTCGATTGTCATGCCCAAGGAAGAACGCATGAATACGGCGTATCACGAATCGGGCCACACAGTGACGGCAAAGGTACTCGATGAATACTCCGATCCCGTTCACAAAGTGACCATCATTCCTCGTGGGCGGGCTTTGGGTGTCACCATGCAGCTGCCGGAGCAAGACCGTTACAGTCACAACCGGGAATACCTGCTCGCGAGGATCGCCGTGTTGATGGGCGGGCGCATCGCGGAAGAACTATTCATGGACCAGATGACCACCGGCGCGTCGAATGATTTTGAGCACGCTACCGAGCTCGCCCACAAAATGGTCAGTAGCTGGGGTATGAGTGACGAACTCGGCCCACGCACGTATGGGGATGCGATTTCGGAGGTGTTTCTGGGCCGTGATATGTCGACCCGGCGCGATCTCAGCGATTCCACATCATTGAAGGTCGACATAGAAATCAGCCGGATCATCGACGAGCAGTATGACCGGGCGCGCCAGATTCTGGAGGGAAACCGCGATAAGGTAGAAGTCATGGCCAAGGCCTTGATGGATTGGGAAACGCTCGATTCGAACCAGATCAACGACATCATGTCGGGCCACGACCCCCGACCACCGAGGGACACGCCCGATGACGGTCCCTCGGGAAATTCCAGTGCCGATGGCAAGAAGAAGCCTCGTTCCAAGGCCAAGCCCCGGTTGGACGAACCGGCCGGCAACCAAGCCTGAGAAGCCGCCCTCGGGGAGTTGGGGTTTCGACAGGGGAGGGGATGAGCCTTCCGGATGCGGGCGCGGCGCCGGTAGATGAAATGTCGCGCGTGATTACATTAGGGCGCGGGCGGCAAAGTTTCTCATGCCCCGCGATTATGGGCGTCCTCAACGTCACTCCGGATTCGTTCTCTGATGGCGGGCGTTATGATCGTCCCGACCAGGCGGTAAATCACGCGCTGCGATTGTGCGAAGACGGAGCCGATATCATTGATATCGGCGGGGAGTCCACGCGGCCGGGCGCCGGCGACGTGTCGTGGGAGCAGGAGCTGGATCGGGTCATTCCGATCATCGAGGCGGTGGTGAGCCGGGCGGACGTGTCCGTTTCGATCGACACTTCCAAACCCCGCGTTATGCGAGAAGCCGTAGCGGCCGGGGCGGGCTTGATCAACGATGTCTATGCGCTGCGTGCGTCCGACGCACTGGAGACGGCCAGGGAGCTCGATACGGTTGTATGCCTCATGCACATGCGGGGAACGCCTCGCGCTATGCAGACTAATCCAAGCTATGACGACGTCGTCTCCGAGGTGCGCGCTTTTCTGGAGGAACGGGTTCAGGCTTGCCTCGATGCGGGAATCCCACGCGAAAACTTGATCGTCGATCCGGGGTTCGGCTTTGGTAAAACCCTTGACCACAACCTGTCGCTGTTACGCGGACTCCAATCGCTGAGCGAATTGGACCTGCCGGTGTTGGCGGGTTTTTCCCGTAAGTCGTTTGTCGGGAAGATTACCGGCAGCGGTATTGATGACCGCGTTTTCGGAAGCGTTGCTTTTGCACTGGCCGCGGTCCGTGAGGGGGTTTCGATCGTCCGCGTGCACGATGTCAAGGCGACTTCCGACGCGCTGAAGGTCTGGCGGGCCGTTTACGGGTAGCGGCTGTGCCCTGGGAGGTCTGTCTGCCGCAAACGCGGGGGATCGATGCTAGAATCTCCAGGTTAATACCGATTCCAATATCGGGGGTGTTTGTTTGGCAAGCCACAGATTCTTCGGGACGGATGGGGTTCGCGGCCGGGTCGGCGAAGAGCCCATAACACCACAATCTATTTTAAAGCTCGGTTGGGCCGCTGGATGCGTATTCCGCAAAGCGTCCGAGGGAGCGGCGCCCCGCAACGCGAAAGTAATCATCGGTAAGGATACGCGCGTTTCAGGATATCTTCTCGAATCCGCCCTCGAGTCCGGGTTTTCCGCGGCGGGCGTGGATGTCGCGCTGCTCGGGCCGATGCCAACCCCGGCCATCGCTTACCTCGCGCGAACCGCCCGCGCCGATGCCGGTGTCGTCATAAGTGCTTCTCATAATCCCTACTATGACAACGGCATCAAGTTTTTCTCTACACAGGGTGCCAAATTAGACGATGACATTGAACGGGCGATTGAAGAGCAGATGGCCAAACCAATGACCGTGGTAGCCGCGGAGAAGCTGGGCAAGGCTACGCGTTTTGCCGACGCGGCCGGCCGTTATATCGAGTTCTGCAAGAGCACCGTGGAGCCCAAGTTGACGTTCCAGGGCATTAAGCTTGTCGTCGATTGTGCCAACGGTGCGGGATACCACATCGCCCCAAACGTTTACGCCGAGCTTGGCGCCGATGTCGCGAGCATCGCGGCCGAGCCGAACGGGTTTAACATCAACGACGGCTGCGGTTCTACGCAAACTGCCGGCCTGCAGGAAGCGGTGGTGCGCGAAGAGGCCGATCTTGGTGTAGCGCTGGACGGCGACGGAGATCGGGTGATTCTCGTAGACGGCAACGGCGATGTGGTGGACGGGGATAAGTCTTTGTTTATCCTGGCGCGGGAACGCCGTCAAAATGGAGCTATGAGTGGTGGTGTTGTCGGCACGCTGATGACCAACCTGGGTCTGGAACACGCTTTGGCGAATCTCGGCATTGAATTTACAAGGGCCCGCGTCGGGGATCGCCACGTGATGAGCTGCATGACGGAAAAAGGTTGGGAACTCGGCGGTGAAACCTCTGGACACATTATATGTCTCGATAAGTGCACTACCGGCGACGGCATTGTTGCATCGCTTCAGGTGATCCAGGCGATGGTCCGTACCCGCCGCTCCCTGGCCGATCTGACCGGAGGAATGTCAGTGTATCCCCAAACGATGTTGAACGTGCCGGTGCCCGGCTCCAATGGCAGCGGCGGGTTCAATGCGTTCGAGAATAAAAGTATTCGTTCCGCTATTCGGGAAGCCGAGAACATCCTGGGCCACAATGGTCGAGTGGTTCTGCGGCCGTCGGGCACCGAGCCGGTCATTCGCGTTATGGTGGAAGGGGTAGACGCCGAACTTGTGAAACGCCTGGGTGCGCGGTTGGCGGAAGTAGTCCGCGCCGAAACAACGCCCTGACATCGAAACCGTGCGAAGACGGCCGTTGCATCCGTGTATCGACGGGCCGATCCCGCTGAACGTGTACGTCATTGTGCTTAAGATTGCGTTCGCCGGACGGTGTCGGTAACATCGCGCTCCTTTCGGATCGGGATCGGTCGCGTATAATCGAACCGGCAGGTTTCAAAGAGGCTATGCACCCCGTTTCCCACGTTTCGACTCGCTGAATACGACAAAGTGGGCACCTCTATTCATTGATGGCCGGGAATCTTGAGTCCAAAATATCCAATATCCGCGTTGAAATCCTTCGCAATAGCTTGCTATTACGTGCGAATTTCGCCTTGATCTTGAATATCTAGTATGCGGCGACCCATTGTTGCAGGGAATTGGAAAATGCACGGGGATCGCGCCCGCGGCGCGGAGCTGGTGGAAGGTATCGTTGCCCGGCTCGATGCCGTCGCTTCCGTGGAGGTCGTAATTTGTCCGCCCGCAGTGCTCATTCCTCACGTTTTCTCGCGTATCGCAGGGACGCCAATCGGTTTGGGCGGCCAGAACCTGTGCGATCGCGATGAAGGAGCTTTCACCGGTGAGGTTTCTGGCCCGATGTTGGCGGACGCGGGTTGTGCTTATTGTATTATCGGGCACTCCGAAAGACGGGCCTATTACGGCGAGACCAGTGAAGTTGTGGCGGGTAAATTCGAGGCGGCGCTGCGTAGCGGCCTGATACCCATACTCTGTGTGGGGGAGACGCTCGAGGAGCGGGATGCGGGTAAAATGGAGTCCGTCATCGCCGCTCAGCTCGATACCGTTGTCAATCAAGTGGGGGTGAATCAATTTGCACGGGCTATCGTTGCCTATGAGCCGGTGTGGGCAATCGGTACCGGCCGGACAGCTACGCCGGAGCAGGCACAGGACGCGCACCGGTTTATAAGGGAACGAATCGGGACTTCGAATCCGGACATTGCCGAGAGGTTACGTATATTATACGGGGGCAGCGTCAAGCCAGAAAATGCCGATGGCCTGTTTGCCCAAACCGATATCGATGGCGGTTTGATCGGTGGAGCGTCCTTAAAGGCTGACCGGTTTCTGGCTATCTGCACCGCTTGCACGAACGCATAAGAGTTACAGTTATGGCGAATATACTACTGGCAATACATGTGCTTGCGGCTGTCGTGATCGTTGTATTGGTATTGTTGCAGCAGGGCAAAGGCGCGGACATGGGCGCCGCTTTCGGCGGTGGTTCGCAGACTGTATTCGGTGCCCAGGGCTCGGCAAATTTTCTTAGCCGTTTGACGGCGTTGCTGGCGGCCGTCTTCTTCTTTACCAGCATATCGCTGGCATATATCTATGCGCAGAGCACCGAACCCCAATCCGTGACCGAGCAATTGATCGAGCAACAGCAATCGGAAACGACGCGGTCCGATCGACCGCCGGCGGTGCCGGATTCGGCGGGCAGTGGCGCGGGCGATGCAGAAAGCGATATACCCGTGGCGCCTGATGTCAAACAGGGGTCGGGAAAAGAAACTTCCGAATAACCGGAGGGTTCAAAACCATAACAAGTTGCTTGGTTACTTTTCGACTACTCTGCTCCCTCGCGGTCGTTAATATTGCACGGACTTTTTGAGAATTTACGTTGCTTGTTAATTAGGGCCTGTTACCATTTACCTGAGCGAGTGTCAACGCCGAAGTGGTGGAAGTGGTAGACACGCCGTCTTGAGGGGGCGGTGGCGCAAGCCGTGCCGGTTCGAGTCCGGCCTTCGGCACCAAGTATTCTGTTGATATGGTACGCAACCACTGATCATCTACGATAGCGCGTTGAAACCCGGCTCATCTTGACTTCACGGTTGCGTGCGGCCTAGACTGAGCGGCCGCGTACCGGACGCGCCGGCGATTCCGTCGGCCATCCATGACGTTCGATGTATTTAATGCTTGAGAATTACATACCCATACTGTTGTTTCTCGTCATCGGTGGCGCCGTTGGGACTATTCCGCTGGCACTAAGCCGCGTCCTCGCTCCCCATAAACCGAATAAGGCCAAGCTTTCGCCATACGAATGCGGATTCGAAGCGTTCGAGGACAGCCGCATGAAGTTCGATGTTCGCTACTATCTGGTTGCGATTTTGTTCATTATTTTTGACCTGGAGATCGCTTTCCTGTTTCCGTGGGCGATCGTGCTGGAACAGATTGGCGTTTTCGGTTTTATGGCAATGGTACTGTTCCTGACGATACTGGTCATCGGCTTTATATATGAATGGATGAAGGGTGCATTGGAGTGGGAGTAATTGATCGTTTATAATTCCTCGTAAACATCGAGTCTCCAGAGGTGCACATTGTCAATCGAGGGTATTCTCGAAAGAGGCTGGGTTACTACGTCGGCGGACAAGCTGATTAACTGGGCCCGCACGGGGTCCATGTGGCCGGTGACGTTTGGTTTGGCTTGTTGTGCTATAGAGATGATGCACACGGGGGCGGCGCGTTACGATTTCGACCGGTTCGGCGTCATGTTCAGGCCGAGTCCCCGCCAGTCCGACGTCATGATCGTGGCGGGTACGTTGGTGAACAAAATGGCGCCGGCTCTGCGAAAAGTGTATGACCAGATGGCCGAGCCGCGATGGGTTATTTCCATGGGTTCCTGTGCCAACGGCGGGGGGTACTACTACTACTCCTATTCCGTAACCCGGGGTTGCGACCGAATCGTTCCCGTGGACGTGTATGTGCCCGGCTGCCCGCCCACGCCGGAAGCTTTGCTGTATGGGATCATCCAGCTGCAGAAAAAGATGCGTCGAACCAGCCTTATAGTACGCTAGTGTACCCCGTCACTGATATTGTAACGTTCAGCGGCCCGGAAAGCGGTGAGCCGCAAGGCCTGTCTCGCCGGGAATGGCGCGCCCTTCTCAACAGACATAACGCCGCGGAGGACCGCTTTCCGGGTCGCCCGAAGGGAGTGCGCCTGAGCCACCATTGGGGCGTTGCGCTCCTTCAAAAGGACTGGGCCATTCACTGCGGATCGCGCCTTCCACTGGCGCCTCAGGCACGCTCTGAATGTTGCAATATCAGTGACGGGGTACACTAGGAATGCTAACCAACCAATCCATCCTGCATTGGGTGCAGGACAATCTGCCGGAGGCCTTGGTCCGGCACAGCGAGCATTGCGGCCAGTTAACGCTCGAAGTCAACCGGGACAAGCTTCTGGACCTGTGCTATCAGCTGCGCGACAACGCATCGACGAGCTTTGAACAATTGATTGCCGTGTGCGGTGTCGATTACTCGCAATATGGCTACAGCGAAGGAGGGCTGCCGATACAAACGTTCAGCGGCCAACAAGAGCTGAGCGAGTACGTACCCGAGGCAGCGCAGGAGACCGCGCACCAATGGGAAGGGCCGCGTTTTGCGGTGGTGTACCACCTTTTGAGCCTGATCCACAATGCGCGTCTGCAACTGCGCGCCTACCCCGATGAGGATTCGCTGATTGTTTCGTCTGTCGTCGAAGTATGGGACTCGGCCAACTGGTTCGAGCGCGAAGCCTTTGACCTCTACGGGATTATCTTCGAGGGCCATCCCGACCTCAGGCGCATTCTTACCGACTACGGATTCATCGGTCACCCGTTTCGCAAGGACTTTCCGCTGGTCGGGCACGTGGAAATGCGCTACGACCCCGAAAAGGGCCGCGTCGTTTACCAGCCCGTAACGACGCAACCACGCACCCTGGTGCCCAAGGTGATTCGCAAAGAGGGTTATTATGACCGAAATTCGTAATTACACGATGAATTTCGGACCCCAGCACCCGGCTGCCCACGGTGTGCTGAGGCTGGTGCTGGAAATGGACGGAGAAGTCGTCCAGCGAGTGGATCCTCATATCGGTCTGCTGCACCGTGCGACGGAGAAGCTGGCCGAGACCAAGCCGTATAACCACAGCATCGGGTACATGGATCGGCTGGATTATCTATCCATGATGTGCAACGAGCACGGGTATGTGCGGGCGATCGAGAAGCTGCTCGGCGTCGAGCCGCCGATTCGGGCGCAGTATATCCGGGTGCTGTTCGATGAGATCACCCGCATACTGAATCATCTCGTCTTTCTGGGCACCCACGGTTTGGATATCGGGGCGATGACCGTATTTTTATACACCTTCCGGGAACGCGAAGATCTATTGGATTGTTATGAAGCGGTCTCCGGGGCCAGGATGCACGCGAACTACTACCGCCCCGGCGGCGTGTATCGCGATCTGCCGGACCGGATGCCGCTGAATGAGCCGTCCAAGTGGCACGGCGAAAAAGCCACGGCGAAGCGCAACGCCAACCGCTTGGGGTCGCTGCTCGATTTCATCGAGGATTTTGCCGAGCGATTTCCGGGTTGCGTCGACGACTACGAAACCTTGTTGACGGATAACCGGATATGGAAACAGCGGACGGTGGGCATTGGCGTCGTTTCGCCCGAGCGCGCTCTGCAACTCGGTTTTACCGGCCCCATGCTGCGCGGTTCCGGCGTGGAATGGGACTTGCGAAAGAAGCAGCCCTACGAGGTTTATGACCGGATGAACTTTGATATTCCGGTCGGGGCCAACGGCGATAGCTATGATCGTTATCTCGTGCGCGTTGAAGAAATGCGCCAGTCGGCTCGCATTATCAAGCAATGTATTCGCTGGCTGCGTGACAACCCCGGCACCGTGATGCTGGGTGATCACAAGATCACACCGCCGAGCCGCGAAGAAATGAAGGAGGACATGGAGTCGTTGATTCATCACTTCAAGCTTTTCAGCGAGGGATACAGTGTTCCGGAGGGAGAGGTATACGCCGCCATCGAGGCGCCCAAGGGCGAATTCGGTGTATACATGATTTCCGACGGGGCCAACAAGCCGTACCGGGTCAAGATCCGTCCGCCGGCTTTTGTCCATCTATCGTCGATGGATGAAATGTGCCGCGGTCACATGTTGGCGGACGTGGTGGCGGTGATCGGGACTCTGGACATTGTTTTCGGTGAGGTAGACCGCTGATTTGCGTTGTTATGAGTAACTCAAAAAAGTCCGCGCAATGTTAGCGATGATGTGGGGGTAGGGTTATTGATAATTGATAATGCCGCCGGTGCTCCGGTAGCGAGACACACGGTGAGACAACAATAAGGCCAAACCGAGGCCACAGCATAAAACGCCATGCCGACATTTGAAATCGACGGTAATACCCTGGAGGCCGAGGAAGGCACGATGATTATCAAGGCCGCGGATGACGCCGGGATATTCATCCCGCGATTTTGTTATCACGAGAAGCTGTCTATTGCCGCCAACTGCCGCATGTGTCTGGTAGAAGTCGAGAAAGCACCCAAACCGCTGCCGGCTTGCGCAACACCCGTCGTTGATGGCATGAAGGTGGTTACGCGATCGGAATACGCTAGGGATGTACAAAAATCCACGATGGAATTTTTGTTGATCAACCACCCGCTGGATTGCCCGGTGTGCGACCAGGGCGGGGAATGTCCCCTGCAGGACCAGGCCATGGCGTTCGGTCGCAGCGTATCCCGGTTCACCGAGAAAAAACGTGCCGTCGACAATGAGGATATTGGCCCCTTGATTGCCACGGAAATGACACGCTGTATTCATTGCACACGCTGTGTGCGGTTTGGGCAGGAAGTCGCCGGAATCATGGAGCTCGGCGCCATAGGTCGGGGCGAGCATATGCGGATCGGTACGTTTTTGGACCGCTCCGTCGATTCCGAATTGTCGGGCAATGTTATCGACCTGTGCCCGGTGGGTGCGCTGACCAGCAAGCCTGGCCGTTTCAATGCCCGGTCCTGGGAATTGGTCAACCACGATTCTATCGCGGTGCACGATTGCCTCGGGTCCAACATTACCATCCAGTCGAACCGCGACAAGGTAAAGCGGGTATTGCCCCGGTCGAACGAGGAGATCAACGAGTGCTGGTTGTCCGACCGCGACCGTTTCAGCCATGAGGCACTCGTGTCCCCCGCGAGGCTGGCGTCCCCGATGATCAAGCAGGCGGGTAACTGGCAAACCACGGATTGGGAGACGGCGCTGCGGTTCGCGGCCGACGGTCTGAACGGAATTATCGAACGACACGGGGCAGACCAGGTCGGTGGGCTGGCGGCGCCCGGTTCGACACTGGAGGAGTTCTATCTATTCCAGCAATTCATCCGTGCCCTGGGAAGTTCCAACGTCGATCACAGACTGCGACAAAGGGATTTTCGCAACGATGACATTACTCCGGACCATCCATCGCTCGGAATGAACGTCGTGGAACTTGAAGACGCGGACGCCATCCTGATCGTCGGCTCCAATATCCGTAAGGAACAACCCCTGCTTGGCTCGCGGGTCTACAAAGCGTGGAAACGAGGCGCCCGCATCATGGCGATTAACCCGCTGGATTACGAATTCCAGTTCGACACGGCGTACAAGGAGATCGTGCCCCCCAACGATATGATCGCCTGCCTGGCACGTACTGTGCTGCAAATAGTCGATGGTGCGACCGCGGCGCATGTTAAACGCTACACCGAGGACTCCGCCGGTCGCACGGAGCGGGGTATCGCCCAAACGCTCGAGGCCGGCGGCAACAAGGCATGCATACTTCTCGGCGACGTCGCGTTAAACGGCGACAATGCGTCGATATTAATGAGCTTGGCGCAACAGCTTGGCGAAGCGAGCGGCGTGTGCGTTGGTGTATTGCCGCCGGCAAACAGTGTCGGTGCCTGGACGGCCGGTTGCGTCCCGCATCGAGGCGCCGGCGCCGAGTCGGTGACGGCCGACGGGTTGAATGCGCGGGCGATGCTGGAAGATCCACGGCGAGCCTATTTACTGCTGGGCAACGAGCCGTTGCTCGACTGCGGCGATCCGAGAGCCGCGCGCCGGGCATTGTCCGACGCTGAGCTTGTGGTGGCGATCACACCGTACGATGTACGGGAAACGGTCGATGCCGATGTCATGCTGCCGGTTACGCCCTGGAGCGAAATGGGTGGTACGTTCGTTAATTGCGCCGGCGTGGAACAGACATTCGAAGCCGCGGTCCCGCCTTTCGAAGAAGCCCGCCCCGCCTGGAAAGTGTTGCGCGTCCTGGGTAATTTTTGCGACTTGGATGGGTTCGACTATGTTTCCATGGCCGATGTGCGCGCTGGAATTCCGAACCCGGAAGGAAACCCGGTGTGGGGCTTCACGCAAAAGCGATGGGGTGAGGTTTCATCGGATCGCACGAATGATGACATCGATCTCGTGAGAATCACGGATGTGCCGCCGCTGCGGATCGACAGCACGGTCCGCCGGGCCCGGTCTTTGCAAGAATCCCGCGACAATCCACCGCCGGCGGTGAACTTGAACTCGGAACAAATCAAACGCCTCGACGTCGCCGAAGGCGGCGTGGTCCAAGTGCATGCCGGCAATGACACGACAAGGCTGCCGGTTGTCCGTGACGAGCGTGTCCCGACCGGCTGCGTGTACTTACCTGCCGGTTTTTCCGAGACCGCGATACTGGGCGCCGCTACGGCGGTCAGGGTGATCAGAGACATCTGATGGAATACTGGGTCTATTCCATATTCTCGGGTTCCCCGGACTGGATTCGGTACGTGGCGCTGAACGTGTTTAAAATCGGCCTGATTCTCACCCCGTTACTGCTTGCGGTTGCTTACCTGACCTTTGCCGAGCGTAAGGTGATCGGTTACATGCAGATGCGTGTCGGCCCGAACCGCGTGGGGCCCCGCGGTTGGTTACAGCCCATCGCCGACGCCCTTAAGCTGCTGTTGAAGGAAGCTATCATCCCCACCAACGCGAACCGGTTTTTGTTTCTAGTCGCGCCGGTTCTAACCATCACGCCGGCGCTGGCGGTCTGGGCGGTCGTGCCGTTTTCCGAAACCATGGTCCTCGCCAATATCGATGCCAGCTTATTGTACGTTCTGGCGCTGACGTCCATGGGTGTATACGGTGTAATTATCGCGGGATGGGCGTCCAACTCCAAGTATGCTTTTTTGGGCGCCATGCGTTCGGCGGCGCAAATCGTCGCCTACGAGATCGCGATGGGCTTCGCCCTGGTCGGGGTATTGATGGCGGCCGGCAGCCTGAACCTCCAGGAAATCGTGATCGCCCAGGAGGGCGGGTTTCACCAATGGTATGTGTGGCCCTTGCTGCCGCTATTCCTCGTTTATTTTATTTCCGGCGTTGCGGAAACGAACCGCTCGCCCTTCGACGTGGCGGAAGGAGAGTCCGAAATCGTAGCGGGATTCCACGTCGAGTACTCCGGTATGACGTTCGCCGTGTTCTTCATGGCGGAATATGCCAACATGATACTGATAGCCGCGCTGGCTTCCACCCTGTTTCTCGGTGGCTGGCAGGCGCCTCTGGACATCGATGCGCTTGAAGCGATTCCGGGGCTTGTCTGGTTCCTGCTTAAAACCTGCTTCATGGCGTTCTTTTTCCTTTGGTTCCGCGCGACGTTTCCGCGCTACCGTTATGATCAAATCATGCGGCTGGGTTGGAAAGTCTTCATTCCCGTCACGCTGGTATGGATAGGAGTAATCGGTTTTGCGACCTTTTTCACTCCGATTGGCCACTGGTTCCACTGAGTCGGAGGCGAAATGGGCAAATCGATTTCGAACACACTGCAAAGTTTTTTTCTTTGGGAATTACTCAAAGGACTCCGCTTGACCGGGCGGAACTTTTTCGCCAGGAAAATCACCGTTCAATTTCCGGAGGAGAGAACTCCCAAATCCCCGCGGTTTCGAGGACTGCACGCCCTGAGGCGCTACCCAAACGGGGAGGAACGTTGTATCGCGTGCAAACTCTGCGAGGCGGTCTGTCCCGCCGCGGCCATTACTATCGAATCCGAGGAGCGTGACGACGGAACACGCAGGACGACGCGCTACGATATCGATTTGTTCAAGTGCATTTATTGCGGTTTCTGCGAAGAGTCCTGCCCCGTGGATTCGATTGTGGAGACGGACATCGGTGATTTCCACATGGAAAACCAAGGCGACAATATCATTACAAAAGATCAGCTACTGGCGATCGGTGACAAATACGAGAAACGCATCGCCGCCGCACGCGCCGAGGACGCGCCCTATCGTTAAAGGCCATGCGCCGATAAACAAATAATGACATTTTTGCAGACAGCCTTTTACTTTTTTGCCGCCGTGATGGTTTTTGCCGCCACTATGGTGATTACCGTGCGCAACCCGGTGAAGTCGGCTTTGTTTCTGGTGCTAACTTTCTTCAGCGCCGCCTGTGTTTGGCTGACCCTGGAAGCGGAGTTCCTGGCCATCGTGCTGGTGCTGGTCTATGTGGGCGCCGTGATGGTGCTGTTCTTGTTCGTCGTTATGATGCTGGATATCAACCTCGCCCGTCTGCGTGCCGGATTTACGGGCTACCTGCCCATCGGGGGGCTGGTGGCCGTCCTGATGGTCGCCGAGCTTATATTTATATTAACTGGAGACAGTTTCAGCGCCGACAACCTGCCGCGCCCGGAGGGCCATGGAGGAAGCTATAGTAACACCAGGCAGTTGGGCTCGGTGCTCTATACGTTTTACGTATACCCGTTTGAAATTGCCGCGATTATCCTGCTCGTGGCAATCATCGCGGCGATAGTACTCACGCTGCGCAAACGTCCGGACACTAAATATCTCAATCCGGCCGATCAGGTGTCCGTGCGCCGCGAAGACCGGGTCCGCCTCGTGAAGATGCCGGCCGAACGCAGGCATAGCGGGAACTGGTCGTCATGATCCCCCTTTCACATTACCTGATACTCGGCGCGGTGATGTTTTCACTAAGCGTTATAGGGATATTCCTGAACCGGAAAAACCTGGTGATATTGCTGATGTCGATCGAGTTAATGCTCCTGGCGGTGAATATCAACTTTGTGGCCTTTTCCCATTACTTGCAGGATATGGCGGGACAGGTGTTCGTGTTTTTTGTGCTGACGGTCGCCGCCGCCGAGTCCGCGATCGGCTTGGCGATACTGATTGTGCTGTTCCGCAATAAACATTCCATAAATGTCGAAGATGTGGATGGCTTGAAGGGATGACGATCTTCGAGCATATGGAAGCCGTTTACCTGACCGTACCTTTGGTGTGTCTGGCCGCGTCGGCCATTGCCGGCGTATTCGGTCCATTCATCGGCCGGGCCGGCGCCCATTGGATAGCCATTCTGGGGGTGGCGATTTCCTGCGCATTGTCAGTTGTCGTTTATATCGACGTACTGAACGGCAACCACTTCAACGGCGTGGTGTACACCTGGGGCGTGACAGGGGGACTGCCACTGGAAATCGGATTTCTGATCGACGAGCTGAGCGCCATGATGATGGTGGTAGTAACGTTTGTTTCTTTCATGGTGCACGTGTACACCGTCGGTTATATGCACGGCGATCCGGGGTATCAGCGGTTTTTTAGTTACATCTCGTTGTTCACGTTCGCGATGCTGATGCTGGTAATGTCCAACAACTTCCTTCAGTTGTTCTTTGGATGGGAAGGTGTGGGCCTGGTTTCCTACCTGTTGATCGGTTTCTGGTTTGAAAAGGAAACCGCCATCTATGCCAGCCTCAAGGCGTTCCTCGTCAACCGGGTCGGCGACTTCGGCTTCCTGCTGGGCATTGCCGCGGTGGTGTATGTATTCGGTAGCCTGGATTATGCCGCCGTATTCGCGACCGCGCCGCAGGCGCAGGATATGACGGTTTCCATCCTTGGTGGAGAAATGGGATGGATTACGGTGATTTGCCTGCTGCTGTTTGTCGGGGCGATGGGCAAGTCGGCGCAGGTGCCGCTTCACGTTTGGTTGCCCGACTCGATGGAGGGCCCGACGCCGATATCCGCTTTGATACACGCCGCCACCATGGTAACCGCCGGTATCTTTATGGTGGCGCGCATGTCGCCTTTGTTCGAGCTTTCGGAAACCGCCTTGAGCGTCGTCATGATCATAGGCGCCTTGACTGCGTTTTTCATGGCCCTGATCGGGATGGTGCAAAACGACATCAAGCGCGTGGTGGCTTATTCCACGTTGTCCCAGTTGGGCTATATGACGGTTGCCCTGGGCGCGTCGGCCTATGCGGCGGGTATTTTTCATCTGGGCACTCATGCGTTTTTTAAAGCGCTGCTGTTTCTGGCGGCCGGTTCGGTGATCATCGCATTGCATCATGAACAGGACATGCGAAAGATGGGTGGACTTAAAAAGGCCATGCCCATCACGTTTATTACCGCCTGGGTCGGTACACTGGCTCTTATCGGCTTTCCGCCGTTTGCCGGTTTCTTTTCCAAGGATGCCATCATCGAGGCCGTCCATGCCTCCGAATTGGCACCTGCGGAATTCGCCTATATAGCGCTCGTTGCCGGAACGTTTGTAACTTCGTTTTATAGTTTCCGGTTGCTATTCCTGACCTTCCACGGAAAACCAAGGATGTCGCACGAACAATTTGCTCGCGCCAAGGAATCGCCTTGGGTTGTGACTCTACCGCTGGTTTTTCTCGCCATTCCTTCCATGATCGTCGGCGCCATTTACTTTGAACCTATGTTGTTCGGCGGATTCTTTGGTGACTCGCTGGCCGTGCTCCCGGAACACGACACCCTGGCGGTGCTGGCATCGCATCACCACGGTGTCCATGGAACTTCGCTGGTATCCGAGACGATTATGCGAGGATTGCGTGCGCCGCCGGTAATCCTGACAGTGGCCGGTTTTCTGGTGGCCTGGTTGTTTTACATCAAGAACCCTGAATTACCGAAGCGATTGGCTGCAACGTTCGGCGCGATTCACTATGCCTTGATGAACAAATACGGATTTGACGAATTCAATGACATCGTATTTGCACGCGGCGCCCGCGCAATAGGCGTGGTGTTCTGGAAGGTCGTCGATGCGTTTGTCATCGACGGGGTGTTCGTCAACGGCACCGCCCGAACCGTTGGCTGGGTGTCCGGTGCGATACGGCATATTCAATCGGGTTATATATACCACTACGCCTTTGCCATGATCATCGGGCTATTCGCGTTGATTAGTTGGCACCTAATCACAGCATGAGTATGCCGGATTTCAACATACTGAGTTCGCTGATATGGCTTCCGATTCTGAGCGGAGCGGTAGTGCTTGGCCTGGGTGGTGATGAGCGCGCACCACTTGTTCGCAAGTTCAGTCTCGTTGTATCGACGGCTGTTTTTCTGCTGAGTTTGCTGCTGTATATCGGGTTCGATACAACCACCGCCGCCATGCAGTTTGTGGAACGACACGAGTGGATATCGTCATTCAATATCTTCTATCATCTTGGAATCGACGGTATATCCATGCCGTTGATTATTTTGACCACCTTCCTGACGGTTATCGTTGTAATTTCGGCGTGGCAGGTGATTCAAGAGAAAGTCGCTCAGTACATGGCTTCGTTTCTCGTCATGGAAGGTTTGATGATCGGCGTGTTTTCCGCCCTGGACGCAATTGCGTTTTATGTGTTCTGGGAGGCGATGCTGGTTCCGATGTTTATTATTATCGGGGTCTGGGGCGGCGCCAACCGAGTCTACGCGACGATTAAATTTTTCCTCTACACTCTGCTGGGCTCGCTGCTGATGCTGGTAGCGTTTATCTACCTGTATAACCAGAGCGGCACCTTCGGCATCCTCGATTTTCATGACCTGAGCATTCCGCTGCATGCGCAGTTGTGGTTGTTCTTCGCCTTCTTTGCCGCCTTCGCGGTGAAGGTCCCGATGTTCCCGGTGCATACCTGGCTGCCCGACGCACACGTGGAGGCACCGACGGGTGGATCGGTGATCCTGGCCGCGGTCATGTTGAAGATGGGCGCTTATGGATTCGTGCGCTTCAGTTTGCCCATTCTGCCGGATGCGAGCCATGAACTGGCGGGCTTTATGATTGCCCTCGCTTTGATCGCTGTCGTTTACATCTCCCTGGTTGCGCTTGCCCAGGAGGATATGAAGAAGCTTATCGCATACTCATCTATCGCACATATGGGCTTCGTCATACTGGGGTTTTTCATTTTTAACGCGAGGGGCATCGAAGGCGGCCTGGTTCAGATGATTTCCCACGGTTTCATCTCGGGGGCCTTGTTCCTGTGTGTCGGCGTGCTTTATGACCGGTTGCATTCCAGGCAAATCGCCGATTACGGCGGTGTGGCAAACAAAATGCCCATGTTCGCGGCTTTTATGATGTTGTTTGCGATGGCTAATTCCGGGCTGCCCGGCACTTCGGGCTTTGTCGGTGAATTTCTAGTGATACTGGGAGCTTTCGAAGTCAACGCTTGGTATGCGGTGTTGGCTGCAACGACCCTGATTTTCGGGGCAGCTTATACGTTGTGGATGTATAAGCGCGTTATCTTCGGGATGGTGGCGAACGATAACGTTGAGAGTTTGACGGACGCTACGCCCAGGGAAGCATTCTTTTTGGCCCTGCTTGCGCTTGCAGTGCTGGGCCTTGGTGTGTGGCCGGATCCGTTTTTGGAAATTGTCCACGCGTCGGTGGAAAACCTCGTCACCCAAGTATCAATCACAAAGCTATAGGCAGATGATGCAACTGAATCTCACTCCTCTGGTCCCGGAGCTTTTTATTGCAGGAATGGCCTGTGTAATACTGGTGATTGATTTGTATCTCAAGGCAGGCCAGAGAGCCGTTACCCTTGTTTTGTCCGTTCTGACGCTCGTGGTGGCGGCGGTATTGAATATCATGGACTTCAGTACCGAAACAGTGATCGCCATGAACGGAATGTTCGTGGACGATGCATTTGCCGGCGTCCTTAAAATCAGCATCAGCCTGATTACCGCCGTAGTTTTTATTTATTCGCGTGACTACGCCACGAAGCGGGATTTTTTCCGTGGCGAGTATTTTGTGCTCGGTCTGTTTGCCGTGGTCGGCATGTTCGTCATGGTTTCGTCGAGGCATCTGTTGGCGCTTTATCTCGGGTTGGAGTTGTTGTCACTGTGTTTGTACACAATGGTGGCGTTCCGGCGCGATTCCGCATGGTCCAGCGAAGCGGCGATGAAATACTTCGTGCTGGGAGCTATCGGCTCGGGAATGATGCTGTATGGCATGTCGATCCTCTATGGTTTAACGGGTAGCCTGGACATGCAGGAAATCCGGATCGCCGTATCCCAGCATCCCTCCAGTGATCCGGTGCTGGTGCTGGGACTCATTTTTGTCTTAGTCAGCATGGCCTTCAAGCTCGGTGCGGTGCCTTTTCACATGTGGGTGCCGGACGTGTATCAGGGCGCGCCGACTGCCGTGACACTGTTCGTATCCACCGCCCCGAAAATTGCAGCGTTCGCGATGATGATCAGACTGCTGGCGGGCACTCTGGGCGGTCTGCACGAGGCGTGGGGCGATATGGTGATCGTGCTCTCGCTGTTGTCGATCGGTATTGGTAACACGATAGCCATCGCCCAGGTAAACCTGAAGCGGATGCTCGCATACTCGGCTATTTCGCATATGGGCTTCATGCTGCTCGGTATTCTGACGGGAACACCGGGCGGCTACAGCGCGGCCATGTTCTACGTGCTGGTCTATGCGTTTGTCGGCATGGGCGGCTTTGGTATGATCGTGCTGATGTCGCGCTCCGGGTTCGAAGCCGAGGAGATGGGAGACTGGAAAGGACTGAACAAGACACACCCCTGGTATGCTTTCCTGATGCTCCTATTGATGATTTCCATGGCGGGCATTCCTCCAACGATAGGTTTCTTCGCCAAACTGACCGTTTTTCAGGCCGTTGTGGAGGCGGGCCTGATATGGGTGGCCGTGGTGGCGGTCCTGTTCACCGTAGTGGGGGCTTTTTACTATCTGCGCGTAATCAAGCTGATGTATTTCGATGAGCCGGAGAGTGAGGCCCCGCTGGTTCAGACCCCTCGGGACATCCGCTTTCTACTGGGCGTCAATGCCTGTGCTGTTGTTCTTCTGCTGCCCTTCATCGCGCCGCTGCAGACCTTGTGTATCGGGGCGGTGGATGGACTGGCCTTTCTGATCTCCCCTTAGGGCTCGCGCAAAAATAACTTCACAGAATTCGCGCCCGAATTTGGGTTAGATTTGGACGATCCGATGGAGAAAAACCGCAGTACTAGGAGCCTGTCGGACTTAGGATGAATCTACTGCGGCGGCGGGAGATCGGCCCACTTTCCCGATTTATTTCGTTAAATAGCTGGCTATTCGCCTCAATAAATCGA
>JAANXG010000122.1 GCA_018263405.1 Gammaproteobacteria bacterium
GTCTTCAAAGCGGCGAACGCGTGCTGATTCACGGCGGGTCCAGCGGTATAGGAACCACCGCGATTCAACTGGTCAAGAACGCAGCCGCCGACGTGTACATCACCGCCGGCACAAAGAAGAAATGTAATGCCTGTCTCGACCTGGGCGCCGATGCGGCGATCGATTATAAAGAGCAAGACTTCGTCGGCGAGGTGGCGGCCCTGACCGATGGAAGCGGCGTGGACCTGATTCTGGACATGGTCGGCGGCGATTACTTTCCCCGCAACCTGGAATGTTTGGCGATGGAAGGCCGGCTGGTCCAGATCGCGTTGCAACACGGGCCGAAGTCCGATGTCAATCTGCTAAAGATCATGCTCAACCGCCTTACCGTCACCGGCTCCACACTGCGCCCACGCAGCGTTAAGGAAAAGTCCTCGATTGCCGAGTCGCTGAAACGGGAAGTTTGGCCTCAATTCGAAACCGGACACTTGAAGCCGGTTATCTACGCACGATTCCCACTGGAACAAGCCAGCGAGGCTCATCGCCTCTTGGACAGCCACGAGCACATCGGAAAAATCATCCTCACTAACGAATGCTAGTGTACCCCATCACTGATATTGTAACGTTAGTGTAACTGCTCACGCCTGATATAAGTATTAAGCCAATAGTAAACCGAAACCCCCAATTGACACCAGCAAACATCAGCCAATGAATACTTGACATCATAGGGAACCGGGGCTATGCTTCTGATCATTGTATTGAATCAGATCAAAAGCCATGAGCAGCTATTTTGGGTCGAAGGCGACATCCGGGTTATGCCAACCGATTATTGCCATGATGCCACCGCACGCCACGTACATAGAAACCCATCTGGGCGGCGGCGCGATCATGAAGAGAAAACCGCCGGCACTGCACAACATCGGCATCGATATTGATCCGCGGCCACTGGCCGGCTTTGAGTGCAGTTATCCGGTGGAAAAGATCAACGGTTGCGCGCACCGGTTTTTATCCGGGTATGATTATGGTGGGACCGAACTGATCTACAGTGATCCCCCTTATCTCAGGCAGACCCGGACCTCGGGGCGCAAATACCGATTTGACTACGAGGAACGGGATCATATCGATCTGCTGGGATTACTCAAGGGACTGCCCTGTAATGTCATTCTGTCGGGTTATCCCTCAGCCCTGTACGACGAGCTTCTCAACGGCTGGCGCAGCCTGGAGTTGCAGGTCATGAATCAGGGCGGTGTGCGCACCGAAAAGCTCTGGTTTAATTTCACCATTGATCGGGTGCACTGGGCCAGCACTGCGGGCAAGAACTTCACCGACCGGCAACGCATCAAGCGCAAAGCGGCAAACTGGGGCAGGCGCTACCAGGCGTTGCCCCGGGCGGAGCGCCTCGCGGTACTGGCCGCCATGATGGCCGTTGAAGCCGGTGATGCGGATTATGCCCACCGTCAATAAGGCCTCCCTCCGAGAGGAGTTTGGCGCACTCAAGTGGGAATTCGAGCGTCTGTCCGCCTCGGGCAAGATGGCGGCGGAGAGTCACGCACTATTTCAAGCCATGCTGATGCTGTTCGAGGTGCTGATGGCGGTGTTCATGGAGAAGCACACCACAAAAGACAGCAAAAACTCAAGCAAACCGCCGTCCCAAACCGACGCTCAAGCGCAACCCCACAACCGGGTTCCAGGGGCAAGGGCAACCGGCAGAACAACGAAGGTGCGGCCAATACCCGCACGGTGGAGACCATTCAGGTGGCACCGGTCAATGTGTGCGAGACCTGCGGGGAGGATCTCAGTGATATCCCGGGTCAAGCCTACGAAAGGCGCACAAAGATCGACATTATGTTCGAAAAAGTGGTGTCCCATGTCGATGCACAAATCAAAACCTGTCCGCAGTGCGATCAGCAGACGAAAGGACAAACCCTTGAGGAAGCGGCAGGAGATATCGATGGTACAACAAAAGCTGGAGTTCCCAAACGAAGAGGGTCAATTGCTAGCTGGCGCTCTGGAGCTACCGGACCACGGCAACCCTGTCGCATTCGCGCTTTTTGCCCACTGTTTCACCTGCGGCAAGGATCTTGCCGCCGCGTCGCGGATCGCCCGAGCCTTATCTAAACACAGCATCGGGGTGCTGCGTTTCGATTTTACCGGCCTGGGCAACAGCGATGGAGATTTTTCCAACAGCAATTTTTCTTCTAATGTTGAAGACCTGGTGGCCGCCGCGAACTTTATGAAAGAACATTACCGCGCACCGGCATTGCTCATCGGCCACAGCCTCGGCGGTGCGGCGGTACTGGCGGCCGCACACCAACTGCCGGATGCGAGAGCCATTGCCACGATTGGGGCACCGGCCGCCGCCAACCACGTTTCTCACTTATTCGACGACAGTATCGAGCATATCAAGACTCGAGGCAGCGCGATGGTCACACTGGGTCAGCGGCAGTTCACCATAAGATCCCAACTAATCGAGGATCTGGAGCAATTCGCCGATACCGACCATATTGGCCGACTGCAAAGGCCCTTGATGGTGTTTCATTCGCCGATCGACCGTATCGTACCAATCGATGAGGCGGCGAAAATCTATCAGGCCGCCAAACATCCCAAAAGCTTCATCTCGCTCGACGATTCCGACCACCTCCTTTCCAGAAAGGCGGATTCGGAATATGTCGCGGCGACACTGGCAGCCTGGGCAAGCCGTTATCTGTCGCTGCAAGAGGCTACGCCTCAAGAATCGAGCGTGTAATTCGCTACAAAGGCAACCTGTCTGAAGACCGGCATCGGCGCTTTATAATGAAAAGCTACATTGCACGGGGCTAAGGGCTCGCGCAAAACGATTGATGCACTCCCCCAGTCATTCGGCACAAATTTCACCGGGGTACGCACCCACGAGGTTCTTATAAATTTGCGGGTCCGTGGCCCCTTCCGTGCCAAAGATTAACACTTGACTGTCGACACCCAGGTCCAGCGCATCCCGCAAGCCCGTCTGCCACGACGCGGCGAGCAGTGCCGCCAGACCCGGGACCGCCGACTCCCCGGCGACGATGGGGGTCGTGCCGTTTTGCCTTCGCGCGAGCAAACGCATCGTCGGCCCGATCAAATCGTCGTTCATGGACAGGAAATCATTCACAGCCGCTTGAACCATACCCCAGGCTAGGATCGAGACTTCACCACAGGACAATCCGGCCATCGAGGATTCTTCGGTGATGTTCACGTCAACGCGCCGGCACGCCGACACACTTTGGTAAAGACAATCGGCCTGCACCGGTTCCACGACAATCAAGCGGGGGCGATGCTCCCCCAGCGCTTGCCATAGATAACCGGCTATCGCCGCCGCCAAGCCCCCGCAACCTCCCTGAAGGAATACACACGTCGGCGCGGTCCTGTCGGGAATTTGCTCAAGGGCTTCCTTGATCATCACCGTGTACCCCGCCATAACGTAACGAGGCAGTGTCATGTATCCGGGATACGACGTATCCGATACTATATACCAACCATTTTTTGCCGCGTCTAACCGCGCCTGACGTACCGAATCGTCATAATTCCCCTCTACGCGAATAACCCTTGCGCCAAAAGACTCCATGGCCGCACATCGCCCTTCGCTCACGTGACGGTGTATATAGATCACACAGGAACACCCGAAGCGGGCAGCACCCCACGCCACGGATCGCCCATGATTGCCATCCGTTGCCGTAGCGACTGTGACACCGGAAGTGAGCTTCGCATATCGACCGTTACGTATCTCACCCAGGGAAATCTCTCGACCCAAGCGGCGGCTCACTTCCCGTTTTAATAGCTGCTCCACGGCATAAGCGCCACCCAGCGCTTTAAAGCTTCCCGGCGCGAACCGCCGGCTTTCGTCCTTGTAATAAATGGCCTTAACGTCAATGGCTCCGGCGATTTCGCATAACGGGTACAAAGGGGTCGGGGAGTAGCCGTCCCAACGGGATATTTCATCTTGGGCCTCCATGATCAGGGCACTACCCAGAATCCCGTTGAGATCCGCTGGATAATCGACGGCCGGATTAAAGCACGGGTTTTTGATATGACGAACGTCGGCGTTTCGATAAATGGCTTCCAATTTCAGCCTCTCGTTTGCCGGATTCAGATCGAACCGGGTCTCGTGATCGCCCGGATTGTCATGCCCATACCATCGCTACATGGGGCGGCCATAACGATTTTGTGCTCAAGGGCACCTCTATTCATATCTCGTCATCGGTCTTGAATAGATGTTTCCTTCCAGACCGCATGGACTTCAGACGCCTGTAAGTATGCCGGCGTTTTCGCTGACTTCGTATCCACGGGTAGCCTATTAGCACATTAAAAAGCAAAAATGCTGCAATATATGCAGCCAACAATACACCGCGTTTGTCCCAGTCGGCTGCCACCAACGCACCTATAAAATATGTATGAAGTACCGTGGAAGGAATTAAACCTATCGTCATTGCCGATAAAAACGATGCTCTTCGCACACCGGACAAAGCCGCGCCATAGTTAAGCACCGGGAACGGTAATGGCATGAAATTAAGCTGAACCAGCGGCCAAAATACAAAGCGCTGAAAACGTTTCTCGATGCCACGAATACGATCACCGGTTACCGCTAATACGAAATCCCGGCCAAGCACTCTGGCCAATTCGTAACTCAAAGCTGCCCCGAGAATCAAACCAATCGTATTGTAAAATGAGCCCAGCCAAACGCCAAAAGCAGCTCCACCCAGCAAAAGGGGCGTAGTTGGTATACCTAAAGGTGAAGCGATTATCAGCAAGCCGACAACAATAAATGGAGTCCACCAAACACGACGTACAGAAGCCAGTAACTGCTGCAGCCCCTCCTCGGTGAAGTAATCGCTGATCGGCGTAAACAAAAGTGCGGCCAGACCCGTTACAATTAACAATGCCAGCAGTATCAATTTCCATTGGCTGGAGGCCAGGCCGTGCTGATCGCCCATTCCGGTTCTTTTCATCAGTCAGCGAAGCTCCGCTTTAAATATCGCGGGAACAGAAAGCGGAAGCCGATTTTAGTTGGGCTTCAACGGTACCGTACAGTGCCACTAAAAAAGGCACCACGGGAGTAACAATCAATTTAAACCACAACGGTAGACCGATCACATGAACGATGTTCAGCAGTAGCCCGACCACTACCATGGCTTTCAAAGCCGGTTTCAGGTTCTCCCCTCGCCACGCGATTTCTAATCGTTTTCGCCACATTTCTGAGCCCGGTTTCATAAAAGCTTCAATGATACCAAACCATTTGCAGGCTTTCTAAAAATTCTGGAGCATCCGTGTTCAATGGCAGCCAAGCTTCTCTTGCCAATCCGATTCCGGAGCCGGCATGCGAGCACATGTTTCCCGAATGGGATATATGGACGCGGTAATTTCTCAAAAAGTCCGTGCAATGTCGGCGATCATGTGGGGGTAGGGTTGTCTTTCAGGGACGCTGTAAGAAGTGGCATAGGGAAGTGCCGTTTACGGAGCTAAGGATGCAATACCTC
>JAANXG010000123.1 GCA_018263405.1 Gammaproteobacteria bacterium
TCTGCTCATGGTGGACGACGAAGCGCGGCAAGGGGCTTTGCGCTTCGCTACAGCCGAGAACGGCCCGTTCCTGGCGGAACATGACACGACACGCATCCCGCCTCTCATTGAACTGCCGAGGCTTCTCAACGCCGCCGAGCACGTCATTAATGACGATGAAAGCGATGAGGATCTCCGCCTCTTGCTCGCCCCGGGCTCATCTCTCGGAGGGGCCCGCCCCAAAGCCTCCGTCCGCGATCAGGACGGCGCTCTGGCTATCGCTAAGTTCCCGCATCGGGACGACGACTGGGATACGGTCACCTGGGAAGCCGTTGCTCTTTCCCTCGCTGCCAAGGCAGGTATCCCTGTTCCGGACTGGCGGCTTGAGGAGATAGCTGACAAACCGGTCTTGATCCTGCGTCGTTTCGACCGCACGGAGGCTTGGCGCATACCCTTTTTATCAGCACTCAGCATGCTCGGGGCACGCGATAATGAAACACACAGCTATCTGGAGATTGTTGATGCGCTGCGCCAGCAGGGCGCCCGACCGAAGACCGATATACAACACCTGTGGCGGCGGATTGTCTTTACGGTTTTGATCTCCAACATTGACGATCATCTACGCAATCACGGCTTTCTCTATGCGGGTTCCGATGGCTGGACGCTCTGCCCTGCTTATGACCTCAATCCGGTCCCGGTCGATGTAAGCCCACGTGTTCTCTCCAACGCTATCGACTTTGACGACCAGAGCGCTTCCGTAGAGTTGGCGTTCGACGTGGCCGAGTATTTTGAGCTGAACCCGGATGAAGCCCGTGAGGTCGCCGCCGAAGTGGCCGAGGTTGTTTCCGGGTGGCGCGAGGAAGCGGACCGTGTCGGGCTCACGCGCGGCGAGTGTGAACGCATGGCGTCCGCCTTCGAGCACAGCGATCTCCGCAAAGCCCTTTCTTAGAGCCCTTCTATTGCGACGCGTATGCAGAAAAGGGAACGTACGATCTGTCGCACAACCGATGGCAGATGGTTCGCTAAGGCTCAGTGTGACCAGAATGTGACCACCTACGGACTGTTCCAGTCGATTACTGTCACATCCGGCCACTTTAGCGCGGGGCCAGTGCGCGTAACTAGTTGATTTACAAGAGGCCATCAGAAGAAATAGTGGATTCGCAATGCGAAGGTCGGGAGTTCGATTCTCCTCCGCTCCACCACTATTCCTTCCTTAACTCAATGACTTAGCGCCGCTTCACGTAATTTCTCAAAAAGTCCGTGCAATGTCGGCGATCATGTGGGGGTAGGGTTGTCTGTCAGGGACGCTGTGAATACATCCTTGTACGCTCTGGCGAAAGCTTCCGTGCTTTCGACAGCCCTGAAAGACAACCCTACCCCCACATTCTTGCACGGGGTTATTGAGAACTTACCGCTTCACAACACCCCGAACCCGGCGTGTCATACTCCAAGTTGAAACTACGGGGCGATCACACACCTGCAATCACACCGAGAAGCACGCGTCATGAACGATTTTACTAACGGAATCCCTGAAACCATGAAAGCCGTAGTTCTGACTGAACACGGCGGCATGGATAAACTTAAATACGTCGAAGATTTTCCCACGCCACAGCCGCAGGCCGGAGAGGTCCTGCTTGAAGTCCACGCGTGTGGCATGAACAACACCGATGTGTGGGTGAGGGAGGGTGCGTACGGTACGCAAGAGGATCCGAACGCCGTATCAAGCTGGCGGCGGGGAGAACCTACGCTGACGTTTCCGCGCATCCAGGGTGCAGATACGGTCGGAACCATCGTCGCCGTGGGAAACGGCGTCAACTCAGATCGAATTGGGCAGCGAGTCATGGTGGATTTCAGCATCTATAACACCGACACCGACAGCCTCGCCAACATCGACTATATCGGTCATGGCCGGGACGGCGGTTATGCCGAGTATTGCGTGGTTCCAGAAGATAATGCGCACTGTGTCGACACAGACATGAGCGATGCAGAGCTAGCTACGTTCTGCTGCGCCTATCTGACCGGCGAACACATGCTGAACCGGGCTCGAGTGGAAGAGTATGAGAATGTGCTCATTACCGGTGCCTCCGGTGGGGTCGGTTCGGGACTCGTACAGTTGTGCCGGGCTCGAGGCGCTATCCCCTACGCCGTTACCGGGCCCGGCAAGGAACAGGCTCTGCTCGATATCGGCGCCGAGGCCACGGTTACCCGTGGCCGGGGTGATTTCGAAGAGGCGGTGCGCCGGACCATTGGTGAACAGCCCCTTGATGTCGTCGCCGACCTCGTTGCGGGCGATATGTTCACGCCACTGGTCAATCTGCTGCGGCCCGAAGGCAGGTATGTCACCGCGGGGGCGATCGCCGGGCCCGTAGTCCACCTCGACCTGCGCACGATGTATTTGAAGCACCTCGAGCTGCACGGCTCATCCCAGGGTACCCGAGGTGCCTTACGGGACCTCGTACGCTATATCGAGACCGGGAAAATCAAACCGTTGTTACACGCCACATATCGACTCAGTGAATTTCATCGAGCCCAAACCGACTTCATCGCCAAGTCTTTTATCGGCAAGCTGGTAGTGATGCCGGATCGGCACTACAAAGCGGTCCGCTGAGAAATCGTGCCGAAGGGCCGAGCCCTAAGCATCGTCGATGCCGAAGCAGGCGGCGATATTACGCGAGTCATCATAGATGGCGCACCGTTACTGCGCGGTGATACCGTCGCTGCACAGTGCGCCGATTTCGCCCACCGCTATGATCATCTGCGCCTGAAACTGATCCAGGCGCCGGTCGGCGCTCTACACATGTGCCCGGTATTACTCCCGCCTCCCCTTAGGGCTCGCGCAAAAATAACTTCCCATTTTCACATCCCGTCTTCGGGCCATCTTTGAACGATCCTCAATCGCAAAATCCTCATAGTAGCCCTGCTAGTACTGCGGTTTTGCTCCATCGGATCGTCCAAATCTAACCCAAATTCGGGCGCGAATTCTGTGAAGTTATTTTTGCGCGAGCCCTTAGGCGTGAATCTCGGCCGGCTTGACATGTTCACGAATCGCCGCGAGCAGCTCCTCTTTTGAAAACGGCTTATTGATATGCTGCTCCGAGCCCGCGATCCGGCCACGAGCCCGGTCAAACAGACCATCCTTGCTGGACAGCATCACGACGGGCGTGCCCTTGAAATGGCGATTGTTTTTGATCAGGGCACAGGTTTGATAACCATCCAACCTGGGCATCATGATATCCACGAAAATAATATCCGGATGGTTATCGATAATCGTCGACATTGCCTCAAACCCGTCGCCGGCCGTCACTACGTCATAGCCCTCTTTCGACAAAATGGTTTCCGTCGATTGGCGGATCGTATTGCTGTCGTCGATTACCAGGACTTTTACCGAGCGCATGGCCATACCTGTTTGGAGTACTACAATAGATCAATTCGACGGCGTTGCTTGCCGGCCGGGCCGGAACGCGCGGTGAGTCTCACGCGAACTCCGGTTACGACGGGCCGATGTAAACTTGCTATGTTACACTAAGTATGGAAAATATGTTGCTGATTCTTTTAGCATAACATCCTTTTTTTGTTCACGGGCACAAAGTCGAACTTCATGAACCGAGATCCCACCGCCGCCGAACGCCTGGTCCCCGCCCGTCGGGGCGTGTCGGTTATCCCCGAAAACCACACCCGCAACCCCTATCACCGGCAGCACATCGCGCATCTTACCGGGACTCGAAAACAGGCAGGCTTCACCGCGCGCCCGGCGGCAAGTCAATGACTCTCAAGCTGGGCGTTGTCATGGACCCGATCGGTTCCATACAAGTTCGCAAGGACAGCACTTATGCGATGCTTTTGGAAGTCCAGTCCAGGGGTTGGCCGATCCATTACATGGAGATGAACGATCTCACGGTTCGCGATGGAGAGCCGTTCGCGCGGTTCAAACCATTGACATTATTCGAGGACGATAATCGCTGGTTTGAATATGGCGCCGGGTCGTCGATCGCCTTGTCCAAACTGGACATTATCCTGATGCGCAAGGACCCGCCGTTCAACCTGGAGTACATTTACTGTTCGTATATACTCGAGCGGGCCGAACAACGAGGCGTCCTGGTGGTCAACCGACCCCGGGCCCTGCGGGACGCTAACGAAAAAATGTACATCGCCTGGTTCCCACAATGTACACCCCCCACTCTGGTTTCACGCGAGTTCTCCGACTTACGCGCGTTTTTGCACGAACACTCGGACATTATTCTTAAGCCGCTCGAAGGGATGGGCGGCGCTTCGGTGTTCCGGGTAACGGAGCGGGACCCGAATATCAGCGTTATTATGGAAACCCTCACGCGACACCGTTCCCGCTATGTCATGGCGCAACGCTACATCCCCGAAATCCGAGAGGGTGACAAACGCATCCTCATGGTCGACGGCGAGCCGTTGCCCTATGTTCTGGCCCGGGTGCCGGCGCCCGGCGAATCGCGGGGCAACCTTGCGGCGGGCGCTTCGAGCGAGGGCCGGGAACTCACCGAGCGCGAACGATGGATCGCCGGGGAGGTCGGACCCTCGCTCAAGGAAAAAGGCATACTGTTCGCGGGACTGGACATCATTGGCGACTACCTGACGGAAATCAATATCACGAGTCCGACCTGTATTCGCGAACTGGATGCGCACTTCTCGGTGAATATCAGCGCCCACTTAATGGATGTAATCGAGAGCCGGTTCAACGGCGGGAAATCGGCTGAGTAGTGAACTTAGCAGAAGAAATCCCCGGCTTTACGAACACGGACCGCCTCGGCCTGACCGCCTTCGCAGCGCTGCTTTTTCACATTACCCTTATCCTGGGGGTTAGTTTTTCGATACCCGATGTCAGCTCGAATGAATCCCTGCCGACTCTGGATATCACCCTGGTGAATACCCGTTCGAACACAGCGCCCGAGGAGGCGGATTTTCTTGCGCAAGCGAATCAGGAAGGTGGCGGAGACACCGATAAAGCCGTCATTGCGAAGAGTCCCGTTCCCCTGAACCCCTCCCCGACGATATCCGAACAAGTGCCCGCGGCGCGGTTGCGGACCAATCAACAGGAGCAGAAACCGAGCCTCGATCAGGTGATGACCCGGGACACGCAGCAGGCTAAAACGATCGACAACCGGCAGCCTCGGGAACAACAACGAAGACACCAGCCCGACAGCCAAGCCGGCCTGGAGCCAACGCACCACCTTACTCGGGAGCGTGCGCGCTTGAGCGCGGAGATTTCGCGCTTCTGGGAAGAGTATCAAAAACGTCCACGGCGCAAGTTCTTAAGCGCCCGAACCAGGGAGTACAAGTACGCCGCGTATATGGAAGCCTGGCGAACGAAGGTCGAGCGGGTCGGCAATCTCAACTACCCGGAAAAAGCGCGTCGCAAGAAATTAACCGGCAACTTAGTGCTCGATGTAGCTATCAACCCCGATGGATCAATACACAATCTGAGTCTCATCAAGTCATCCGGCAATAAAGTACTCGACGACGCGGCACGGCGCATCGTTCGGCTGGCCGGACCCTACGACCCGTTCCCACCCGACATTAAGAAGGAAACGGATATCCTGCACATCACCCGCACCTGGCAGTTCATGCAGGGCAACCGCTTGGTTAGCCGTTAAACCCCCGGCAAGCCGCAAGCACTGGCAAATGGAGTCTTGAGACTTGAGTGCATCTCAACGATACTACCGCGTATGATCGAAACAGAGTCCCTGACAGGTCAGTGTCTCATAGCAATGCCGGCTATGGCGGATCCGAATTTCGAACAAACCGTCAGCTTTATTTGCCAACACGATGAAAACGGCGCGCTGGGAATCATCATCAACCGCACCATGGGCCTCACCATGGCCGACGTACTCGGCCAAATGGAAATCCCTTCGAATGAATGCGCCCGGGCTCAACAATCCGTGCACTACGGGGGCCCGGTCCAGAGCGAGCGTGGTTTCGTGCTCCACGACCACCCCGACGCCTGGGAATCGACTCTGGGAATCGACGAGCGCATCGGATTAACCACTTCGCGCGACATTCTCGAAGCGATCGCCCGAAATGACGGCCCCGAACACGCACTCATCGCCTTGGGATATGCGGGCTGGGGTAGCGGACAGTTGGAGCGAGAGATCACCCAGAACGCCTGGCTGAGCGGTCCCGCGGATATCGACCTGATGTTCTCCACGCCCGTAGAGCGGCGCTGGAGCCAGGCCGCCGGCCTGCTTGGCGTCGATCTCACCCTTCTTTCCCGCGACGCGGGGCACGCTTGATCCGGGACAAAGGCGACATCTTTCTCGCTTTCGATTTCGGATCTAGATTCATCGGCGTTGCCGCGGGCAGCTCATCCGGGCGGTTACCCACACCTTTGTCGGCCGTGCGGGTATTCCAGTCCGGGCCCGATTGGGCCGGAATCGAGGCACTCGTTGAGGAATGGAATCCGGCGGGCTTCGTCGTGGGCCTGGCGCTTAACGCCGAAGGCGAACATACGGTGTGGAGCCGGAAGGCCGAAAAGTTCGGGCGCCGGCTCCGCCGGCGCTACAATCGACCGGTCCACTGGATTAACGAAACGCTTACGACGGAAGCAGCACGCCAAGCACTGCACCTGTCGGAAACGACCGGAAAACCGCGCAAGGAAACTATCGACAACACGGCTGCCGCCTTGATACTAGAATCATTTTTCAACACATAACGATGAACGGCTCCCGCCCGGATATCGAAGAAATCCTGAACGTCCTGGAAACCGGACTTCAAGACATGCTGACCCTCGATCCGTTGTTGGTGGGCATTCATACCGGAGGGGCCTGGCTGGCGGAGCACCTCCATCATAGAGTCCGCTTAAAGGAACCGACGGGCTATTTGGATATCGGTTTCTACCGCGACGACTTCACACGAATCGGTATCAATCCACGGGTAAAGGCCTCCCACTTGCCGGTAGACATCGACGAGCGGCACATCGTGCTGGTGGACGACGTACTGCACACGGGACGCACCACCCGTGCGGCAATGAACGTACTGTTCGATTACGGCCGACCCCGCTCCATCATTCTCGTCGTCGGTATCGAACGCAACGGACGGGAATTGCCGATCCAGCCGGATATCGTGGGCATGCACCTCCGGTTGTCCGCTACCCAACACGTTAAGCTACACGGCCCAGGCGAGTTGTCTTTCACCATCAGCGAGAAAACGTCGTGACCGCCGGTGACAACCAGTACACCGCCGGGGGCCGGTTGCGGCATCTACTCACCACCGAGAACCTCTCCCGGGATACCCTCACCCACATACTGGATACCGCGGAAAGTTTTATCGATTTCGGGCAACGGGAAATCAAGAAAGTACCCCTGTTACGCGGCAAAACGGTCGTCAACCTGTTTTTTGAAGACAGCACACGCACCCGCACCACGTTCGAAATCGCCGCCAAGCGCCTTTCTGCCGACGTAATCAATCTCAACGCTTCAAGGCTGTCGACGAACAAGGGCGAAACCGTACTGGATACGGTTCGGAACCTTGAAGCCATGCACACCGACCTTTTCGTGGTACGAGACAGTCAAAGCGGTGCGGCTTATTTGATTTCTCAACACGTGCCCGAGCACGTCAGCATCATTAATGCAGGCGACGGGCGTCACGCTCATCCGACTCAGGCAATGCTGGACGTCTTCACCATCCGCCAGCACCGCCAGGACTTTCACAACTTGAGCGTGGCCATTGTCGGGGACATCCTGCATTCGCGCGTGGCACGCTCGCAGATCCATGCTTTGAACACCATGGGGGTCCCGGACATCCGCGTCATCGCACCCCGTACTCTCCTTCCGACGGAGGTCGAACGTCTTGGCGTGCATCCTTATACCGATATGCACGCGGGGCTCGAGGATGCGGATGTGGTAATCATGCTGCGGTTGCAGGTAGAGCGGATGCAGGGGAGCTTGATCGCCGGCGAGCGGGAATACTTCAATCTCTACGGGTTGACCCGGGACAAGCTCCAACGCGCCAAACCCGGGGTGCTGGTCATGCACCCCGGTCCGATCAATCGCGGCTTGGAAATCGCCTCGGACGTCGCCGACGGCGATCACTCGGTGATTCTGTCGCAGGTCACCAACGGTATCGCCGTACGCATGTCGGTGATGGCGATACTCATGGGCGGCAGGCAAAAGCCGGATCGCTAATGGGCATCGCGATTGAAAACGGCCGTCTGATCGATCCCGCCGGTGGTATGGATCGCCCCACCAATCTGTTTATCGAGAATGGCTTCGTGGCGGCACTGGACAATGTCCCCGAAGGATTCGAGACGGTGCAAACCATTGACGCGTCCGGCCTGATCGTCTGCCCGGGATTCATCGACCTGCGGGCCCGCTTGCGGGAGCCCGGCCAGGAACACAAAGCCACGTTGGCCAGTGAAATCGACGCCGCCGTAGCGGGCGGGATCACGGTGTTGTGCATACCGCCCGATACCTACCCTGCCATCGACACCCCCGCCATGGCTCAAATGATTCAACAGAAGGCCCGGCAGATTGGAAAAAGCTTCATTCACCCCGTCGGTGCATTAAGCCGGCAACTGGGTGGCAGCACCCTTACCGATATGGCGGCACTCGGAGAATCGGGCTGCGTCGGCGTGAGCAACGCATTGTGCGCGGTCCGGGACACCGTGGTGATGCGCCGCGCCATGCAATACGCGTCGACTTTCGATCTCACCGTTTTCCTGCACGCCCAAGATCCTTGGTTGCAGGGCAACGGCTGTGTCCACGAGGGGGAGATCAGCACCCGGCTCGGTCTGCCCGCTATCCCCGAAGCGGCCGAGACCGTCGGGGTGAGCCGCGACCTCGCCTTGATGGAAACCACCGGCGCCCGCTGTCACTTCAACGGCCTGTCCAGCGCCCGCTCCGTCGATATGATCGCCCACGCGCAAAGAAACGGATTTCCGGTCAGCGCCGATGTGACCGCTCATCACTTGCACCTGACGGAGCACGACATCGGATTCTTCAATACCCAGTGCCACGTCATTCCGCCGTTGCGCGGCGCCCGGGACCGCGAACGCCTGCTCGGCGGTATCCAGGACGGAACCATCAGCGTGGTCTGCTCGGACCATCAACCCCACGAACCGGATGCTAAGCTGGCGCCGTTCAGCGAGTCGGAGGCCGGCATCTCCGGTCTGGAAACTCTGTTGCCGCTGACGCTAAGGCTGGTGGAATCCGGGCTCATCGATCTGCCCCGGGCGCTGGCTTTGTTGACAATGGAACCCGCCAAGATACTGGGTATCGATGCCGGTCACCTGAGCGCCGGCGCCACCGCCGACATCTGTATATTCGATCCGGACACGGAGTGGACCCTGGACCGGCGGCAGTTGCTCAGCCGGGGAAAAAACTCACCGTTTCACGGCTGGCCGCTTAAAGGAAAAGNCCGCCATACCCTCGTAGGCGGCGAATTGGTGTACCCCGAGTAANTTCCCGGGAAGTTCGTCCGTGCCATGTCGGCGATCATGTGGGGGTAGGATTGTCTTTCAGGGACGCTGTAAATACCTCCCTGTACGCTCTGGCGAAAGCATCCGTGCTTTCGACAGCCCTGAAAGACAACCCTACCCCACATTCTTGCACGGAAAGGTAACGTTT
>JAANXG010000124.1 GCA_018263405.1 Gammaproteobacteria bacterium
GTCGAAAGCACGGAGGCTTTCGCCAGAGCGTACAGGGAGGTATCTACAGCGTCCCTGAAAGACAACCCTACCCCCACATGATCGCCGACATTGCACGGACTTTTTGAGAAATTACATTTAAAACGCGTTTCGGTGCTTGTAATACGGATCACCGCTATATCCTGTACGCATCGGCGGGCGACGATAGGCGGGATCGATCGTAAACGACAAAGCCCGCTCCCGGGCCGGGTGGCGCAGTTTGCCGTGCGGATAGAAGCGACGTCCCTTCGATGCGTTTCGAGCTTTATGTTCTACCCATGCCGGGTGTCGACCGTAGCCTTCGTGGATCGAAGCCACAGTCGGTGTCTGAACTCCCGGGACAAATGGCTACTGACCGCACCGATGGCGAGGACCACGGTCAGAATATAGACCTCGAACCCCGGCATCCAGCGCACGGCGAACAGCAACCCAAGCTTCAACAACACTGCGAGGCCACGCCATTCGAAAAGGATAGCGCAGGTCGCGTGCAAGTCGGTAGCGAACAGTGCAACACCCGATGCGGCCGCGAAGAGAAGCCAGTATGCCTGCACGGAAGGAGATTGCTCGAACAGGTAGGCTCCGATCAGCACGCCGGCTCCAAGGATGTGCCCGGCACGCAACGCCGCGCGCAGAAGCCGACGCCCGGGAAAATTCCTTGGGCTTTTCGGAAAAAACATGGTTCTTTTGAGCTGAATCATAGCTCGGTAAGTCCCGAATCCAGCGGCATCTGATATAACTCCGATGTCTTCAGCGATACGCCGGTCCTCCCGCCTATCGCCAGCACGTTTCGCTCGCCGATTATCCGATGTCCGCGACAACCGGTGCGTGATCGGATGGCCGTTCGAGCTTGCGGGGTTCTTTGTCGATCTCGCACGACTTCACATATTCATACAGCTTGTCACTGCATAGTATGTGGTCGATCCGTAAACCCATGTTGCGGCGAAACGCCGCCGCCCGGTAGTCCCACCACGAATAGGCGCCCTCCGGCTGCTCGAACTTCCGAAAAACATCATGAAAGCCAACGGCCATTAAGGCCTTGAACGCTTCGCGTTCCGGTTCGCTGCACAATATCCGGCCGCGCCATGCCTCGGGATCGTGAACGTCCCGGTCCTCCGGCGCGACATTGAAATCGCCGCAAATCACGACATGCGAATTGCTCGAAAGCTGCTCCTTGACATAGTCCACCAGGTGCTCCAGCCACTTCAGTTTATACTCGTACTTCTTCGAATCGACTTCCTGTCCGTTGGGAACGTAAAGATTCAGAACACGAAGCGAACCGATCGTAGCCGACAATACTCGCCGTTGCGGATCATCGAGGCCCGGGAGATCCGTTTCTACATCCTCGATCGACAAACGGGTCAACAAAGCGACGCCGTTATAAGTTTTCTGTCCGGAAAACGCGACCTGATAACCCGACGATTCGATCTGTTGCACCGGGAAATCTTCATCTTTCAACTTGGTTTCCTGGATGCACAGAATATCCGGCGCTTTATCCCTCAGCCAGTCCAGCACCTGCGGCAGGCGAACGCGCAGCGAGTTTACGTTCCAAGTAGCAATGTTCATAAACGGTCAAATCTATCCGGGAGGGCCGGCTACTGATTCACTTGAACACGTTCGTCTTCCGGTATTTCTTCCAGTTCGCCGATGCCATCGGCGCCTGCATCCCCCGTATCGGAAAAGATATCCTCGTTCAAGTTGGCGAAACCTTCATCTTCCTCCAACAAGTCGTTGTCTTCACCACGGGGCGCGGAATCCCCGGTCGCTTGTTCGGTCTCCTCGGGAGTCGTGCCCTCGAGATCGTCGGAGCTCATCTGTGGTATTTGTCCCGGTTCCCGCAGAGTCTCCGCACTCATCGTAAAGCCCGCTTCTTCGAGCTCATTCAATATCAGCTCCTTATTGTAGCCCTTCAGCGCTTGTTCCCCGATGAGCAAAACGGGCACGGAAAGCACACCAGCCACTTCTTTGAGTTCGGCTTGAACCTCCGGGCTTTTGTCGGCGTTTTTTTCTTTAAACGGCACCCGGCGTCCCAGCAACAGTTTTCTTACCAAATCGCAGGCGTCACACACCTTGATCGAATACAACACAACGTCCACGTCGGGGACTTCAGCCGAGGGTGTTGTCTCGCTGATCACATCGGGCAGTGTCTCAACGTTGCCCGAAGCGGCAGGAGGCGGGCGGCCTTGATAGGTGACGGTGCCATCTTCGTCCACCCATTTGTACAGTTTGTCGCCACTCGCCGTGGGAGTGACTCCCAACAGGGAGGCAACCAAGGCCGCATAGAACAATATACGCATTTGGTTCCGCACCAGCTTATTATATTCAACAGTATAACCGACTATTGGAGCCGCTCATCGCCTTGTTGAGGGCCGTTACCCGGCCAATCCATTGTGGCGTAGCAACGCGTCCACCGTCGGATCGCGGCCCCGGAAATTTCGAAACATATCGCCGGCATCTTCGACGCCGCCGACTTCGAGGATATTTTCAAGAAACGAGCGGCCGGTGGCCGGATTCAATACGCCTTCTTCTTCAAACCGGCTGAAGGCGTCCGCGGACAGTAATTCCGCCCATTTGTAGCTGTAATAACCGGCCGCATACCCGCCGGCGAAGATATGGGAAAAGCTATGGGGGAAACGGTTGTATCCGGGTGGCATCACGACCGCGACTTCCGTTCTGACTTGGTGCAGAATTTTGTAAACGTAAGCGATGCCCTGGTTTACGTAGTCCCGGTGCAAGCGCAGGTCAAACAGTGAAAATTCGATTTGTCGGAGCATCTGCATGGCCGACTGAAAATTCCGTGCCAAACGCATTTTATCCAGCAGTTCAGCGGGCAAGGGTTCGCCGGTCCGGTAGTGGCCAGAAATCAGATTCAACGACTCCGCTTCCCAACACCAGTTCTCCATAAACTGGCTCGGCAATTCCACTGCATCCCACTGGACGCCGTTGATGCCCGAAACCGACACGTAGTCGACTTTGGAAAGCAAATGATGCAGCCCGTGACCGAATTCGTGGAACAGCGTCAGTACTTCTTCATGAGTGAGCAGGGCGGGGCGGTCCCCGACCGGCGGCGACAAATTGCAAACCAGATACGCTACCGGCACCTGCACCCTTCCATCAGTGCGTTTTCTCGGGATGCAGTCGTCCATCCAGGCACCGTCGCGTTTACCATTTCGTACATACGGGTCCAAGAAGAATCGACCCCGCACTTCGCCCCGTCCGTCGAGCAATTCGTAGAACTCGACATCGGGATGCCAGACCTCCACACCATCCACGCGTCTCGCTTCGATGCCGTATAAACGGCGGGCGACGGTGAACAGCCCCTCGATAACCCGCTTGAACGGGAAATAGGGGCGCATGTCTTCGTCGGAAAATACGTAGCGCGATTGCCGCAGGCGCTCGGACACGTATGCCAGGTCCCAGACTTGCAGTGGTTGTAGATCGCATTCGTCCCGTGCGAACGCCTCCAATTCCGCCCGCTCGTGTTCCGCGGTCGTGCGCACCCAGCCGGCCAGGTCCAACAAGAACCCCTCGACCCGGGCGGGCGAGCCGGCCATCTTGGTCTCCAACGAAACCGACGCGTAGCCGTCGAATCCCAACAGCGTTGCCGATTCGTGCCGCAATGCCAGTAACCGCTCAATGGCCCCGCTGTTGTCGAAAACACCGGCGTCCGGGCCCTGCTCGCTGGCGCGCGTGACATACGCACTATACATGCGCTTGCGTAGCTCCCGATCCCGGCAATACATCATGAACGACAGGTAGGAGGGGGTATGCAGCGTGAATCGCCAGCCGTTCTGTTGCTGCGTCTCGGCGGCCTGGCGGGCAAGCTCCAGGACGGTATCCGGCAGGCCCGTCAATCGAGACTGTTCATTTACCTGCAACGACCAGCTTTCCGTGGAATCCAGCACGTTTCGTTCGAAGCGGTTCGACAAAGATGCGAGTTCCTGCTGTATGGACTTGAACCGCGGCTTCTTGTTCCGGGGCAGGTTGACACCCGCCAGCCTGTAGTCACGCAGGGCATTGCCGATGATTTTCCGCTGAGCGCGATCCAGCCGATCGAACTCATCGCTGTCACGAACGGTCCCAAACTTTCTGAATAGATTTTCGTTGTGCGAGAGATCCGTGTAATAGTCGGTCAACCGGGGTAAGGCGTTTTCATGCGCCTTACGCAGTTCCGGGCTGTCTTTCACAGCATTTAAGTGCGAGACCGGCGACCACATACGCGCGAGTCGCTCGTTCAGGTCTTCGAGCACCTGTACGAAATTTGCCCAGGTCACCGGGCCGGACCGGTGTTCAAGCACGGCGATCCGCTTGCGGTTCTCCGACAATATGTCGGCAAGCGCCGACTCGACGTGTTCGGGGCGAATGCGGTCAAACCGCGGCATTCCCTCCTGTTGCAGTAAAGGGTTGCCGGGGGTGTCCGGCACGTCGGCGTGATCGTTTGGCATAATTGTGCTGTCGCGGTCGGAACGTTTTGAAGGAGTATCAATACTAAATGACTCAACAATATGATTACTTGGTAATTGGCGGCGGCAGCGGCGGCATCGCCTCCGCCCGGCGCGCTGCTTCCTACGGTGCGAGTGTCCTTCTGATTGAAGCCAATCGAATGGGCGGGACCTGCGTCAATGTCGGCTGTGTGCCGAAAAAAACGATGTGGAACGCCTCGGCCATCGCCGAAAGACTGCGGGACGCCCCCGGCTACGGTTTTTCCCTTGAACGAACGGACTTTGACTGGGCCAAGATCAAGCACGCCAGGGATGCGCACATTGCCCGCCTGAACGGTATCTACCACCGCGGCCTGGACCAATCCGGCGTGGATAAGGTGGAAGGGTACGCGCATTTCGAATCGCCCGGGAGGATTGTCGTGAACGATTTCACGTACTCCGCGGAGCACATATTGATCGCCACCGGGAGCCGGCCGATCGTGCCTCCGGTAGCCGGAGCCGAACTCGGCATCACCAGCGACGGATTCTTTGAACTGGAGCAGTTGCCAAAAAAAGTCGTTACCGTGGGAGCCGGGTATATCGCCGTCGAGCTCGCCGGTGTGCTACGCGGGCTCGGGGCCGAAGTCACCATGGTTCTACGGCGTGATGCATTCTTGAGAACGTTCGACGCCACGGTGAGAGAGACACTCATGGAAGCGAGCGAGGCATCGGGTATTCATTTCCGGCGTCGTAGCCAGGTCGCCGCGTTGGAAAAAACGAACTCCGGTATCGGGGTGCGTCTAGAGTCCGGCGAACACATCCAGGACGTCGACTGCGTTCTGTGGGCCGTGGGGCGGTCCTCCAACAGCAGCAACCTGCAACTCGAACGAGCGGGGGTCGAAACAAACGGCTACGGTGGCATCACCACCGACGATTTCCAGAACACGAATGTCAAAGGCATCTACGCCGTCGGCGACGTAACCGGACGCAAGGCACTAACACCCGTGGCTATCGCAGCCGGGAGACGGCTGGCGGACCGTTTGTTCGGTCAACAGAGCGACGCGGCTCTCGACTACGAAAATATTCCAAGCGTTGTGTTCAGTCATCCGCCCATCGGTACGGTGGGCATGACCGAGGACGAAGCCCGCGAACATTTCGGTGACGATATCAAGGTGTATTCGGCACGCTTCACGAATATGTACTACGCCGTACTGGAGCATAAGATTCCCACCGTAGTGAAGCTCGTGACCCACGGGGCGGAGGAAAAAATCGTGGGTTGCCATATCCTGGGCGACGGCGCCGACGAAATGATTCAGGGTTTTGCCGTGGCGGTGAAAATGGGTGCCCGCAAGAAGGACTTCGATAACACAGTGGCCATTCATCCGACGGCAGCGGAAGAACTGGTGACGTTGAAATGATCATGATTCACCCCGGCCCCGCCTGAATGTATCGACGACCGGTCCGGTGTCCGGATGCTTGCCATGCCAGACATAAAACGACTCGGCCGCCTGCTCCACCAACATGCCCAATCCATCCGCGAGATGTGCGGCGCCGTGTTCCGCCGCCCAGCGTAGAAACGGCGTATGTTCACGCTGATACACCATGTCGTAGGCCAGCGCCCCTGCATTGAAAAGCCCCTCCGGCAACGGCGGGAGCTCACCCTGTAATGACGCCGATGTACCGTTGATGACCAGATCAAACGAATATCCCACCAGTTGCTCGAATCCGTCGGTTTTTATGGAGCCCCGACAAGCAAATAATTCCGCCAGGCTTTCCGCCTTGTCGACGGAGCGGTTGGCGATCACGGTATTCGCGGGATGTTTGCCAAGCAGCGGACCCAGCACACCCCTGACCGCTCCGCCGGCGCCAATAACCAGTACGTCTTTGCCTGCAACTTCAAAGCGAACATTTCGGGAAACATCACGACACATTCCCACGCCGTCCGTGTTGTCCGCCCGAATAATGCCATTCTTGAACGACAAGGTATTCGCGGCGCCCGCGAGCCGAGACCGGTCGGTGCGCTCGTCCGCCAAATCCCAGGCCTCGATCTTAAAAGGCACCGTGACGTTTAAACCCTGGCCACCGGTCGCCCTGAAGCCGTCGACCGCCTGGCCGAACCCGCCGGCGTCCACATGTATACGCCGGTAGTCGAGCTGTATCCCGAATTGCTGCGCGAACATCGTATGGATACGCGGTGACAGACTGTGATCGACGGGATTGCCCATCACCGCGTACAGCGGCGGGGGCGGATTGAAATCGAACAGGTCGGTCATTGTGTGGCCGTTTCACCGAGCGCAAGAGCCTCAAGGGCTACTAGGTTCTCGAAGGTTTCCCGCTGCCGCACGAGGTGGAACCGACCGCCATCCACCACAACCTCTGCGGGCCGCAGCCTGGCGTTATAGTTGGACGCCATGGCCGAACCATAAGCCCCTGCTTCCTTGACCGCAATCAAGTCCCCTAATTCCAATGACGGAAGAAGGGCCGTGCCAAGCACATCGGCACTTTCGCATACCGGTCCCACTACATCGTAGCGTTGTCCCGCATCCGTACTCTGCTTCACTGTAATTATGTCGTGCCTGGCCCCGTACAACGCCGGTCGCAGCAGATCGTTCATTCCGGCATCGACGACGGCGAAACGCTTGCTGCCGTTTGTTTTGAGATACTCGACCCGCGTCAACAGGACGCCCGCGTCTCCCACGATAGAGCGTCCCGGTTCAATAATAATCGGAAGCTGCTGCATTCGCCGCCCCATGGTTTCGACCATGGTCTTGATCCAAACTGTTCGGTCCGGACCCGGAACCCTCCCGTAACCGATACCTAGTCCACCGCCGGCATCGACATGACGGATGTTAATGCCGAGCCCTTGCAGTGTATCCACCAGATCCAGAAGGCGATTAAAGGCGTCCAGCAAAGGTTCTGTATCCATCAATTGGGAGCCGATATGGCAGGCCACGCCGGCAATCTCGATCCCGGGTTTCCCGGCAGCATATCGATACGTATCGATCACTCGATCGATGCCGATACCGAACTTGGATGACTTTAAACCCGTGGCAATGTAGGGGTGGGTGTCGGGGTCGACATCGGGATTCACGCGCACGGCTATCGGTGCCGTGCGTTGCAGGTAAACGGCGGCCTCGGACACGCGGTCAATTTCGTCCGGTGATTCGACATCGATGCAGGCGACGCCGGAGGCTATGGCCGCTGCGACTTCAGACCGGGTCTTACCGACTCCCGAGAAGACCACCGTTGAGAGTGCCCCCCCCGCCATTTCGACCCGGCGGAGTTCACCGCCGGAGACAATATCGAAGCCGGATCCCAATCCGGCGAGAATACCGAGGATGGCCAACGTGCCGTTTGCCTTGACCGCATAGCAAATCCGGTGGGGATAGTCCCCGAAGGCGTCGTTGTAGACCTTCCAGTTTTCCTCGATTCGCCCGCGGGAATAGACGTAACACGGCGTACCCACGTCTTCGGCAATTCGGCTGAGCGGTACCTCCTCCGCATACAACCCGCCGTCGCCGTATTCAAACGGATTCATAAAACCTGCTCATTCGCCGGCGCCGGCCGGCGCCCGCGCGTAACATATTGAATGCTAACTATCGCCGCTGGGAGATCCGGCTTTGATGGCTTCAGGTGTTTTTTCCTCCTTTTTCTGATCACCCTCTTCCACCGGCAGGTACAACGGTCCTTTTTGACCGCAACCCGCCATCAATGAACCGACTCCGATACACAGGCATGTTGCGAGCAGTATCAAACGGTTGAAACGTCGCGAGGGCATAGAATTTCCTCTATTTATCTGTGCAATTGTTTTTTGATTTTAAAGGCGCAGCTTGCCAATTAACAGCCGGATAAACAAGCGGCTACGACGGCAGATTCGCCCGATGCCGTGCGATGGCCGCCCGCACCTGCTCCGGGGCCGTACCGCCCAAGTGATTGCGGGCACTAACCGATCCTTCAAGGCTCAGCATGTCGAAAATATCCGAGTCAATAGACGCATGATGCTGCCGCAACCGGTCAAGCGCCAAATCCGTCAAGGCGATGCCATCGGCTAGGCACTCGGCCACGACCTTGCCCACCGCTTCATGGGCGTCGCGAAACGGCACGCCTTTTCGTACCAGATAGTCCGCCAAGTCCGTGGCGGTGGCGAACCCCTGGCTTGCGGCATCCCGCATGCGCGACCGGTTGACGCTTATGGTCGGGACCATGGCGGCCAACACGGCGAGACAAGCGCATACGGTTTTCACAGTGTCGAAGATCGGTTCTTTGTCCTCCTGATTATCCCGGTTATATGCCAAAGGCTGGCCTTTCATCAGCGTCAACAGGGACACGAGATTGCCGATCGCCCGTCCGCTCTTTCCCCGCAACAGCTCCGCTACGTCCGGATTCTTTTTCTGGGGCATGATGCTGGAGCCGGTACAGAAAGCGTCGCCGATCTCTATGAATTTGTACGCTTCGGATTGCCAGAGAATCAGCTCCTCGGCGATACGCGACAGGTGGACCATCAACAGCGAGGCGTGGGCGCTACACTCGATCACGAAATCACGGTCCGAGACCGCATCCAGAGAATTGTCTGCAATACCGTCGAATCCAAGCTGCTCGGCCGTGTACTGCCGATCGATGCCGAAAGTGGTCCCGGCCAGAGCCGCCGCGCCCAGCGGCAGAATATTAATGCGAACCCGCGCCTCGCTGAAGCGCTGGCTGTCCCGTTCAAGCATCGATAACCATGCCAGCACATGATGACCCAGGGTCACGGGCTGAGCGACCTGCAGATGCGTGAACCCGGGCATCACGGTCTCCACCTCCGACTCGGCCAAATCAAGCAATGTCCGTCGAAGTTCAACAAGCCGTTCCAGGATATTATCCACGGCTTCACGCAAATACAGACGCAGGTCCGTGGCAATCTGATCGTTGCGGGAACGCGCCGTATGCAGTTTCTTACCGACATCGCCGATACGCTCCGTCAATTCGGCCTCGATATTCATATGCACGTCCTCAAGGCGCGCGGACCACGAGAAATTATCCTGTTCAATGTCCCGCGCTATCGTGTTCAATCCTTCCACGATCGCATCGCACTCTTCACGGATGAGAACACCTACCTGGGAAAGCATGCGAGCATGCGCGATCGATCCTTGAATATCATACCGATACAAGGCTTTGTCGAAACTGACCGATTCGGTGAAATCCTCCACCAACTCGTGGGTCTCCTCCCCGAACCGGCCTCCCCAGGGCTTGTCGTTACTCATATCACTCTCTTACGGGCATCTCTATTCATTGATGGCCGGAAATCTTGAGCCCAAAATATCCAATATCCGCGTTGAAATCCTTCGCAATAGCCTGCTGTTACGTGCGAATTTCGCCTTGACCTTGAATATTTCGTCTCTCAACCTTTCTCGCCCACAATAAATAGAGGTGCCATTAATGCCTTTGGAGGGAGTATAAATGAGGCGCGGTGGCATGGGTACCTAACCCTCCATACGGTGCATCCATGCCATAATTCAAACGGAACATCGGTCCATATACAACCGAAACATGCGACCAAAAACTGAATTGTCAACAACAGCTATCCCGCCGAACTTCGGGAGTGCCAATATCGGGGTTCGTATTGTGCTGGTAGCACAATGTCTGGCAATTGTACTGGCCATGGCGCGAAACGACAGTTTTGACCAGCCGGCCTGGAATGACTTCGTATTGATGACAACGTTCGCGCAATCGGTCGCAATTGGCAGTATTCTTGCCTTGAAACTGGTTTCCCGGTCAGTACAAAAAATGACACCACTAACCGGCGGGATCTTTGTTTTTTTTCTGCTGACAATCGTTGCCGTTATTGTATCCGAAGGAATTATTTTTACCATGTATCGGTTGGGCCTATTATCGGGCCGATGGCCCGAGTGGCATGGGACGATGGTGATCCGGATCCTCGTAATCAGCGCTATCATAAACGCCTTGGCACTACGCTACGCCTTCGTCTATCACAGGACGCGGATAGATAGCAAAACTCGCGAACAGGACAGATTGCAGGTTCTGCATGCGCACATACAGCCACACTTTCTATTCAACAGCATGAACAGCGTAGCGAGTTTAATTCGCCCCGATCCCGAACGAGCGGAGCGAGCGCTGCACGATCTCGCCGACGTCTTCAGAGTAACACTGCGAGATGCGCGTAAAATGGTACCCATTACCGAGGAAATCGAACTCGCCCGACAGTATTTGGATATCGAGAAACTCAGACTCGGAGACCGATTACAAATTAACTGGAGCAATTCCAAGGTCCCGCATAACGCCCTGATTCCTTCGTTGACGTTACAACCGTTGATCGAAAACGCGATCTATCACGGCGTGGAACCCAGTTCCTCCGGAGGAGTCGTCGAATTAAGGATGTGGTCGGAAGGCAGCGATCTTTTGGTTTTGATCACCAATCCCATACCCGAAACCGCAAATCCGGCACAGGAAGGAGCGCGGCAACGAAAAGGTAACCAAATGGCGATGAATAATGTGCGGGAACGTTTTTTGAACCATCATTTTCACGGCAAAGCCGGTTTACGGAATTATGAACAATCGGGCCGTTATCACACCATACTCAAGATGCCGGTTATAACGGGTGAGTCTATTGTCGGCGCCGGCAACTAAACGAGTTCATCCGTGGCCGGGCCAAATGGATGTCATGTCGGAATCGAGATCCGTTCGCGCGGGAGAAGGATTTCTCCCAAACTTTTGCCACGGTCCCATCGTGTTGAACGTCATCGTGGTGGCCCAGTTTCTGGCAATCGCGATTACGATCATTATTCCCCCATTAACACAGCGTGCGTTCTTGGACTTATTTCTGGTCTCGTTGTTCGTTCAGTGGATCGCGTTGACGAGCGTTTGCGCTCTATGTATCGCCGGACAGTTTTTGAATAGCCTGCCTGAACACCGGGCCCTGTTTATGGCGTATCTGTTACTGCTTTGTGTTACTTGGCTGGTGGGAGAGTGTGCTCTTTGGCTGCTTTCGAACTTCGATGTCATTGCGTCGGTGCGTCCCGGTTGGTACGCGTATTTCCATGTTCAGAATTTGACCGTGAGCGCCATTGTCAATGCCCTGGTGCTTCGATACCTGATCGCGCGTCATCAACTGCAGTTAACAACCCGATCCGCGGAAAGGGCGAGGGCTGAGGTGCTGCGCCAGAAAATTCGTCCGCATTTCCTTTTCAACAGCATGAATATTATCGCCTCCCTCACGCGGCGTGCGCCGACGAAAGCCGAATCGGCCATCGAGGATATGGCGGATCTGTTTCGCGTGATGCTGAACGACGATAACGATCTGTCGCCCATTCACAATGAAATCAGCATCGCGAAAAAATACCTCAAACTGGAGCGCCTGCGGCTTGATAAAAGACTCAAAGTCAATTGGAAGGCCCGGGAGCTACCGAGATCCGCAAGAATACCCGTGCTGATTCTGCAACTATTACTGGAACACGTCGTGCACAACGCCGTGGAACAAATGTCCGATACCGGGGTAATTCAGATAACAGTGGAGTGCAAGGAGCACCGCGACCTGGTAATCGAACTGACCGCCCCCTACCCGGACCCCGCTTCCGGCGAGGCGATAGACGCCGCCGGACTGGAGAATATACGTCTCAGGCTCAGCGATCACTACGGCACCCGGTCCGGGATGCGGGTAAGTACCGGCAACGGCCGTATTTTCGTTAGAATCACCCATCCTGCTTTTAAAGAAGACGATAAAGATGCGCGTATTAGTAGTTGACGACGAAAAACTGGCCCGAGCGCGTCTGCGCGAATTGATTGAAGCATCGGGGGAACATTCCATCGTCGCGGAGGCTGCCAACGGCAACGAGGCCATCGAACAATCCGTGGAACTGAAACCGGACTGCGTATTAATGGACATCCGGATGCCCGCAATGGACGGCCTGGAGGCCGCGATGCACCTTCAATCCCTGGATACGCCACCATCGGTAATTTTTACCACGGCTTACGACCAGCATGCGCTGGAGGCATTCGAAGTCAATGCTGTCGATTATCTGCTTAAGCCTATCCGAAGGGATCGATTGAACACCGCCTTGCAGAAGGCCAAGCGTATTTCCAAAAAGCAGCTTCAACAATTAAACAAGTCACAGGAAGAACCGTCCGGCCGGTCGCACATCAGTGTACGTATGCGCGACCGGATCACACTGATCCCGATCCCCGATGTCATTTACTTCGTGGCCGACAACAAATACGTCACCATTCGAACCGCTACCGACCAGCACTTGATCGAGGATTCACTGGTCAGTCTTGAATCGGAATTCAAGGATCGTTTCCTACGGATTCATCGCAATGCGTTGGTGGCGGTTGATTGTATCCGAGGTATCGAGAAGCAACCATCGGGAAGATGGCAGGTCGTACTTAAGAGTGTGGACGAAAAACTTGACGTGAGCCGACGGCATACACCCTCCGTTCGACGACTCGCGCGCGCACCGCACACGGTATGGGCGCGCTGAAGATCGCTACACGTAAGAGCCCCCTGGCTTTGTGGCAGGCCAAATGGGTCGCCGAGGGGCTTGAGCGGCATCACCCGGGGGTGAAGACCGAACTCGTGGAGATGACTACCACCGGCGACCGGATTCAGGACAGACCCTTGGCAACAGCCGGTGGTAAAGGCTTGTTTCTGAAAGAACTCGAACACGGGTTGCTCACCAAGGAGGTCGATATCGCCGTCCATTCCATGAAAGACGTCACCGTCACTCTACCGGAAGGTCTGTGCATCCCTGTCATATGTACGCGCGAGGACCCGCGAGACGCGTTTGTCTCCAACCGCTACGCCTCGTTGGACGATATGCCGGCGGGCGCCGTCGTGGGGACGTCGAGCCTCCGGCGCCAAACCCAGGTGATGCATCGGTATCCGCGTTTAAAGGTGGACACGCTCCGGGGCAACGTCAACACGCGCCTGGCCAAACTGGACCGCGGCGAATTCGACGCGATTCTACTCGCCGTGGCGGGTCTGCTCAGGCTGGATATGTCCGATCGTATCCGCCAACGCGTCGATCCGTCGCGTCTGCTGCCGGCGGTAGGTCAGGGCGCGATGGGGATCGAGTGCCGGGAAGACGAGCATGAGGTGCACGAGCTGCTCCAGTGCCTCAACGACTCCGACAGCGACACGGCCGTCACCGCCGAACGGCGCGTCAATGCTGCATTGGGTGGCGGATGCCAGGTCCCGATTGCCGCTTACGCGGATGCCGTGCCTCTGGGACGTCTGCGTCTTCGAGCGTTGGTCGGCACGCCTGACGGCCAAACGCTGCTAACAGCGAATGGCGTAGACGACCCCGGACAGGCGGAACCCCTCGGCGCACGCGTCGCTCAGTCCCTGATCGACCAGGGAGCGAAAAATATCCTCGACGCAGTTTATGCCCGCGATTGACCTCGCCGGCGTCCGGGTACTGGTGACTCGCCCGGAATCCCAAGCGGGTAAGCTCATCGAATCGGTGCGCCGCGCCGGCGGTGAACCGGTACCGTTTCCGACTCTGGAAATCGCACCGCGTGAACCCGACCCGTCGCAGATCGAGCACCTGGCACGGTCAGATACAGTGATATTCATAAGCGCGAATGCCGTCACGCACGGATACCCATTTATGCGAAACTTCGCGGTATCCGAAAAGCGGATCATCGCCATCGGCCGGGCGACCGAGCAGGCATTGCAAACCATGGGTTGCCACGATGTGTACAGCGCCGCGGGGCGGTCCTCCAGCGAAGACCTGCTGGAGCGAGCGATCCTGAGCGAGGTAGAAAACCGCCGGATCTGCATCGTACGGGGGCAAAACGGGCGCGAGTTGTTGCAAAAAACACTAATCGCCCGGGGCGCTCATGTGGCCTATCTGGAATGCTACCGGCGGCGGTTACCTGCAAACGCTGACGACGAGATCCTTATCCGGACGCTCGGCAACAAGGGGGAAAACCTGGTGGTTTCCGTCACCAGTGTGACAGGTCTCTTAAACCTTCTGCTCATGGCTCCCGATAAGTATCGGCAACGGCTCGTGTCCGGACCTTTGGTAGTCATCGGGGGCAGACAGAAAGCGGCCGCGCTCCAAAACGGCTGGCTCGGTCCGGTACTCGAGTCCGCGGCGAGCGACGAGCAGATCGTCAAAACAATCGTTGAGTGGCGTAGTCAGCACGACTAAGACGATATGATACAGTTCAACAACCCGCAGCAAAGGCTCGCGAGAAACGTTTTATGATGGAAGAGAGCACTCCGAATTCAAGAACCGGCGTTCAAACCGAACCCCACGATCAAAATCAAAACGCGGCGGCAGCTTCCACTCGAACGCCCGGTGGCGGTAAGGCGCTCAGTGTAATTGCGCTGGGACTGGCAATCGCAGCTGCGTCCGTAACCGGATATTTATGGTACGAAATCCAAGTCGAGCAAAAACTGTCGCAAAATCGGTTACTTACGGACATTGAGCATTCGGTGAATACTTCCAGAGTGGAAGTTACCGCGCTGGAAAAAGATTTTAATGCTTTACGCGAACAACAAAAGGAACTCGAAACCCGGATTGAGACCCAAGTGGAGGCGCGACTCGATAGCCTGCAGTCCGCACAGGAAACCCTTGTCGAACGTAGCGACGCCCTGTCGGAGTCCATCGAAAAAGTCTACGAGGAGCGCGACCGCAGCCTGGATTCATGGGCACTGGAAGAAGTGGAGCAACTGTTGCGTATTGCCAACCACAGCTTGCGGCTAAGCGGCGACGTTGCGACTGCGGTCGCGGGCTTGGAACTCGCCGACCAGCGCCTTCAAAAACTTGCCAACCCCGCATTCCTGGAAGTCCGGGAACGGCTTGCGAACAACATTACCGAGTTGAAGAGTCTTGAAACCGTCGATACCGCAGGTCTGGCGCTACGGCTCTCGGGTATGGTTGCCAAGGTTGGGGATCTGCCCCTCGCCCAGAAAACCGAGCGCCCGATCGGCAGCCGGTCACCCGAAACGAAAACCGGCGGTGGTGAATCCAATCAGTGGTTCGAGGCCGGCGGCGAATTCATTCGTGATCTCAAACAGTTGGTACGCATTCAGAACATCGATGAACCTGCAAAACCTCTCTTGACGCCCGAACAGCACTATTTTCTGTTCGGTAATCTGCGTCTCATGTTGTCCGGTGCGCAAATTGCGGCGCTACACAAGGATACTCGGACGTTTCACGACAATCTGGAACAAGCCGCCAAATGGATCCGAGAGTACTTCGACACGGAACATCAGGGCGTGCAGCAAATACTGAACGACATTGAAAACATGCGCGGCGTTGGACTCAGCCCCGATCTGCCGGATATTTCGGGCAGCCTGACTGTACTGCAGCAGACCAAGAACAGGATGAAAGCGCGGTGACAGCATTATTGCTCGTTCTATTCACACTGGCACTGGCGGTCTCGGCGGCGCTGTTTTTCATGGAGGACCCCGGCTATGTCCTGATTACACTGAAACCTTGGAGCGTCGAAATTTCACTGGCGCTTTTCATCGTCCTGCTGGCGCTAATTGTTCTCGCTCTTTACTTTACCATTCGCGCACTGGTTCGATTGTGGAACTCCCCGCGCGACGTCCGCCGGCTGCGGCGGAGGCACCGTGTGGATAAGGCGCATCAATTGCGATCCAGGGGCATGCTGGAGCTCATCGAAGGCGACTGGAGCAGTGCCGAGAAACATCTTTTGAGTTACTTGCCTTACATCGATAACCAGATACTGAATTACATCGGCGCGGCTCATGCCGCTCACAGTCAAGGTAACCTGGAGGCACGGGACGATTACCTGGGGAAAGCACGGCAAGCGGATACCGGCCATACCGTTGAAATCAACCTAACACAAGCCCTGCTGCAATACCGTGCCGGACAATACCAACAGGCCCTGGAAACGTTGAAGCCCTTGATTCGACAAAAACCCAAAAACGCAAGAATTCTGGGTCTAACCGTTAAGACCTGTGAAGAGTTGAAGGACTGGGAACGGTTATTGGAGCTGCTACCGGCAGCCCGTAAACAAGACGCACTGCCGGAAGAAGATCTGGATCGCCTGCAAAAACTGACCGCGGTAAACATGCTACATCGTGTGGACCCCAAGCAACTGGAACAACAGTGGAAGAAACTTCCCAAATCCGAGCAATCGAACATCGACCTGCTCGCGGCTTACGTGAAACGGCAAATCCAATCCGGGGGCATGGATGAAAGCGAGGCTTTATTACGCAAAGCCATCAACCGTAACTGGGAAACCGAGTGGATTCGCTTGTACGGCTGGGTCATCAGCAGCGATTTATCCGCGCAGCTCAAAACAGCCGAGCAATGGGCGGCGTCGCACCCGACCGATCCTGAATTGATGCTTACGCTGGCCCGGATCTGCCTGAATCGCGAACTGTGGGGCAAGGCCCGATCGTATCTCGAGGCGTGTATCGGTGCAGGTGGCTCCGCCGAGGCATATCATGAACTGGGGCGTTTGTTGGAACAACTCGACGATCGGGACACGGCACTGGCCTATTACCGGGATGGGTTAGGAAAGGCAGTTCCGGGCGCCTCCACGGCGCAACGGATCGGGCGCCTCGAACCCCGGGACTAAGCACCCCTTGGCATAATTACGCACACGTTCAGAGCGTCTCCAAAGTGCCAGTGCCAGGCGCGCTGCGCAGGGAATGGCCGGCCCTTGCCAAGAAGCGCAACGCCGCAGTGGCGCTTTGGAGACGCTCCCTTCGGGCGGGTCGGAAAGGCTCATCGCCGGTGTTGCGCTCGCTGGCATTGGCTGGCCAGTCCTGCGCTCGCGCGCCTTGACGCTGGGCCTTTCCGATCCCGCTGAACGTGTGCGTAATTATGTCAAGGGGGACTAAGGGCTCGCGCAATACCGGCGATCGTAACAACCAATTCAAAAAGAAAGTGAGACCACCATTCGTCGGGCCACACCCTTTACGAATCCGGTGTGTCGTATGAGAACTCAAACGAATCGAAGAACAGCTGGTCTTCCGGCAATCCGTGTTCGGCGAAGGCCTTTTTCAGCGCCTCGACCATAGGCGGCGGACCCGAAGCATAAACTTGATAGGGGGACAAATCCGGGTAATAAAGCGTCACCGCATCGTGCGCCCAGCCCGTATTGCCCGACCACTCGTCGTGTTCACCGGCCTCCGACAGCACGGGCGTGAAACTGAATCGATCGTATTGCTCCCGCCAGGACTCCGCGAGCTGGCGCATGTACAAGTCGCGCATGGCGCGCGCGCCCCAGAATAAATGGATAGAGCACTGAACTTCATCGGCGAAAGCCTGCTCCAGCATGGCCTTGATAGGGGCGAATCCCGTACCGCCCGCGACACATATCACCGGCCGGTCTTCCGAGCCGTCACGTAGAAAAAATGTGCCCAAAGGACCCTGGAATCGCAGCAGGTCCCGCTCCCTCATTCCCTCGAAGATGTAATTTGTCAGATAGCCGTCCGGTACACGACGGACATGCAATTCCAAGATACCCTCTTCGTTGGGAGGGTTGGCAATGGAAAAACTGCGCCGTCTGCCATCGCGCATCAATAAGTCGATATACTGCCCCGGTAGATAGCAAAAGCGCTGGTTCCGTGGCAGCTTGATCTTGACCTCCATGACGTCGTGGGCCATCGGCTTCAGGCCGACGACGCGACAAGGCAGTTGCTTGATCTCGATTGCTTCCGAAACCGCAATTTCGCGAGCCTCGACCTCCATATCGGACAGTGCCAGTGTTTGGCACAGCAAGGCATATCCTTTTTCCTGTTCCGCGGCACTCAGTGCCTGTTCCTGGAATTCGCCGCGATCGAACTCGCCGGATACCACACATGCTTTGCAGGTAGCACACGAACCCGTCCGACAACTATAAGGCAGCACGACGCCCTGCCGGAGGGCGGCGTCCAGTATAGTTTCGCCGCTGCACACCTGGATCTCGGTACCGCTGCCCTTCAGCCTTACCGTAAATCTTGAGGGGGTGCCGACACTAATATCGTCTGTCATACCCGATAAGTCTTATGATGATTAAATATCCGCGGCTCCATCGGAGCGAACCAGACCCGCATTTCGAACCGGTTTGGCGCGTGGCAACGCACTGCCCGCGGGGCAGGTTATACTGGCAGCCGTCAATGGAATCGGATTCCCAACAGATACTCCAACTGGTTCATAAGTTCCCGGTCGATCGACACTATATGCAGCAGTGCCCGAGCTACCCGAAGTAGAAACCGTCCGCCGCGGAATCGAACCCTACCTCAAATTCCGCGTTGTCTCGACAGTGCGCATTCGGGAATTCAGGTTGCGTTGGCCGGTACCGCGCCGGTTAAGCACGCAACTTCCCGGCCACCGGATCGAGGGCGTCAAGCGGCGGGCCAAGTACCTGCTGCTTGCTTTGAACCACGGACACTTGCTAATCCATTTAGGAATGTCCGGAAGTCTGCGGATTTTGCCGGCGGCATGCCCACCACAAAAGCACGATCATATGGATATCGAACTGGACAACGGCATCTGTTTGAGATTCCGCGACCCCCGGCGATTCGGAAGCGTATTATGGATGACCCGGCCGCCCGAGCACCACCGTTTACTGCGCTCGTTAGGACCCGAGCCGCTGTCCGATGCATTCAATGGCCCCTACCTGTACCAGCAATCCCGCGGACGCCGGGTTTTCGCTAAATCGTTTGTGATGGATAGCAAAGTAGTGGCCGGGGTCGGCAACATCTATGCCAATGAAGCACTCTACCGCGCCGGTATTCATCCTGCACGCCGCGCCGGCCGGATCGGCGCGCGCCGATATGACGAGCTGGCCGCGGCCATACGTGAAACCTTGAACGACGCCATTGAAAGAGGGGGATCCACCCTACGAGACTTCTTTAGGGAAGATGGTACGCCGGGCTACTTCGTATCGCGGCTCAACGTGTACGATCGAGCTGGCAAACCGTGTGCCGGATGCGGCCAATCGATCCGGCGGCGGATCATCGGACAACGGGCCAGCTATTATTGTGTAAAATGCCAACGTTAGCATCCAAAGTTCAACTATTTATTTCGGAAACAATTGTAAATTACTGGATTTGCATTGGTTTTCTCTGCGAGAATCGTTGAATTAAGCGATACAATGGTGGATTAGGGCAAACCCGACTAATTCGGCGCTTTTGTCGACGTGGGTCATGACGGAGACGTTCGAATAGGCGCACGATCAAAATGATCGATACACAAATCGAACACGAATTCGACGTTTACAGCGACTGGCGGCAGTCCGTAAAACAGGCCGTCGAAGAATACCGGGACTGGTTAACGGAGCAGAAGCTCGGGGATATGGACGTCGAAGAAAGTGTAAACCAACTGGTTAACACCCTTAACGATGACAAACTGCATGTAGCGTTTGTCGCCGAATTTTCGCGGGGCAAATCCGAGCTGATCAACGCCATCTTCTTTGGCCATCTGGGCCAGCGTATCGTCCCATCCGGCGCCGGTCGCACCACGATGTGCCCGACGGAAATTCTGTACTCCGGCGAGTGGGAACCCTGTCTCAGACTATTGCCCGTCGAGACACGGGAAAACGGCACGACCATAACGGAATACAAGAAATATTTCGATGAATGGGACACTCTGCCCCTGGATCCCAACGACGCCAACAGCACGGTACAGGTTTTAAAGCAACTGACCGAGGTCAAGTATGTAGATCGCGAGCACGCCGAGGCGCTCGGTTTTCGCGTTGCCGAAGACGATGCCCACGAGGACGGCATGCAGATGAACGAGCGGGGTCAAATAGAGATTCCGCGCTGGCGCCACGGGATCATTAATTTTCCCCATCCACTTCTAAAAAAGGGCCTTGTCATACTCGATACCCCCGGCCTCAACGCCCTGGGGACGGAACCGGAGCTTACCTTGAACATGCTGGCGAACGCCCACGCCGTGGTGTTTATCCTGGCCGCCGACGCGGGCGTGACTAAATCCGATCTTGCCTTGTGGAGAGACCACATTTCAGCGGGTACAGAACCGGATAACACGAATCACCTGGTGATATTGAACAAAATAGACGTACTGTGGGATGAGCTTCGAGATCCTGTTGAAGTCGAGCACGAAATTGAAAGACAGACCGACAACACGTCAAAAACCCTCGATATTCCCCGGCAACAAATCTATCCGATTTCCGCGCAAAAAGGATTACTGGGAAAAATCAAGGAGGACGCCCGGATCATCGACAAGAGCCGGATTACAGAACTGGAAGATGCGCTCTCCAACATAATCATGCCCGCTAAGCGGGAAATCGTGAGTAAAAATGTCGAGGCGGAGCTGACTCAGATCGTTAGTACCGCTCGGATTCTTATCAAACAGCGGATCCGGGACGTCGAAGTCCACGTAAGTGAATTGCAGACACTAAACAGCAAGAACATGGAGGTGGTTGAGGATATGATGGACAAGATACGGTCGGACAAGGAGCATCTGGAGAAAAACCTGCAGCGTTTTCAAGCTACCCGTTCGGTCTTTTCGAAACAGACAAATAAATTATATAAACATTTGAGCCTGGGACAGATCAATCGCCTGGTCGCCCAGACAAAAAAGGATATGTCACTCAGCTTGACTACCGGTGGTCTCAGAACGAGCATGCTGAAATTTTTCAGTGACGCAGAAGGCGCGCTGAACGCAGCGACGAAACAATCCGAAGAAATACAGAAGTTAATGGGCGCGGTTTATAAAAAGTTTCAGGAAGAGCACGGTCTCGCCAACATAAAACCGCGCAGATTCTCCACGTCTCAATATCAACGCGAATTGCGGCGTTTGATGGAAAGACACGATTATTTCATCCGTGGCCTGACCGTAGTGATGACTGAACAGATGGTCGTCGCAAGGCGTTTTTACGCTTCCGTGGTTTTGAAAGTAAGGCAAATATTTGAGCGCGCCAACAGCGATGCCGCGGACTGGTTGCGTACGGTTATGTCTCCCATGGAATCGCAAGTGAGGGAGCACCATGTTCAGCTACGACGCCGGTTGGAAAGCATCAAACGAATTTATAAATCCAGCGACACCATTAACGACAGACTTGCCGAGCTTGCCCACGTGAGGGAAGGCATTCAAAGACAACGGGCAACCATGGACAAATTCGTCGCCAACATTGAGTCGCTTCTCGAAAACACTTCCCTGCACGACGACGAAATCGAAATCAGGAAAACGGCTTGATTTTCTAGAAACTCAGGGAAACGGCGTCATTGGGACATTTTGGTGCACATTCGTCGCAGTCGATGCATCCCTCGGTAATCGCCAATGCCATAGCACGCAACTATTTGAACTTTTCTCGGACTGCATCGAGTACGATTGGGTGAAGAAAGCTGGAAACGTCACCCCCAAACATAGCGATCTCCTTCACGAGGGACGCCGACGTAAAGGTATGATTTTCCGAAGGAGTCATGAAAACGGTCTCGATGTGCGGGTCCAGACGGCGGTTCGCGGATGCCAACTGAAATTCGAACTCAAAGTCGGACACGGCCCGCAACCCTCTTATCACAACGCCAGCATGGTTTTGCTGGACACAGTCGATGAGTAAATCGTCAAACCCGATTACCTCGATATTTTTAATATCGCGGGTGACTTCCCGTGTGAGTTCGACACGTTTTTCCAGTGTAAACAATGGCGTCTTGTGTGGATTCTCGGCGATCGCGACGACCAATTTACCGAAAATATGCTGAGCACGAGCGATCAGATCCGAGTGTCCGTTCGTAATCGGATCGAAGCTGCCGGGATACAGGGCAATCAAATCAAACTCTCTATTGTTGTCTTTAGGATCGCTTAGCCTATAGACAGCTTTCTGTCGGTGTCAATCTACCTCCGGCATATTTTGTTGCTAAACGACTTTCATTCGAGCCGGCATGGCATTGCCAAATAGGCCCCTATTTCCCTATGTTCGCTGCCATAGCTGATACGTCAAATCGCCTGCATGCCCGGAACGGTATTCCCGCCATGAATCCGGCGCTACGAACACCGGTACACGGTGTGTGGAAAACTCCACGTATACCATCGCGTTTGGGCGCAAGAGGCCACTCGTGTCCAAACGAAGACACAATGCTTCATAATTCACCCGGGTATGGGGCGGGTCCACGAAAA